>MHDY01000076.1 GCA_001803705.1 Nitrospirae bacterium GWC2_56_14 | reverse complement strand
CCCTGCTCCAGCGCCGTGACGACGATGTCGTGATACTGTTTGAGCGCATCTTTGCGTGACAGGTTTAGCTTGAGGAAAATGTGGTAATCCGAACACGACGTGAGGATGCCCGTTTCTTTCAGGCCCACTTCCTTGACGAGTTTGAAGTCGTTCTTGTTGGCCCGGATCCAGCCCGTGATCTCGGGAAACCGGTAGCCTCGCTCCATGCAGAGGCGGACGGCCTCTCGGTCCTTTTCCGAGTAAAGAAAGAACTCGGTCTGACGGATCACGCCCCTGGGTCCGCTCATGCGGTGCATGAAGTCGAAGATGTCCGCGATCTGCTTCGGCGTATAGGGCGGCCGCGACTGCTGGCCGTCGCGGAACGTCGTGTCCGTGATCCAGATATCCTTGGGGATGTTGGTCTGGATCATCCGGTCCTCGAACACCACCCGGGGCACGCTCGAATAGGGGAACATGTCGCGGTAGAGCACCGGTTCCTTTACATCCTTGAGCTCTACGGGTTTATGCGATGTTTGTTTTTTGATGGTCAAGACAGCCTCCTGCGAAATAAAGTTCAAAGTTCAGAGTAAAAAGTTCGGAGTGCAAAAACAGCTATGCGCTTTTGATAGCTTTAATGGCCGCCGCATAATCTTTTGCGCCGTATACGGCGGAGCCTGCCACCAGAATATCGGCGCCGGCTGCTGCGATCTCTGCGGCATTGGACGGCTTGACGCCGCCGTCCACTTCGATCTCGATTTTCAGGCTGGCCGCATCGATCCGCTTCCTGAGCTGGCGTATCTTCTCCATAGCAGAGGGAATGAAGGATTGGCCGCCGAACCCGGGGTTCACCGACATGAGCACGACCATATCGAGATCGGGAAGGATATGATCGAGCGCCGAGAGCGGTGTGGCGGGGTTGAGCGCGACAGCGGCCTTTACCTTGTTCTCCTTGATCGACTGGATGAGCCGGTGCAGATGGACCGCGGTCTCCACATGCACGGCGAGATAATCTGCCCCGGCCTTCGCAAAATCGGCGATGTACAGCTCCGGGTTCGTGATCATGAGGTGCACATCGAGCGGCAGCTTTGTGGACCGGCGGGCAGCTTCGACGATCAGCGGCCCAATGGTGATATTCGGCACGAAGTGCCCGTCCATGACGTCCACATGGATGATGTCGGCCCCTGCTGCTTCCACGGACCTGATCTCTTCTCCCAGCCGGGAGAAGTCGGCGGAGAGGATCGATGGCGCTACTTTGATTGTTCGGGTCATTGGCTATAACCTTTCAACTTGAATGAAAAGAGCAGTTGGCCACAAAATGCACAAAATTCACAAAGTAAAATTAACTGCAGGTGTTTTGAAAATACTTTGCCGATTTGGTGATAACTCTAGTTTGTTTCAACTTCTTGTTTAGTTTATGTGACTTATGTGCTTTCTGTGGCTGACTGCTGTTTCCCTGTTTACGGCCGCATCGGTCTCTACCGTGTCGCGACGATCTCCACCATGCTGTCTGGTGCTATGGGGTAGCCCGCGGCAGGCCGCTGACTCAACACCAGGCGCCCTGTCGCCGGTCCCATTCCCTCTGCCGCACGGTAGGACAATCGGTGCTGGAGTCCCATGCGCTCAATGATCCGTACTGCTTCTTCGGCCCGCTTGCCGATGAGTTGCGGCGCCGTCAGGGTGGATAGCTTCTTCCCTGAACTTACCAGCAGGTTGATCGTACCGCCTTTTTCGAGCGGAGTATCGGGCTGCGGCGTCTGGGCGATCACCAGGTCCCGCTCTACCGTGTCCGAGGAAACCTTTGCAACGCTCCCCGGGAGGAAACCGGCCAGCCTGATCTGGATATCCGCCTTGCGATAGTGCTCGCCAATGAGCCGGGGCGTCAGCAGGTCGCTGGGACCTTCGCTTACGACCACTCTGACCGGCCGGCCTTTTTTGATCCCGCTGCCGGCCGGCGGGGTCTGGGAGATCACGGTGTTCCTGGGCATGAGCTGGTCCGGTACGCGCCGCTCCACCTTGAGCTGGAGCCCCTGCAGGTTCAGCGTGTCGATCACGGTCACGATATCCTGGCCCGTGAGGTCAGGCACCCGCACCTCCTCCTGCCGGAGCAGGAACGAGACCACGGCAAATGCACTGACGATGCCGATGCCGAGAAGGGCGAGAAATATGCCGAAGCCGCTCAAAAAACGCTTCATAAATTAAGCCCGTATTTTACCAGAGTAATCGTAAGTTGCAAGAGCAATAAAAGAGAATCCAATTCAGGTGGATAGACTGAAGGCTGAAGACTGACGGTAAAAAACAAGGCGTTCAATCTCACCAGGAAATCCGAACCAGGAAGTTCAGACTTCCCGTTTTACCACCTTCAGCCTTCAGCCGAACAACCGTCTACCTGAATTATGTTTTTTTTACCATCCGTACGCCAAAAAATCCGTCCATGGCAGGCGCGTTCGGAACGGTCCTGAAGAAACCGCGGCTGTCCACGAGCGCCGCTGCTGCCTGCGGCAACAAAGGACGGGGATCGTCGATCGTGAAAGTGTTTCCCGGTCCGCCCAGGAACCAGTCGATGACATCGTCATTTTCAGCGGGCTCGGTGGTGCAGGTGGCATAGACCAGCGTACCGCCGGGCTTCAGCAGAGCGGAGCAGTTCTGCAGGATCCGCCGCTGGAGCTTGCCGTGTTCGTCCACGGTCTGCTCGGTCTTGTTCCATCTGCCGTCGGGGTGCCGCCGCAGGACGCCGAGGCCGGAGCAGGGTGCGTCGACCAGGACCCGGTCGTAGCTGCCGACCTGGTAGGCTGTCGCGTCCCCCTGAACCGTTGCGATGCTCGTCAGGCCGAGCCGTCTGGAGTTCTCGCGGATCTTCACCATGCGCGAAGCATCCAGCTCGAGCGCGACAACGGTTCCCCGGTCCTGCATAAGCTCGGCCAGGTGCGTGGTCTTGCCGCCGGGCGCTGCGCAGGCATCAAGGACCGTATCGCCGGGCTGCGGCGAAAGCAACAAGCTGATGAGCTGGGCGGCCTGGTCCTGCACGACGAACCAGCCGTCCCGGTAGGCCTGAAGCGTGCGCAGCCACTGCGGTGTTGCCAGGATATTGAGGCCCGCAGGAGCATGGTCCGTTTCCGCGAGCGCAACGCCCTCGGCTTCCAGCGCTGCCCGGAGCGCCTGCCGCGTTGTTCTTAGCGTATTGGTCCTGATCGTGAGCGGCGCCGGCAGGTTGTTTGCCCGAAGCACCGACTCGGCTATTTCAGTTCCAAAGCGTGCGACCCAGCGCTTTACCAGCCAGAGCGGGTGGGAGTATTGGATGGCCAGCCGCATAACCGGATCAGCGTGGTCAGGTTGCCCGATCGTGCTTCGCTTCCGGTCCAGGCCCCGCAAGAGGCCGTTCACATACCCGTGCTTGTTGCCATGGGCCTTTGCCAGTTCCACCGCCGTGTTCACCGCGGCGCTCACCGGCACCCGGTCGAGGAACAGCATCTGGTAGGCCGCCAGCCGCAGGATGTTCCGGGTCCAGGCATCGGTCGTGTCCACCGGCTTCGCCGAGAACCGGTTGAGCGTCCAGTCAAGGAGCGACCGGTTCCGGAGCGTTCCATACACGAGTTCCAGAAGGAATGCGCTGTCGCGCGCATCAAGTTTCTGCCGGGCAAGGGCAAGCGCCGTATCGGCAAAGATGCCCTCTTCCGTACGGCAGAGGATCGTAAGCGCTGTCTCCCGCGGGATGTCCTTAAGCAACGGGTGTCCCGCACCTTCCGTGGGCGAGAAATTCGAGAGCCTCGGCAACTTTGGCGATGTCGACGCTCGTGTTGAAGCAGGGGCCGAAGGGGCGGTCGTTCAGAATGCCGATCACCGGCAGGGGGTAGGCGTCCTGAATGCCGCTCGTGAGATCACGCTCGCACGCCACGGCAATGATCGCATCCGGTCTGGCCTCGGCAACACGGCGGCGCGCCAGCGTCCCACCCGTGGCAACGGAAAGGTGGACATCGTATTTCTGCGCCAGCTCCACCAGGTCCTTGATCTTGCACTTGCCGCAGGCCTTGCATTTTGAGGCGTCGCTCGTTACTTTGATGTCGCAGTCGCTGAACTGGAGGCAGTGCGGCATGAGCAGCAGGAGCCGCTTCGGCTTGACCTCGGCACAGCGGGCGCGGACGAGCAGGTTGTTCACCTCAACAAAGGACTGCTGGACCTTCATCTTGGAAATGCCCAGGACCCTGCCCACGAGGATCATGATCGGGAAAAGCACCTCGATGACGATGCCCCGAAGCCGCGCGGCAAGAAAAACCTCTCTGCCCCGGACGAGCGTCGCGATAAGCAGACCCACCCCCAGAAGCAGGAGGCCGAGCGTTGAGCCCATGGTCCAGCAAACGATCGTCGGCGCCAGAGGGTGAATGTTCTTGAGCCCGATGTAGGGGATCAGGTACAGCCCCACCGTGATCGCGGTGATCAGGAGGACCGTAAAAACAATGAGGCCGATGAATATGCGTTTTTTAGGTTCGGACATAATCTTTAGTTCAAATCCTAATATCGAATTACGAAATCCTAAATAATCTCGAAATACGAAACATGTCTGATCGATCTTTTAATATTTGGCTATTTAAATTTATTTAGGATTTCGATATTCGTGCTTCGAATTTCTTTCCTTCGATTCCCCGGTGCCCGCGCAGGAACTCGGCAGCCGACATGGGCTTTTTGCCCTCCGGCTGAATGGTCAGCAGCTGCAGCAGGCCGCTGCCGGTTCCGGCGAAAAGGGTGTTCCTGTCCTTTTCGAGCAAACGGCCCGGCTCTGAACTTCCGTCCACGATCGCGGTCTCGATGAGTTTGACGATCTTGTTGTCGAGGACCGTGTATGCTCCGGGCCAGGGGCTCATGCCGCGGACCCGGTTGTGGATCTCCTGCGCTTCGCGCTCCCAGTCGATACGTCCGTCCTCTTTTTTGAGCAGCGGGGCCAGGGTCGCCTGGGAGCTGTCTTGAGCTGTCGGCAAGAGCTTCCCTGAAGCGATCAGCGGCAGCGCCGTTGTTATCATTTTTGCACCCTGGAGGGACAACTTTTCCGTCAGTGTGCCCGCCGTGTCTTTCGGGTCGATGGGGATGCGTTCCTGCAGCAGGATCGCACCGGTGTCCATGCCCTGGTCCATCTGCATGATGGTGTTGCCGGTCTCGGTCTCGCCCCGGACAAGGGCCCAGGTAATGGGCGCTGCGCCGCGGTAGCGCGGCAGCAGAGAAGCATGGATATTGATACACCCGTACTTCGGCAGCGAGAGAATCTCTTGAGGCAGGATCTGGCCATAGGCGGCAACGACGATCGCCTCGGGAGCGAGCGCTCTCAGTATCTCGATGAACTCCGGCTCGCGCACGCGCTTCGGCTGGTATACCCTGAGCCCGCGCTCAAGCGCCGCACGCTTGACCGCAGGCGCTGCCACGGCCCGTCCCCGTCCCGCCGGTTTGTCGATCCTGGTGACCACGGCCACGATCTCATGGCCCGCCTCCACCAGCGCGAGCAATGGCAGCACCGCGAACTGCGGCGTGCCCATATATACCAGCTTCATAGGCCCCCCGGTTCCGTGATGAGCATCTTATTCCGTCTGTGATGAGGTCTTCCGGAATCTTCGTTTGAAGATGTTCTTTTTGAGCGGGCTTAAGCGGTCGATGAACAACAGTCCGTTTAAGTGGTCGATCTCATGCTGAAGGGCCTTGGCGAGCAGTCCCTGGGCTTCCAATTCATACGGTTTGCCCGAGCGGTCGAGCGCACGCACCTTGACCTTTGCCGCGCGCTTCACGGACTCGGTGTATTCGGGGAGGCTGAGGCAGCCCTCCTCTTCGGTCACCGAGCCTTCCATGGAGAGGAACTCGGGGTTGATCAGGACCAGGAGCGGATGACGCCGGGTCTCATCCTCCACCTGGCTCAGGTCGATCACGGCGAGCTGAAGCGACACGCCGACCTGGTTCGCGGCCAGGCCCACACCCGGAGCTGCGTGCATGGTCTCGATCATGTCGTCGATCAACCGGTTGGTAGCGTTGTCGATTGTGCCCACTCGGGCGGTTTTGGTCCTGAGGACGGGGTCAGGATAGGTGCAAATGTTTCGAAGTGCCATAATGTTCATATGTAACATGATTGATATATAAAATCAAGGTTTAAGATGCCGCGCGGCCACGATACTGTTGACTTCCATCAAAGCTTTATGGTATTTTAAAAAACCATGGCAATCGATAAAAACGCGATAACAAAAGAGGCGCAGAAGTTTGCTGCCAAGGGCCAGTTCGACAAGGCCATCGCGGAGTGGAAGAAGGTCGTCAAGGAGTCGCCGAACGACCCCAACCTTTTCAATACGATAGGAGACCTGTGCCTCAAGAAGGACTCCAAAACAGAAGCGGTAGAAGCGTATAAACGTGCCGGCG
>MHDY01000075.1:6377-9622 GCA_001803705.1 Nitrospirae bacterium GWC2_56_14 | reverse complement strand
TGCCGCCGGTGATCTGCACGAGAAAATTCAGGAGAATGATGCCGAGCGTGATGAAGTAGAACGCTTTGAGCCGTTCGGGAGTGATGTACGCGGTGTAAAAAACACAGATTGCCAGGAGGGCGAAACCGGAGAGCCAGAACAGCATGATCAGGCCGAACGGGTCCCGGCCGAGAAACAATCCAAGGCTGGAAGAAACGTAGTACAAAACCAGGCCGAGGACGATGAACTTTTTCAAACCTTTTTTCTCCTGCCGAGCTCCTCTTCCACGTACTTGCGGTAGAGGACATCCCACTCGCGGCTTCCCTCGGGCACCCGGCGGGACAGGGACTGGATCGTGCGACGCGCCGCCGCGTCCGCCTCGTCTTCGAACTGGAGTTCGGCGGTGATGGTCCGCTTGATCTCCCGGAGTATGCGCTCCTCGGGCTGGAGTATATCGATATTCCTGTTCCGGATGATCATGTCCTGGATCAGGTGCGACACATGGGAGATCCGGTCTTCGCTTAAACGCATGACGCTATCCCTCGCTTACGACAGGACGTGCCTTGATTTTCAATCCGCAATCCGAAATCCGCAATCCGCATTTACAGTACGATCCCCCGGTCCTTTGCCAATTTCTGTTTCGTGAGTTCGAACACCTTGCGGTAGTCCATGTTCTCCTTGGCAATTTCGGCCTCGTGGGCAGCCAGTATCTTTTCGACGTCCTTGTTGAGCTTCTCTTCGGCCAGCATGTCCGCGGTGATCACCTCGGCGATCTTCGCGGCAATGGCGTCCCTCGATACTTCGTAGTCCACCAGTCCCTTGGTTTCAAGGTTAGCTGCGATCGCATCGCTCAGGTACTTGATTATGTCTTTGGAAAGTCGCATGCGGCATTATAACAAAAACGAGGGAAAAGGGAAAAGAAAAGTGAGGGGGGCGGGGAGAGCGGCAGGATAGCGACGAGGGTCAGCAGCGCGGTGTTATCGCGATTGCAGGAGTGCTTCGTTATGCTCGTTCGATTCTTTGAATGAACCATGAAAACGTCGCCGTCATGGTTGTGTTCTTCGATTCATCTAATAAGTCAACTTCAACAGATATTATCGCTCTGCCTTTTTTGGAAAGTGTCTCCATCGCTTTCGCGGTGTCAGCGTCACTTATGTTTGCTGATGCACGCAATGTTCCCATCGCGGGTTTTCTGTATTTTACCTGGACATCTCGCACTACCGGAATGAACGATGAGGCTGAAGTAATATCTTTAAATTTGCGGAGCAGGCACTCTCCACTGGCGGCCTCTGCCAGCGCGAACTGCGCGCTCGCGTGTACGGTGTTCAGATGATTGTCGAGGTGCTCCGATTTATAGAGCTGTAGTAAGGCGGTATCTGAGGGGTCGGTTCTGGTGATGCCGACAAACCGGTTGAAAGGAATTTCTGTAATATCCATGATTATGCTTTCTCCGTTCATTTAGTCACAAACGGTAATGTGTCAGAGGTAATGCAACCTTTCGAATAATCGATCTCAACTTTGAATTGCCGAAGAAAATCGAGGCCGATCAGGGCATCAATCCCCCATGACTTCTCGAAATGCGAAACAAATACTTCGAGATTCCCTATCGAATGACCGCAGACTTGTATTTGTGGAAGAATGATCTTCCCATATTTCTGTGTTTGCAGCCCGTTTTTTAGAATAACAGGTTTTGTCGCGCTGAGAAAACCGGCATACTGAAGTGCGGTATCGGAAAACTCGGTCCTTGGAGCGCCAGTATCAAAGATTGCATCGAATTCATGGAGGGTATTATTATCAGCAGCTACAAAAATAGAGAGGTAAATGTAGGGAGCGCCTGTACTAAACGTGGTGATGTTCGGCATGCGCTCTCCACCCTCCGGGGAACGTGCTCTCTCCCGTATATTTGAACGCAGAGGGTTTATCTAAAGCAGGAAGACGATATACCTCATCCTTGTCGACTGAATGTCGGGCAACTACTCCACTGATGAGATGGCCGCTTTGGTCGAGAACAAAATCAGTGATGAGAAGCCATTCATTGGGAAACATGCTCTTCATTTCGTTCCACGTTAACTTTTTATCCATAAGAAGTCCTTTTAAGAAAAACATTTTATCAACTGACCCATTGAAACGTTACAATAAATCGATAGAAAAGGCAAGTGGGATTGCTGAAGAGGAATGGAGGTGTTCAGGGTCTACAAGGATCTATAATAGAAGGGGTTGGATGTCTTGGCTTTCAATACCTCAAACCAACCCGTTATGCATAAATTTACTTTTCTACAATAGGTCCCCGGACCTTGCGGAAGTCCGCCCAGATATCCACGATACCGAGCGCGGTGACGCAGACAACGATCGGGAGAGCAAGAATGATGGCGTGCAGCATGCTCCGGACCGCGGTATGGATCCCGGCCTTCCTGAAGTAATGCTCCAGAATGGCGATCCCCTGCGCCGTGTAAACGACGCCAAAGAAGATCGCCGCATTCCAGCTGATGACATTTACCGCATCCTGCGGGATCACGGCGCAGGCCAGGGTCACGATGAGGCCCCAGACCCAGACGTCCGGCGCATGCCATTGGGCGAGCGTCGGCTGATCGGGTGCGGGAACCTGTTTGCGGGCGATCACGGCCCGGGCCAGCCCGTAGCAGCAGGCGGCCTGCACCACGGAGGTTGCGATCACGATGCCCGGCAGAAGACGCACCAGATAATAGATGATCCGGTCCGATGCACCGTTGATCATGGCTGCTGCTTCGGTCAATCCCAGGGTCGTGTACATTTTCGCGGTTTCAACGAGGCTGTTCCGAATGTATTCCTCGATGCCGGCGACCGGGCTTTTTCCCAGGTGCGCGAAATAGGCGGCCAAAGCGATGCCGATCGCTGCGATGGGAAGGAGACCGCCGAGCAGGGCCGCTCCTTCGGGTTTGGACCTGCGCAGCATGGCCTCGGCAATGCCGATCGCCATCAGGCCGAAGGTGAGGAAAAAGAGGACGCCGCCCTGCCAGCCGGCAAAAACGGAAACCAGCCCGCAGGCGAGGCCGATGGAAGCGAGTCCTTCCTGTCTGCCTTCCCGGACGTAGGCGAGAATGAACGGGACCGGCGAGAACACGGCAGCCAGCAGGCCGAGCACCGGTATGATCAAACCAGCAAGATAAAGGCCTGCGGCCTGCAGGGAACTGATGACGACGACACGATAGTTCAAGGATGTCTCCAAAAAAAAGGGAAACTCATGGTCACTGTATCAGTAACCGCCTGAGTTCCCCCTGTTGCATTCA
>MHDY01000075.1:4580-6308 GCA_001803705.1 Nitrospirae bacterium GWC2_56_14 | reverse complement strand
CCCCGCTGGATGGCCACCGTAACGTCCCGCTGGTGGCGGGCGCAGTTGCCGGAGATGCGGCGGGGAAGGATCTTGCCCCGCTCGGTTATGAAGAACCGGAGGGTCTTGATGTCCTTGTAATCGATGAACGGCGCCTTGTCCACGCAGAACCTGCATACTTTCCGCCGGACTGTGAAACGCCTTTTTTTGGGGTCGCCGCCGCCGCGGGAATCGCGGCTGTCGCGCGAACCGCCGGGGCCTGAAGGCCTCGGACCGGACGGTCTTGAACCGGCCGGCCTTGGGGTAAACTCTGCCATAGTAAACTCCTCGTTAAATAGTTAGTGGGTGTACCGGTGCCATGCTGCCTTAAAAGGGGATATCTCCCTCGTCAACCGGGGATTCCGGGGCGTGTTCGGCCTGGCTCTGCCCGCTGCCGCCGGACGATTGGCGTTTCGGCATGAACGTCACCGACTGCGCCGCGACCTCGACCTTGCTCCGCTTTGCTCCGGTATCCTTGTCGTCCCAGCGGCGCTGCTGCAGCCTGCCTTCGATCAGCGCCGCATCTCCCTTGTTGAGATACTGGCCGCAGTTCTCGGCCTGCTTGCCGAAGACGACGATGTCGATGTAGCTGACCTCTTCCTTGGTCTCTTCGCCCTGCTTGTACTTTCGGTTGACTGCGATGGCAAAGTTCGCCACGGCGCTGCCGTTCGGTGTGTACCGTACCTCGGGATCGCGCGTGAGATTTCCCATCAATATCACTTTGTTAAAGCTCGTCATGGCACGGCCTCAATGGTCGCCGGTTTCCGCTTTTGCAAGCGGGCTCCGGCTGTTAAGTGCTTCCGTCTAGGCAGTTGCGTCGGATGCGGCTGCTGCTGCCTTGGCAAGGTCTTTTTTCTTCGGCTTGGGCGGCTGCTTGAGCCGCAGCTCTTTTTCGAGCTTGATGGTCATGAACTTGATCACGGCGTCCGTGAGCTTGTAGGTGCGCTCAAGCTCGTGGATCAACGCTGCCGGAGCCTTGAACTGGAAGAACGCGTAGTGGCCGCGCTTCTGTTTCTTGATCTCGTAGGCCAGCTTTTTCTTGCCCCAGTCCTCGAACTTGACCATTTCTCCGCCCTGGTTCGTAATAACGTCCTGCATCTTCTTGATGACGTTGGCGGTCTCTTCGTCCGTGAGGTTGGGGTTTACGATGAAGATTGATTCGTAGATATGCATTGCTGACATTGCTGATACCTCCCTATGGGTTATAGCCCCCTGTCTCTGGTGCATACAGGGAGCAAGGAGTAATCTCCCGAAGCTTCGGGAGAATCGACCTTACTCATTTGTGAAGCAGAACCATAGCACAGGACAAGTTGAAAATCAAGGATTTTCTCAGTTTTCTAGAACCAGAGCCGGAGCAGGCCGACAACGAACACCAGGAGGATAGGCAGGTACAGGAGCCGGTAGGTGCCGGCAAGGTCCGCTTTGAAGTACCTGACCGTCAGAACCAGGCAGAGGTGCGTAGGGGAGAGCATGACGCCGGCAAAACCGCTGGCGAAAGCAAAGGTAATGGTTGCCGCGTCCGGGTGGCCCCCCATCATGGCGGTGATGATTGGGAAGGTGGCGCCGACGAACGCGACGGTGAGACCCGTCAGGAGCCCCACCAGGAATGGCAGGACAAAAAGCACCGCCATGGGTGGCAGGCCGCTTTCGCGGAAGAAGATGGGCAAAGCCTCGATAGCGCCCGAGGCGTCGAGCATTCCCTTGAAGACC
>MHDY01000075.1:0-4463 GCA_001803705.1 Nitrospirae bacterium GWC2_56_14 | reverse complement strand
GCTATGGCAAGCGGCAGTTTGAAACCGATGACCAGGACGAGCGAAGCCGTGATCGGCAGGAGCGTCAGGAACAGGGCGGAAAGCTCTTTCCTATCCCGGTTGCCGGCTACCGATGTGCCGGCAAGACCCCGGAAACCGAGCAGGGCACCGACGCCTATGACCGCGAGGGGAAGGGGCAGCTGCGAGAGCAGCAGATCGTTCAACGGCAGCCTGGTCACGGCGGCCGCAAGCACGATCCCGGGGTAGAGGGGAGAGCAGTATTCCCAAATATGGCGGAACCAGTAGTTGATGTACGCTTTGTGCTCCGGCGTCATCGTAGTATCCGCGGCAGCCTCCTGCACCATGGGGGCGGAGAAGGCAGCCCCGCCTGCCGACGGCAGCAGTCCGATCACGCCGGGCAGGACAGCCATGGCAATGCGGCGGTCCTGAGCCACGTTCACGACCGCTTCCATCATTCGTTTCAGCAAGCCCCGTTTCCTGATGATGTTCTCGAGCGCCATGATCAGCACCAGGCCGGTCACGAGGTTGATGGTCACCGGGTCGAAGGCCGCGGAAAGAGCGATGCGGGCCTGATCCAGGGGGCCGATCCGGTAAAGCGCTCCGAGGACTGCGGCAGCCAGCAGCATGACCATGCCGAGGTTCCATTTGAGGCGCAGAAAAAGAACGATCAGCCCGAATGCGGCCCCGATCTTGAGCAGGTCCGTCATCGGATATAGGCTCCATTCAGATAGAACAGGACCGCTGCCCTGATCGTGTATCGGTCCATGCGCCAGTCATCGGGCAGGGGCTGAAACGGGGCCGCCGCCCGGATGGCGCGCAGCGCTTCATCGTCGAGGATCTTGTAGCCCGATGATTTCAGGACCTCGAGCCGGCCCAGGGAACCGTCCTTCATGATGTCGAACAGAATATAGAGCGTTCCCTGATATCCCGACAGTGCGGCGAGCTCGGGATAGGCGAGCACGCTCTCCACCTTGACCTTGAGCCAGCGGTTGTAGGAGATGAACTTGAACTCATCCGTATCGAGCGTCACGGAATTATCGCCCGGGGTGCGCTCCGGCATGCCCTTGCGCGCAAGGTCGTCGATATCAGCCTGGGAAAGAAAAGGGAGTGGTCCCGGTTCATCTCCCTTGGGTGTTGTCCTGCCCGATCCTGTGCCCTCTTCTCCTCCACCGGGAGTGCCGGGTTTGCCGGAGGGAGGGACTGTTTTCGGGAGCGAGATGTCCGGCGCATTCCCGAACCGGGAAGGCGCGGGAATAGAGCGGGGCCTGGTCGTGGGGAGCTCGGGCTGCGGCATGGGCTGCCGCGGCATCGGTCTCGTCACGGGCGGCAGCTGTCTCAACTCCTTTTGCGGCAGGTTAACGATCTCCACCGGTGTTGTCGTGGGAAGGGTTGTCGGCTCAGGCTTGTGGAGATAGACTACGGCAGCGAACGCCAGAAAATGGCATACCAGCGAGACGATCAGGAACATGATGAACTGCAGACGAGGGGACATAAGATTCCGAGGGCCAGGGGGCAAGGGGTAAGCAGGGGAAGGGGCAAGCAGCAAGGGTCAAGGGGAAGGGGCAAGTAGCAAGGGTCAAGTGGCAAGGAGGTCAAAAAATACTTGCTACTTCGCTATTTGCTAGATCGTTCCTGGCTACTTGCTACTTCGCTACTTGCTACCTATTTCTTGCCTCTGTGCCTCCTGGTTATAAAAGTTTCTGCATCCTGTCCGAGACGTCGCGCAGCAGCTTCAGGATCGCCTCTGCCTTGTCCGGCGTGAGGCTGCCCATGCCGCACGATGGCGTGATCAGACTCTGTCGCAGAACCACGTCGCGCGCAATGCCCGCTGCTTCGAGCCGTTTTATGCCTGCATAGAGCTTTGCCAGGAGCAATTCGGCAGTTTCGTCGCCGGTGAAGGCACCCGTGGGCACCACTCCCCAGGCAAGTGCTCCGCCGCGTGCCAGGAACTTCTTGATATCATCGGGGTAGAGCATGACCTTCTCCATGTACCCGAAGGCGTCGAAGTTCACGATATCCACCCTGGTGTTGAAGATCATGGGCCAGTCGGCATTGCCGCAGCAGTGAATGCCGGCAAGCCCGCCAAGCTCGTGGATCGTGTCGATGATCTCGTTCAACTTCTCCGCCACGACCTCGGATGAGACCGCGGAGAAAGCCGAGCCCAGGGATTCCATGGCAGGCTCGTCGATGAAGATGATCACCGGTTTTCCGAACTGCTTGAGCTCCTGGATCTGCCAGGCCGCCTTCATGGCGAGGCCTTTGACCACGGCATCGAAGAGCATTTCGTTATGCACGATGTCCTTGCCCGTCTCGTCCTTGAAAGAGATGCCCGCCGTGAGCGGACCGGTGATGTGGCCTTTGATGAAGCGCATCTTCGAGGGGAGGCCCTGCTTCAACAGTTTAATGAAGGAGGGGAACGCGGCTGCGTACTCTGCAGAGATCTTGAAGAAGCTGTAGTTCTTATCAAGATACTGCTCGAAGAACTTTTCGAACTCGGTTGTCAGGTCTTTGGAGGTATCAAAGAAGAAACGTTTCTTCACCGCGTCGAGCCTGATCCCGGGCAGGGACTCGCTGTACTGGCTGTCCATCTGCTCGCGGAAGTCCCGCTGCGGCAGCTGGGGCCAGATGGGCGCTTCCGGGAGATACTGGAGCGACAGGGCCGCTGCCTTGTCCGGGTCCGTGATGGGCAGGCTGCCGATGCCGGTGGCGATGCAGTTGAAGCTATGCGTCATGACAAGAGTCCCTTTCTCTGCGAGGTCGATTAGGGATTATATATTCACCGGTGAAAAAAAACAATAAAATTAGATGGACTCGTAATTAAACGGACTTAACCGCGGAGACGCCGAGACGCAGAGAAAATCTTTATTATTTTCAAGGTGCCTTTCTCCGCGTCCCGGCGGTGGATACTGACTTCGTCGAATATGATTTTCATCTTTACAGAAAACGCTAAAAACGGTACTATGCCGCCCATGAAAATGAAATACGGCGCCAAAGCGATCAAACAGGCCAGGCTCGAACTGTGGCCCAATCCCAATCCCGACCGGGACTATGTGATCGACATATCCTTCCCTGAATTCACCTGCCTCTGCCCGCGGTCAGGGTACCCCGACTTTGCGACGATCAAGGTCACCTATACGCCGGACAAGAAAGTGGCGGAGCTCAAGGCGCTGAAGCTCTATTTGAACAGCTTCCGGGACCAGAGCATCTCCCACGAGGCGGTGACGAACCTGATCTTCGACACGCTCGTCAGGAACCTGAAGCCGCGTACGCTTGAGGTTGTGGGCGATTTCAATCCCCGGGGCAATGTGAAGACCGTCATCCGCGTTGCCTTATAGGGTGATCGGCTGCGCGCATTCGGCCGGTCTCCGTGGTGCGATATCGCAGCGCTCAATTTCCGTGGATTCCCTCCATCGTCTGATCCGGCGAAACAGCTTGACTCTTGAGCAACACCATGTTATCTATTGACCGTTCTCCCATGCCATCAACACGGAGGTCGTTCATGAGGTACCTGGTCAAGGTTGTACTTCCTGTCCTGATTCTGGTTTGCATCATTCCGCACTGGTCAAACGCTGCTTCAGCTCCCGAATCCTTTGCCCCCCTCGTAAAAAAAGAGATGCCTTCGGTCGTGAACATTTCCACCAAACAGGTGGTCAAAGTGCGGCAGCAGTCGCCCTTCGGCGATCCGCAGATGGACGAGTTCTTTTTCCGCTTCTTCGGCAACAGGCCGCAGCGCGAGCAGGTGCGCCAGAGCCTTGGATCGGGGTTCATCATCAGCCCTGACGGGTATATTCTCACCAACAACCATGTCGTGGACATGGCGAAGGACATCAAGGTTTCCCTGTCGGACGGAAGGGTGCTGGAGGCCAAGCTGGTCGGCAGGTCCGGTGAACTTGACCTCGCACTGATCAAGGTCGAGGCGAAGGACCTTCCTGCGGTCGTGCTCGGCGATTCCAATGTGCTCGAGGTCGGGGACTGGGTCCTGGCGATCGGGAATCCCTTCGGCCTGTCTCACACCGTGACCGCGGGCATCGTCTCGGCCAAGGGCCGCGTGATCGGCATCGGGCCCTATGACGATCTGATTCAGACGGATGCCGCCATCAACCCGGGCAACAGCGGCGGTCCGTTGTTCAATATCCAGGGTGAGGTGGTAGGGATCAATACGGTGATCATCGCCAGCGGCCAGAACCTGGGATTTGCCATTCCGATCACCATGGTGAAGGAAGTGCTGCCGTCGATCAGGGAAAAGGGCAGGCCCGATATGGGCTGGCTCGGCGTTTCAGCGCAGGCCGTGACCCCTGACCTGGCAGCCGCCCTCGGACTTGCCGAACCAACGGGCGCTATCGTCAACGGGATTACCAAGGGCGGTCCAGCTGACAAGGCCGGACTTCAGCGCGGCGACGTGATCGTGTCGCTTGACGGGAAAAAGATCCTTGATCCTGCTGAACTTCCCCGGATGGTGGCGT
>MHDY01000074.1:1656-9426 GCA_001803705.1 Nitrospirae bacterium GWC2_56_14 | reverse complement strand
TTTAAAGGAGGATAGAACATGGGGGACCAGACAATAGTACAGATGCGGGAGGTCACGAAAGGCATGGGAGCCGCGGGCAATATCGTGGAGCGCTATTTGATCCGCGTGCTCGGACCCATCGGAAAGAAGATCGCGGAAGCTTCCAAGGCCGGCAGGGTGATGGCGTTGCTCGGCGTCGTCACGGTCATCGTCAGCCTTGCGCTCATTTTCACCGACGCCACCTGGTTCAAAGTGTCGAAAAGCAGGGGCAGGCAATTTGTGAACATAACCTATGAGCAGAAGGGGTACGGCGTTGCTTTCCTTGCGGGTCTCGGGTTATTCGGCATCGGGGTGCTGCAGAAAAAGGGGAAGTGAAAAATAATATTCCCTCTTGAGCATCATAGCCTGGGTGAAATTCACTCAGGCTATTTCTATTTGCGGCCGGGAAGGCCTTGACAGGTGACGTATAATATTATATGTACTGATGATGGAAACTGTAACCATGAAGAAAAATATCAAACGGTGCTCATGGACATCCGACGATCCGTTGATGATCGCCTATCATGACGAGGAATGGGGCGTACCGCTCCATGATGACCGGAAACTGTACGAGTTTCTCGTGCTGGAGGGCGCGCAGGCCGGGTTGTCCTGGTCCACGGTGCTCAAGAAGCGCGAGAACTATCGCAGGGTTTTTCAGGGCTTCGACCCCGCGGTCGTGGCGCGGTTCACGATCCGGGACGTGCAGCGGCTGCTGAAGGATGAAGGGATCATCCGCAACCGGCTGAAGATCGAGGCCGCCATAACCAATGCCAGGCTGGTCCTCGAGGTCCAGAAGGAGTTCGGCTCGCTGGATGCGTACCTCTGGCGCTTCGTGGGCGGAAAGCAGGTCCGCCACGCATGCCGGCGTCTTGCGGCGATACCCGTAACGACACCCGAGGCCGAGGCCATGAGCAAAGACCTCAAAAAAAGAGGCTTCAAGTTCGTCGGTCCGACCATCTGCTATGCCTTCATGCAGGCCGTCGGCATGGTCAACGACCATGTTGTTGATTGTTTCCGGTATGGGAAGAAGGGCTGAAGCCCGGGGCGCGCAGGAGAGACAGCGTGACGGAGAAGGCTTCACCACGGAGGCACGGAGGAAGATAAATAACCTTGGCCACATAAAGCACATAAGTCACAGAGTAAATCAAGAAGTAGAAACATATTTATCGCCAAATCGCCGAGATACTTTCCAAACCGGCTCGCTCGGTTATTTTTTGAATGTTGTGAATTTGTGGCTAATCGATGGGCCGGAGGGAAAATCTCTTCGGTCTTTTTGTTTTCCGGGCGCGAGCATGGCCTTGAATCTTTCCTCCTGTTGAACGCCTTCCCGCATCTATCCCTCCAGGCACGCAATATGCATTTATACATGGTAGACCGTATCTGAATAGTATTTGGATAGCGATAATATGGCCTTTTCCGTGAGCTTGAAGTTGTTGTCCTGTGTCAATAATGCCTCATGGTGGCGATTCTGCCACACTATAAAGAGCATTACGATACTTTGGTAACACGGGAGAGAAAGCCGGAAAGGCTATAAACCGCAGAGTTAGTCGCAAGAGAGGCAATACCATGAACGATTTTGACCATAACAATTCCGATCAAAGGAGGGTGCCATGGATATTGAAAAGGTCCTGGATGAGTATCGCAACGGTGATGAGGGCAAGCGGCTTCGTCTTTTTCTTGCTTTCCGTGATCTGCGGGATGACTTTAGCCGTATTGAGCAGGAAAGCCCGGACAACGATCTTGTCCTATTCAAGTTCCCCTGGAGCAGGAAACACCACGTTGAGCGCGCCGCTTAACAATGACCAGGCGTGAAAATGAGCGCGTCATGATTGACAGAAGGCCGGGGGGAGCAATCTCTCCGGTCTTTTCTTTTTGGTCCGAACGGCAGTTAACCGCTAATTTAGCGAATGAACACGAATGAACTTCAGGACGCGGCGTGCTTTATCCGCATTTATCCGGTGTTAATCTGATTCTTCCGTGTCAAAGGTTCTCTAGGTTCACCCGCATTGAGACCTGCCAATGGCCTTTCCCGTCTCCCGATTAAATCGCATTTTCAGCTATACTTAGCATAGGAATCATGAGAGCGCGCATGAACGGATCATCAACGCAGGAAGCAGTTCATAAAAAAACGGGGACTGCATGCCCGGTTTTTCAAGTGCAGGGACTGACCAAGATCTACGATATGGGCGAGATCCAGGTCCAGGCCCTGCGCGGCATCGACCTGGAGCTTGCTGCAGGCGAACTGGTCGTGCTGCTCGGCCCCTCGGGCAGCGGCAAGTCAACGCTCCTGAACATCCTGGGCGGGCTCGACACGGCGAGCGGAGGCCAGGTGACCTATTGCGGAAAGGACCTGACGCGGGCCACGGAGAAAGAGCTTACCGAATACCGCCGCTTCCATGTGGGGTTCGTGTTCCAGTTCTATAATCTTATTCCCAGCCTTACGGCGCGAGAGAACGTTGCTGTCGTGACGGAGATCGCAAAGAACCCGATGAGGCCCGAAGATGCCCTGGGACTCGTGGGCCTTGCCGAGCGGCTCGACCATTTCCCTGCCCAGCTTTCGGGCGGCGAGCAGCAGCGCATCGCCATTGCCCGGGCGATCTCGAAGAACCCCGAGGTCCTGCTCTGCGACGAGCCCACGGGCGCGCTCGATTCCCAGACCGGCATTGTCGTGCTCGAAGCCCTGGAACGGGTGAACCGCGAACTGGGGACCGCCACGGTCATCATTACGCATAATGTGGACATCGCCGGCATGGCCGACCGCGTGGTGCATCTGTCGAATGGTCTCATCGTCGAGACGTCACGGAACGTCATACGAAAGCAGCCGAAGGATTTGAAGTGGTAAAGCAAGTTAACCGCGAATGAACACGAATTTTCGCGAATGGCGGCATTCAAAAAAAACACGATTTCACAGATTTTTTTAACTTGCAATTCCCTGTAGCTTGCTACAGGGTCACCAAATAAGTTCCTCCCCCTTGATGGGGGAGGTTAGGTGGGGGTGACGGCAGTTGCTGTATCACCCTCCCCTTGCCCCTCCCATCAAGGGAGGGGAAGATGTTAGATACCCCGCAGCTTGCTGCGGGGAGGTTCATTTCGTGTCCATTCGCGATAATTAGCGGAAAAAAGCTTTTCCGCTTTGAAGGTTCTATGACTGCTCTCGACAAAAAACTTTTGCGCGACCTCTGGCTGATGAAGGGCCAGGCCCTGGCGATCGTGCTCGTGATCGTGAGCGGCGTGGCCACCTTCGTCATGTTCATCAGCGTCATGCATTCGCTCAACAAGACGCGCGATGCCTTCTACCGAGACTTCGCCTTTGCCGAGGTCTTCGGATCGCTGAAGCGCGCGCCCGAAAGCCTGAGAGCGCGCATCAGCGAGATCCCCGGCGTGGACCTGGTGGAGACGCGCGTGGCGGCCGATGTGAAGCTCGACATCGAGGGGTTCAACGAGCCGGTCACTGCCAGGCTCATGTCCGTTCCGAACAACGGGCGCCCGCTCCTGAACAGGCTCTATCTGAAGACCGGCAGGATGGTGGATCCTTCGAAGGACAACGAGGTGGTCGTCTCCGATGCCTTTGCCCAGGCCCATGGGTTCAAGCCCGGTGATTCCTTCGGCGCGGTGATCAACGGCCGCTGGAAGACCCTGGTCATCACCGGCATCGCGCTTTCGCCGGAATTCGTTCTACAGGTAAAGCCCGGCGGCATCAGCCCGGACTTCAAGCGTTACGGCATCCTCTGGATGAGCCGCGAGGCGGTCGGCACGGCCTACGACATGGACGGGGCCTTTAACGACGTGGTGCTCACGCTCCTGCCGGGAGCGAAGTTCGAGGACGTCGTCAGCAGGCTCGACGCGGTCCTCGACCGCTACGGAGGGTTCGGGGCGGTCGGCAGGAAGGACCAGATGTCCCACCGCTTCCTGTCCGAGGAGTTCCGGCAGCTCGATCGTTTTGCCGAGGTCTTTCCGGCGATTTTCATCGGCGTGGCTGCCTTTCTCCTGAACGTGGTCATCAGCCGCACCGTGAGCACCCAGCGTGAACAGATCGCCGCGCTCAAGGCCATCGGTTACAGCAACTTCGACGTGGGCATGCACTTCACGAAACTCGTGCTCTTTATCGTCCTGATCGGCGTCGTGTCCGGCATTGCAGCCGGCGTGTGGCTCGCCAAGGGATTGGGAAGGATCTACATGGAGTTCTACCGCTTTCCTTATTTTGACTTCGAGCTCAGGCCCTCGGTGGTTGTTGCCGCAGTCGTGATCACCGCGGGTTCCGCCCTTCTGGGAACGCTCCGGGCCGTGCGCCAGGCGGCGCTCCTTCCGCCGGCCCAGGCCATGCGGCCCGAGCCGCCCATGAGCTACAGGAAAACAACGCTCGAAAAGATCGGCTTGGGGGCCATACTCTCGCAGCCCACGCGCATCATTCTCCGGAATATAGAACGGAAGCCGTTCAAGGCCCTGCTGACTGTGGCGGGCATATCCTGCGGCTGCGCGGTCATGATCGCTTCCGGTTTCTTCAGCGATTCCGTCGATTTCATGGTCGACGTGCAGTTCCGGCAGGCCCAGCGCGAAGACATGACGATCACCTACATCGAGCCCTCGGCGCGGCGGACGATCCACGAGCTGAAGGGGCTTTTCGGCGTGGAGCACGTCGAGCCGTTCCGGACCGTGCCGGCGCGGTTCCGGTTCGGTCACCGCACCTACCGGACGGTTATCCAGAGCTTCGAGCCCAACACCAGGCTTCACTATCTCCTCGATACCAAGCTCAAGCCCATCGAGCTCCCGCCTTCAGGGATCGTGCTGACCGATTATCTGGCCGATCTGCTCGCCATCAAGGTCGGTGACCAGCTGATTGTCGAGGTGCTGGAGGGGAACCGTCCCGTGCGCCAGGTCCCGGTGGTCTCGCTGGTAAAGCAGTATATCGGCGTCATGGGCTACATGGACCGGAGTGCGCTGAACCGCCTGATGCGCGAGGGCGACCTCGTGTCCGGCGCGTATCTGACCGTGGACAGCCGGGAACAGCCCGCGGTGTACCGGAAGCTGGTCGAGATGCCGCGCGTAGCGGGGACCGCGGTGCGGATGGATGAGATCAGGAATTTCTACGAAACGCAGGCCGAATCCATGCTCTTTTTCACCTTCATCGCCACGATCCTCGCCGGCACCATCGCCTTCGGCGTTGTATACAACAGCGCCCGGATCTCCCTCTCCGAGCGGAGCCGCGAGCTCGCAAGCCTGCGCGTCCTGGGGTATACGCGCGGCGAGATATCCTATATTTTTCTGGGCGAGCTCGGGGTCCTTACCCTGGCGGCCCTGCCCCTGGGATTCATCCTCGGCCGCGCTCTCTGCGCCTACATCGTGACCGCCGTAGAGTCGGACCTCTTCCGGGTGCCGGTGGTGCTCGAAAACGAGACCTATGCCCTGGGCGCGGCCGTGGTCCTTCTGTCCGCCTCGGTGTCGGGATTGATCGTGCGACACCGCCTGGACCATCTCGATCTGGTCGCGGTGCTCAAGACGAGGGAATGATCTCATTTCGGATTTCGGATTGCGGATTGTGAAATGCTGAGGTGCTTATGAAGGTTGAGATACGAAGAAGGATACTGGTCGGGAGCGTGATCGCGGTCGTCGGGCTCGGCTTGGTCTACGGATTTATGCCCAAGCCGGTTCCTGTCGATGTTGTGACGGCAAAGCGGGGGCCGCTCCGCGTTACGGTGGAGGAAGAGGGCCGGACGCGAGTGAAGGACCGCTTCGTCGTTTCCGCGCCCGTGGCCGGGTACCTGAAGCGCATCGACCTGCATGCAGGAGATGTCGTGCGCAAGGGGCAGCAGGTCGCCATGCTTGAGCCGCTCCGCTCCACGGTCCTTGATCCCCGGAGCAGGGCAGAGGCAGGTTCGGCGATCGCGGCTGCAGAGGCGGCGCTTGATGCGGCAAAAGAGAATGCGCGGGCCGCTTCAGCCGACGCGGATTACGCCCGCGAGCGCGAAACGCGCATGAAAAAGCTGGCCGCCGGCGGCTATATTGCGCAGGACGAACTGGACCAGGCAATAGCAGGGAGTAAAAAAGCGGAAGCGAACCGCCTCTCTGCAGAGGCTGCCGTAATCGTTGCCCGGGCGGACCTGGAGCGGGCGCAAAGCGCGCTCCGGTTTTCTGCAGCTGAACAGAGTGCCACGGGAGAAAAGGCCGTCATGGTCAGGGCCCCTGTGGGCGGAAGGGTCCTCAAGCTTCACCGCGAGAGCGAGGGCGTGGTGAACGCAGGCGAGCCGCTCCTTGATGTGGGAGATCCGCGCAGCCTTGAGGTCAAGATCGAGGTCCTCTCAGCCGATGCAGTGAAGCTCAGAAAGGGAACTCCGGTGCTTTTCGAGCGCTGGGGCGGTGACAAACCCCTTAGCGGGAACGTGCGGGTCGTGGAGCCTGCCGGGTTCACGAAGATCTCGAGCCTCGGCGTGGAGGAGCAGCGGGTCCTCGTGATTGCGGACCTCACGTCGCCGAGAGAGGGATGGCAGGGGCTCGGGGACGGATACCGGCTTGACGCGAACTTTATTATATGGGAGGGAGCAGCGGTGCTTCAGGTCCCGGCAAGTGCCTTGTTCCGCGCAGGGGACGGCTGGGCGGTGTTCACGGTTGAACAGAAAAAAGCCCGTCAACGCAATGTTGAGGTCGGACAGCGAAATGGCATGGTCGCGGAGATCCGGTCCGGGCTGACCGAAGGCCAGGTCGTTATCACGCATCCTGATGACGCCGTGCATGAGGGCGGCAGGGTGCGAGCTCGATAACTATACTTTAGTAGGTGGTTGAAAAAGTCCTTTTGCAGTCTTTGCGAGCGGAGCGAAGCAATCTCGCAATGAAATAAATAATAGATAAGAGATTGCCGCGTCGCGAAGGACGCTCCTCGCAATGACGTAACCGGCGTTTTTCAGTGGCCTGATTGAAAACAAAAGGAGAGATTATGTCACCGAAAATGCCGGTCCTCTCGACGCAAAACCGTATGCATGGGCGCAGGAATTCGATGAGCAGGTCAAAGAGCATTTGCTTCGCGGAGAGCATGCGGGTCTCATCCAGTACCTGGGCAATGGAAAAGCCGCTGCCCTCGCAGTGCCGACGCTGGACCACTATCTGCCCATGATCTACGCCATCGCGCTTCAGAAAAAGGGCGAGCCGCTCACGTTCTTCCATGAGGGATTTCAGCACGGGTCGATCTCGATGCGCGGCTTTCAGATCGGGTGAGACTAACAGACAAGCTAAAATCACGAGGCGTCTCTCGCCATGGTCCCAGACCACGATGAGCTCGCAAAGGTCGCCAAGAAAAGCCTAAAACAGGATAGTTTTTGTTTTTAAACCAGAAAATATTTGACCCAAGATCCCCTTTGCGCCCTTTGCGAGCTTGGCGAGAAACGTACTTCGTCCTTTAATCCGCCTTGACCGTGAACAAATGTTCACGTATACTGGGGGCATGCTTACTCATGAGAAGGAAAAGCAGCTCCTGCCCGGTATCGGAACGCTCGTCGGTCACGATGTTCTGGAACGTGACGCGAAATTCAGGCTCATTCCCCTGTTGCCCTCAGAACCGCTCCCCATGCTCGGCATTGTCGAAGCCGGTTTCCCCAGCCCTGCCGAAGAGTCCCTTGCAGACAACATCTCCCTCGACGACCTCCTGATCCAGAACCGCGAAGCGAGCTTCCTGATCAAGGTCTCGGGCGATTCCATGACCGGCGCAGGGATCATGCCGGGCGACATGGTGATCGTGGACAAAGGGCAGGTGGCGAAGAGCGG
>MHDY01000074.1:0-1580 GCA_001803705.1 Nitrospirae bacterium GWC2_56_14 | reverse complement strand
CTGCCGGCCAACCCCAAGTATCAGCCCATCAGGCCGAAGGTGGAGCTCAAGATCGCGGGGGTCGTGACCGCGGTGGTGAGGAAGTACCGGTAAGGGGGGCCGGTCAGAGCGGCTCTCTTCGCGCGAACAGGAAATATCCATTCCGTTCAATTCCGTCTTGCAGAAAATAATGAACGATGCTAATCTGCTCACGGTGCGGGGCATGATGCAGGCAGAAGCAGCCCCGGTTTGTGAAGAAGGGTAAAATCACCGGCACGTCCCGGGAAAAGCATGTGCCGGGGGCACCCCGGGATTTCCTGAGATGCCGTCAATATTTTCACCCACTGAAGAAAGGACCGTATCTGCATGAAGCTTACCTTTTCCCTTGTTCTTGCATTGGTCACCGTACTGCTGATCGTCAACGTCGTATCCGAAGGGGTCGTGCCGGAAGGGGTCGCTGTTGCGACACAGGTCGAGGGGACCGCCCGCATCTTTACCCGTGAAGCGCCCGCAGGACGCTTGATCAGGAACAACGACAGCATCGCAAAGAACGATCGGGTGGAGGTGGAGGGGAATTCCAGGCTTGAGCTCCGCCTGCCCGACGGAGGCTACCTGAGACTGTCGGATAACGCGCGCCTCACGGTGCGAAAACTGCAGTTCGAGAAACTGACGGGCAGCCTGTACCTGCAGGCGCTGCTCGACAACGGCAAACTATGGACGAAGATAAAAAAGCGCGCCGTAACGTCCGACTCCTGGGTGGAGGTGATCACCCGTACCGGCCTCATTGCCGCAAAGGACACGGTCTGCGCCGTGGATGCGGATGAAGACGCGGGTACGACGATCAACGTGTACGAAGGCGTTGTTCTGTCCGTGAGCGCGGCGAAGGAAGCGCCAAAGCCCGCTGTCCAGGCAGGCGCGCTTGCGGAGATCCAGCCGGTCAGCCTCCAACCCCTGCAGCAGGTCGCTGTTTCCGCGCAGGAGGGCGTATTGCAGCCCCAGGTTTTCGATCCAAAGGCCACGATCGACGACTGGATCCGCTGGAACCTGCAGCGGGACGCCCGGGAAGGACTCGTTTCGATAACGATCGCGCCGGCCTCACCGACGGTCACCAGGGGGTCCTCTCTGCAATTTGCCGGCGCTGCGCATTATCCCGATAATACCGAAAAAGACATCACCTGGTTCGCAACGTGGAGTTCGTCCGATGTCAAGGTCGCGAAGATCGACCCGTCAGGGATCGCCGCGGGAACAGTGATTGGAACGGCCGCCATCTCGGCCGCGATCGGTGATATGAACGGGTCAACCGAGCTCGCCGTCAGCCGGGACCTCATTTCCATCGCCGTGTCGCCTGCCTCGGGAGCGATCGCGAACGGCGCGGTCCAGCAGTTCACGGCAAGGGGAACGTTCTCGGACAAGACGGTCAAGGACATCACTTCGTCCGTGGTCTGGAGATCCTCCAATACCGGGGTCGCGTTCGTTGACGCCACCGGCCGCACCGTTGCGGGCAACGTAACAGGGAGCGCCGTGATATCGGCCTCGTTCGGAACGAGGCGCGGAAGCGCCAGGCTCAAGGTCAGGCGGGAACTGATCTCCATTACGATCAT
>MHDY01000073.1:30432-30607 GCA_001803705.1 Nitrospirae bacterium GWC2_56_14 | reverse complement strand
GCGGATGGAGCGAAGGGGCGTCGGTTTGAGGAAGCGAGTCGGGGAAACATGGACCGACACAGAGCGGAATAAACCATGACAACACGACTGGCTCGTTTCACACAGAGGGCGCATGCGGAACCTTCACTGCGATGTAATTCGGTAATGGGTCTGGTGTTTGACCCAGAGGACCTGC
>MHDY01000073.1:25823-30318 GCA_001803705.1 Nitrospirae bacterium GWC2_56_14 | reverse complement strand
GCTTGACAATTCGCATTATTACGACCTTTCTGACGTAAAGACGAATCCCTCGAACCTCCGTCAACCTCCCCGATCCCGACGCAATCGGGAAGACCTTGAAGCAGCCTTGGAACAGTTCCGGGCGATTGCGGGGGATCTGGGCGGGAAAAAACGAATCGAAAGGGGCCATGACGGGATTGCATGGCACGGTGGCGCTGATGGTCATTACGCATCGCAAATATCTGCTGATCCTCTCCGTTCTCTTTCTTGTCTTCTGGACCGCCTTGGCGATCAAACCACTCTACCGCGATGACTGGCTGGTGGAGAATATCCTGGTTGCCGTATTCGCCGTCCTGGTCTGGGCATTTCACCGCAAGTTCACGTTCTCCCGTTTTTCCTACACCCTGATCTTTCTCTTTCTCTGCCTGCATGAGATCGGGGCCCATTATACGTTCGCAGAAGTGCCGTATGACCGATGGTTTCAGGCCGTCTTTGGCCGATCCCTGAACAGCCTGCTGGGATGGGAGCGGAACAATTTCGACCGCGTGGTCCACTTCGGTTACGGCCTGCTGCTTGCCTATCCAGTCCGTGAAATATACCTGCGTGTTGCGGACGTGAAGGGTTTCTGGGGCTACTTCCTGCCGCTGGATCTCACGATGTCCACCTCCATGATGTATGAGGTTTTTGAGTGGGCAGCTGCGTTTCTTTTCGGCGGGGACCTGGGCGCGGCGTACCTCGGCACGCAGGGAGACATCTGGGACGCTCAAAAGGATATGGCGCTGGCGAGCCTGGGGGCCCTGATCGCCATGATTATCACGGGACTGCTGAACCATTCGTTGCAGAGGGATTTTGCCCGGGAATGGGCTGACAGCCTCCGGATCAAACATCCAAGCCCCCTGGGGGAGGATGAAATTGCGCGAATGGTGAAAAAGAAGACAAGGCGTTAGAAGGCGATAAGGTATTGCCTTTTGACATTGAGCATCTCAGGGGCAGGTCCATAATATTTTATGGATCTTCCGGGTTTTATGTGGGTAGTTTTTCACCCTTTATCGATTTTCTTGGGGATGGACCGTAATTATTGAGATAAAGCCGAAGGGGACGTTCGTGGCACTGAACGCACCTGGTCCGGACCGACGACGTCCGGCCATTCAGAATGATATCTTTACTGAAGAAAAAGCGGGCAATGTACCCAACCAGAGCCATGGAGAGGAGAAAATATGCCGTCGAAAAAACACGCTGGAGCTTTCGTTCTCGTTCTTTTGTCTGTTATTGTCCTATCCGCCTGCACCAAGGGATATGACCAAGGGACCGGCACGTATGAGGACAAGGGGATATCGGTGAACTTCCCGTCCGGCTGGGCGAAAACAACAGCCGTCCCCAATGCCGCGATAACGATCGAGCAAGGAGACAAGAACACCTTTCTGAGCCTGTTCATCCAAAACCAGCCCGACGGCACGACCCTCGATGATTTTTTGAAGAGGGTCTCGGTCGGTCATAGCCGGCTTGGGGCGCAGGAGACCAGTAACGGATCGGTCCGGATGGGCGAGCTGGAAGGCCAATGGTTCGTTCGCACGATCAATGTAGGCGGCATAGCCTTCACCTCAATTACGTATTCCGTGATGCGCGATGCGACGGTTTACTCGGTCATGGGAATAACCAGATCCGATGACTTCGGCCAGTGGGAGCAGACCTTTGACGCAGTCGCAAAAAGCTTTCGGTTCAATTAGGTACGGTTGTGGACGGTCAGAGGTGCTCACGGGCAGGGGCCGCGGGGTGGCGGTGGTCCGATCGCTCAAGGATTATGAGGAAGAGACTGAAGAGCGCGCCTTTATGCAGGGAATCGTGAAGGGAATGATGGACCTGGAAGAAGGACGCGAGATCTCACTCTCCGAGGCGAAAAAACGCCTTGGCCTTCCATGACCACTGGCCAACGCTCTTAAAGAAGGACGGCGACGAGCTGTTCGACCACTACCGCCACATGCTCGAAAGCCTGCGTAAATCGGGCAAGCCCGCCCCCTCACCTCAATCTCATCAAGACTCACCCTCACCTTTGCTTCCTCTCCCCTCGAGGGAGAGGATAAGAGGAGAGGGGGCATCATCATCGGGAGAGGAAGTTAAAAGCGAAGGGCGCTGGCGGTCATACAGCTATGATGAACTCGTCAGCCGCGATAAGGCGAGCCTCGCTTCTTCTGGCTCAAGGACGAATCCCTCGAAGCTTCGGACAACCTCACTGATCCCCGTCATTTTCCCTTGCCAAAAAGTCATTTGCCAGAATTTTTATTGACAAACCTTTGATACTGTTTTATTATCATTTTTATTCTTTAAAATTAAACGGTTAGATACATAAATGCGTTGAAAATGAAAGGGATAGGGAAGTCCCGGGTTTTTCGCCTGAGCGGCTTTCCCTGGCCCTGCTTTTTTCTGATCAAGTCATGACGAACATTCCGGACCCATACCGGAGATGTTGTCCAAAATTTACGGAGTCTGTGCTGCTGCAGACTGCGACCTAACAAGTAAAGGCGGACCGATTAAGTGGCTAAGAAAGCAATTAACGTTGGAATCATAGGCTTCGGCACGGTGGGGACGGGCACGGCCCGCATCCTGATCGAGAACGCCGACATAATTCAGCGGCGGCTCGGCGCGCCGGTGGTGCTCAAGAAGATCTCCGATCTGGATGTGAAGCGCGACCGCGGCATAGCGCTCGGCAACGTGCAGTTGACTACCAGTGCCCAGGAAATTCTGACGGACCCGGACATTGACGTCGTGATCGAGCTCATCGGCGGGTATAAACCTGCCAAAGAGTTCATCCTGGAAGCCTTCCGGAACAAGAAGCATGTGGTGACGGCGAACAAGGCGCTTTTGGCCGTCCACGGCGAAGAGCTTTATGCTGCCGCTGAAAAGGCAGGCGTGACCCTGGGATACGAGGCTTCCGTTGCCGGCGGCATCCCGATCCTTGCGGCCGTCAGGAGCGGGCTTGCGGCGAATAATATCGAATCCATTTACGGGATCGTGAACGGCACCTGCAATTACATCCTGACGCTCATGACGAACGCAGGCCGGAAGTTCGACGAGGTGCTCAAAGAAGCACAGGCCATGGGGTACGCCGAGGCAGACCCGACCTTCGATATCGAGGGAATTGACTCTGCGCATAAGCTCGCTGTCCTCACCATGCTGGCCTACGGCACCCCGGTCAAGTTCGACGACATCTACACCGAAGGGATCTCGAAGATCACTCCGCTGGACATTGATTTCGCCAAAGACCTGGGCTACAAGATCAAGCTTCTGGCCATCACCAAGAAGGTGAATGGTGAGATAGAGGCGCGGGTCCATCCCACCATGCTTCCCGAGACCTATCCCATCGCAACGGTTGACGGTGTTTTTAACGCGCTGGCCGTGGTGGGGGACGCCGTCGGTTCGACCATGTTCTACGGCAGAGGAGCGGGAGATATGCCCACGGGCAGCGCGGTGGTGAGCGACGTCATCAGCATCGGCCGCGACATTCTGGCAGGCTCAGTGGGCCGTTCGCCAATAACGGCATTCCGCGACCGGAAAGTGCTCAAGATCCGGAAAATGGACGATATCACCTCGTGTTACTATCTCCGGTTCTCGGCGCTCGATAAGCCGGGCGTGCTGTCGCGCATCACGGGCGTGCTCGGGAAGAACAACATCAGTATCTCCTCCATGCTTCAGAAGGGCCGCAAGGTGGACGAAGCGGTGCCGATCGTGATGATGACCCACGAGGCGGTGGAGCGCGACGTGCGCAAGGCGCTTGAAGAGATCAATAAACTGGATTGCGTGTCCGGCGCCACCGTGGTGATCAGGGTGGAAGATGGAAGTAAGTAATTGCGGATTTCGGATTGCGGATTGCGGATTTGAAGTGCACTAGTCAAAACAGTTTTAGTTTGCAATTCGCAATCGGTATAGGGGAGGCTCCTTTGGCTGACGATATCAAGGTTGACAAGACGATCGATCTGAAGGGCCAGGTCTGTCCCTATACGTTTGTTCGCTCAAAATTGGCCATTGAGAAGATGAACCTCGGTGAAGTGCTTGAGGTCATCCTCGACCATAAACCCGCGGTGGAGAACGTGCCCAAGAGCATGGAGAACGAGGGGCAGAAAGTTCTGAAGATCGATCAGGTTGGCGAGAAAGAGTGGCATCTCTTTGTCCGCAAAGATAAAGAGAAAGCGAGAAAGTAATTGCGGAATGCGGATTGCGGAATGCGGATTTAAAAGGTCAGGCGTTTCGTAATCCGAAATCCGAAATCCGCAATCCGAAATGGAACCCCATGGATTTTACTGAAGATCAAATATTACGCTACAGCAGGCATATCCTTCTTCCCGAGGTCGGAGGGGAGGGCCAGGAGAGGATACTGAACGCAAAGGTCGTGCTCGTGGGCGCCGGCGGACTCGGCTCTCCGGTGGGGTACTATCTTGCGGCTGCCGGCGTGGGGACGATCGGGGTCATTGACAACGACCGGGTGGAGATATCGAACCTCCAGCGCCAGATCGCGCACAAC
>MHDY01000073.1:157-25723 GCA_001803705.1 Nitrospirae bacterium GWC2_56_14 | reverse complement strand
CCAGGAACATCATGAACATCATCAAGGACTATGACATCGTGGTGGACGGGAGCGACAACTTCCCGACCCGCTATCTGGTGAACGATGCCTGTGTCATGCTCAAGAAGACGCTGGTCAGCGCCGCCGTGTTCCGCTTCGAAGGCCAGGTCATGACCATTGTACCGGGCGAAGGCCCTTGTTACCGGTGTCTCTTCGAGATCCCGCCGCCGCCGGGGATGGTCCCGTCCTGCCAGGAGGCGGGGATACTGGGCGTCGTGACGGGCGTCATCGGCACGATCCAGGCGACCGAGGTGATCAAGGTGGTCCTCGGGATCGGCCAGCCGCTCAAAGGGTCGCTGTTGCTCTGGAATGCTCTCGATATGAGCTTCCGCAAGGTCAAAGTGCCGCATAACCCAGAATGCCCGGTCTGCGGCGCGCACCCGACCATAACCGAGCTGATCGACTACGAGCAGTTCTGCTCTATGAGCCATTAGCATTGCGGATTTCGGATTTCGGATTGCGGATTTAAAGAGGAGAACGCGACGGAGTTGATCATTCGCAGGTCGGATCTTCAAAAAATATTTGAACATTGCGAACGCGAGTATCCCAATGAGGCATGCGGAATCCTCAGCGGCAGCGGCAACAGGGTCGATACGGTATATTCGCTTTCGAACGAGAATCCGAGCCCTGCCTTTTACCGTATCGACTCGAAGGACCATTTCAGGGTCATACGGGAAATGCGGGAGGCGGGTAAGGAGCTGATCGGCATCTATCACTCGCACACCGGCAGTCCGGCATATCCGTCCCCGACCGACGTTACCTTGGCCTACTATCCGGAAGCGGTGTATGTAATCGTTTCTCTTATGGACAGAAAGAACCCGGACGTCAAAGGGTATATCATCTGTGAAGACACAATAACGGAAGTCCCCATGAACATTCTGCAGGATGAACGATGACCATGAAGACCTATGTAAAAAGCCTGCGCTGCGTCGAATGCGGCAGGGAATACAAGATCGACCCCATCTATGTCTGCGAGTTCTGCTTCGGACCGCTGGAAGTGACCTACGATTACGAGCGGATCAAGCTCGATATGACGCGCCAGAAGGTCGAGTCCCGGCCGCACAACATGTGGCGGTATCGCGAACTGCTGCCCATCGACGGCGACCCCGTCACGGGTTTCGATACGGGCTACACCCCGTTGATGAACGCGCGGAACCTGGCCCGCGCGTGGGGAGTAAAGGAAATTTACCTGAAAGACGACTCCGTGAACCACCCGACCCTGTCCTTCAAGGACCGGGTCGTGGCCGTGGCCGTCACCAAGGCAAAAGAGTTCGGGTTCGATACCGTGGCCTGCGCTTCCACGGGCAACCTGGCGAATTCCGTGGCAGCACAGTCCGCCCGGGCGGGAATGAAGCGCTTTATCTTCACCCCCGCGGACCTCGAACTGTCGAAGACCATCAACTCGCTGGTCTATCATCCGAACCTGGTGACGGTGGACGGCAACTACGACGAAGTGAACCGGCTCTGCTCCGAGGTGGCGAACAAATACCATTGGGCTTTTGTGAACATCAATATCCGGCCTTTTTACGGCGAGGGCTCCAAATCGCTGGGGTTCGAGATCGCCGAGCAGCTGGGGTGGAAGACGCCGCACAACATCGTGGTGCCCAATGCCAGCGGTTCGCTCATGACCAAGATCTGGAAGTCCTTCAAGGAGCTTGAGAAGCTCGGCCTTGTCCCAACCGTCAAGACGAAAGTGTTCGCGGCGCAGGCGACAGGCTGCAATCCTATCACCACGGCGATCAAAGATGACAGCGATGTGATCAAACCGGTGAAGCCCAGGACCATTGCGAAATCCCTGGCCATCGGGAATCCCGCAGACGGGTATTACGCAGCCAAGGTCACGAAGGACACGGGCGGGTACGGCGAGGATTCCACGGACCAGGAGATCGTGGATGCCATGAAGCTCCTTGCCGAGACGGAAGGGGTCTTTGCAGAGACCGCCGGCGGCGTGACGGTTTCGGCTGCAAAAAAGCTGGTCCAGTCCGGCAGGATATCCAAGGACGAGACGCTCGTGATCTGCATCACCGGCAACGGCCTGAAGACCACTGAAGCGGTCGTTGACCATCTTCAGAGGCCGACGCCCATCAGGCCGAACATGGAAGCGTTCGAGGAACTGTTGAAGAAGCTGCAGTAGTAACCAGGTTGGTAGGCTGAAGGTGGAAGGATTTTCGGGAAGGACTGGATAGGAATAGTGATCACTTCAGCCTTCAGTCTTCTGCCTGAACACCGCCGTAATTTTTCCCCAGGAGGACCATGCAATGGCCATCAAGGTACGAATTCCCACGCCGCTGCAAAAACTGACGAACGGTCAGTCAGAAGTAGAGTGCAGCGCGACCAATGTTCTGGAACTGGTTGATGCCCTGGAAAAGGACTACCCGGGCATGAAGGAACGGCTTTCGGACGGCGGCAAGATCCGCAGGTTCATCAATATCTATGTGAACGAAGAGGACATCCGTTTTGTGAACAAGGAAGAAACCGCTCTCAAGGACGGGGACAATGTATCGATCGTCCCTGCGATCGCCGGCGGACGGGAGTAGTATCTTTTCCAACCGAATTACCCAGGGGGACGACATGGCGACAAAGAGGGTTAAGCTCACATTTCCACAGGACCTGATCAAGGAACCGGTTGTTTTCAATATGGCGAAGAAGTTCGACATCATGCCTAATATCCGGCGGGCCAAGGTCACCGAGAGCGTGGGTGAGGTCGTCCTCGAACTGGAAGGGGCGGATAAGAATCTGGAATCCGGGATCGCCTACCTGAAAGAGCGGGGAGTGAAGGTGGAAGCCGTGGAAGGCGATATCGTCAGCTGATCTCAGGAACGGTACTGGTGAATTGAATCTATGAAATATATTATTCTTCTGGGCGATGGAATGGCCGATCGGCCGCACGCAGACCTTGGTGGAAAGACGTGCCTGCAGGCCGCCAGGACCCCAAACATGGACCTGCTTGCATCACGGGGACGGGTCGGCATGGTGCGGACCGTGCCGGCGGGGTTTCCGCCGGGCAGCGACGTGGCCAACCTCACGGTGATGGGCTATGATCCGCGAAAATATTACTCAGGCCGGTCGCCGCTCGAGGCGGCCAGCATCGGCGTAACACTTGGCCCCGATGATGTCGCTTTTCGATGCAATCTGGTCACCTTGCGTCTTACAGGCGGCAAGTCCGGCGTCTCCGGCAAGGGCAGGCGTGCCATTATGGAGGATTTCAGCGCCGGCCATATCACCACGCAGGAGGCGCGCCTCCTCATCGAAGAGATCGACAGCAAACTGGGCAGCGACCATATCCGGTTCTATCCCGGCGTGAGCTATCGCCATCTGATGGTATGGAAGGGCGGCAAGGACAAGATCGAGTGTACGCCCCCCCATGACATCCAGGACAAGGACATCCTTGATTACCTCCCGCGCGGGGAGGGGGACGAGGTCATCAACGCGCTGATGGAAGCGTCAACGGAATTGCTGCTCGCCCATCCCGTGAACAAGGCCCGGCAGGAGAAAGGGAAGCGCATGGCGAACAGCGTCTGGTTCTGGGGGCAGGGGAAACGGCCCAGTATGCCGACCTTCAGGGAAAAGTTCGGGATCGAAGGCTCCATGATATCGGCCGTGGACCTCACCAAAGGCATCGGCATTTACGCCGGGTTCGAAGTGATCACGGTGCCGGGCGCGACCGGTTGGCTCGATACCAACTATGTCGGCAAGGCGGAGCATGCGCTTTTTTCCCTCAAAACGAAGGACATCGTGTATGTGCATGTAGAGGCCCCCGACGAGGCCGGCCACACCGGCGACCTGAAGAACAAGATCAAGGCCATCGAGGATTTTGACGAGTTCGTCGTCGGGAACATCATGCACGGCATGAAGCAGTTCGATGAGTACCGCATCCTGGTGCTTCCCGACCACCCGACGCCCATCGAGATCAGGACGCACTCGGACGATCCGGTTCCTTTCATCATCTATGATAATAAGGCGGAACGCGAGGGCGAACCCATTTCCTACGATGAGCAGATCGCGAACCGGAAGGACGCCCTGTTCGTGGAGGAAGGCCACACGCTCATGGAGCTTTTTCTGAAGAAATAATCAACCAGCCACGTGGGTAATTGAGCTGTCTTTTGAGGGCTCTGTGCGTTACGGTGGACTTAAGGGAGGACGTAGGTGCTGATAGTTCAGAAATACGGGGGAACATCCGTCGGGAATCCCGAGCGGATAAAAAATGTGGCGCGGCGCGTTTGCCGCACCAAGGAAGAGGGCCACGATGTGGTGGTGGTGCTCTCGGCCATGAGCGGAGAAACGGACAAGCTTATCAATCTCGCCGCGCAGGTGAGCGACAATCCGGACCCGCGCGAAATGGACATGCTCATATCCACGGGTGAACGGGTGACCATCGCGCTTTTGGCCATGGCCATCCAGTCGCTGGGCCATACCGCGCAGTCCTTCACGGGCAGGCAGGCGGGGATCATTTCCGATTGCGTGCATACGAAGGCGCGGATCGAAAAGATCACGGGCGAGCGGTTAAAGCAGGCGCTCAAAGAGGGGAAGATCGCCGTGGTGGCCGGATTTCAGGGGATCACCGAAGGGTCCGACGATGTGACGACCCTGGGCCGCGGCGGCTCCGACCTGTCCGCGGTTGCGGTCGCGGCCGCGCTCAAGGCCGACGTGTGCGACATTTATACGGACGTGGACGGCGTATACACCACGGACCCGAACATGGTGCCGCAGGCCAGAAAACTGGACAAGATATCCTACGACGAGATGCTTGAACTGGCGAGCCTGGGGGCAAAAGTGCTCCAGACCCGTTCGGTCGAGTTCGCGAAAAAATACAATGTACCGGTGCGGGTGCTCTCGAGCTTCAACGATAATCCGGGGACCCTGGTGACCAAGGAGGATGCAGATATGGAAAAAGTGGTGGTGTCCGGAGTGGCCTACGACAAGAACCAGGTGAAGGTGACGATCCAGGGGGTGCCGGACAAGCCGGGCGTTGCCGCGAAGATCTTCAATACCATCTCCGACAATTCGGTCGTCGTGGATATGATCATTCAGAACATCGGCGAGGGCGGGCTGACGGACATGTCCTTTACGGTGCCCAAGACCGATGCCAAGAAGATCAACGAGGTCATGAAAAAGGTCGTGGCCGAGATCGGCGCAAAGAACGTGAGCATCAAGGAAGACGTTTCCAAGATCTCGATCGTCGGCGTGGGCATGCGCTCCCATTCGGGCGTTGCTGCAAAGATGTTCTCCGCCATGGCCAAGGAAGGGATCAACATCATGATGATCAGCACGTCGGAGATCAAGATCTCCTGCGTGATCGACGCCAAGTACACGGAGCTCGCGGTCAGGGTGCTTCACGAAACGTTCGAGATGGACAAGGCGGCGTAGCAATTTCGGATTTCGGATTGCGGATTGCGGAATAAACACCATAACGGACCTAGGGTTTTCAATCCGAAATCCGAAATCCGCAATCCGAAATAAGGATGCCTGAAAATACAGGAGTGAAAAGTCAGAAAGTACCTATGAAGACGAAAGTACAATTGTATGATACCACGCTCCGTGACGGGGCGCAGGCAGAGGACGTGAACTTCTCGGTCGAGGACAAGATCCGTATTGCGCGGAAACTGGACCAGTTCGGCGTGAGCTATATCGAAGGCGGATGGCCGGGGTCGAATCCCCGCGACGTCGAGTTCTTCAAAGAAATGAAAAAGGTCAAGTTGAAGAAGGCAAAGCTCGCGGCATTCGGCTCGACGCGGCGCGCGAACATGCGGGTGAAGGATGACCCGAGCCTGAAGGCGCTCGTGTCCTCGGGAGCGCGGGTGGCCACGATCTTCGGCAAGACCTGGGACCTGCATGTGTTGAAGGCGCTCAAGACCACGCTTGCGGAGAACCTCGCCATGATCGAGGATTCCGTACTGTTCCTGAAAGAGCATCTGGACGAAGTGGTCTACGATGCCGAGCACTTCTTCGACGGCTATAAGGCAAACCCCGACTATGCCGTTCAGACGCTTCTGGCGGCGGAAGGGGCCGGTGCGGACTGCCTCGTCCTGTGCGATACGAACGGAGGCACCCTGCCGCATGAGGTGGAAGAGATCATAGCGCGCGTGAAGCGGGTGATCGCAACGCCCTTCGGCATCCATGCGCATAACGATTCGGAAACGGCCGTGGCGAACTCGCTCGCTGCGATCAGGATGGGAGCGGTCCAGGTCCACGGCACGATAAACGGTTACGGCGAGCGCTGCGGCAACGCGAATCTTTGCACCATCATCCCGACGCTCAAGCTTAAACTGGGAATCGACTGCGTGTCCGATGCAAGCCTGTCAAGGCTCCGCGACCTGTCCCGGTATGTGGACGAGCTCGCGAACCTGCCGCATAGAAAGCGCCAGCCCTATATCGGGGACAGCGCCTTTGCCCATAAAGGCGGCGTGCATGTGGATGCGATGGCAAAAAGTTCCCTGACCTATGAACATATCACGCCGGAGCTCGTGGGTAACCGGCGGCGCATCCTCGTGTCCGACATGGCCGGGAAGAGCAATATCCTCCAGAAAGCCGCGGAACTGGGCATCCCGCTCAAGAAGGACAGCCCCGAGCTTGCCGGGATCCTGAAAAAGGTCAAAGAGCTCGAGAACGAGGGCTACGAGTTCGAGGGAGCCGAAGGTTCTCTGGAACTGCTCATGCTTCGCGCCGGCCGCGGCTATGAATCGGTCTTCAATATATTCGACCGCATCGACTACCGGGTGTTCACGGAAAAAAGAAAGATCGATCCGCATCCGTTAAGCGAAGCAACGGTGACCGTCGAGGTCGGAGGTGAAACCGAACATACGGCCGGTTGGGGTACGGGTCCGGTCAATGCCCTCGATAAGGCCCTACGCAAAGTACTGCCCAGGTATTTCCCGGGCAAAGGGCTGGAGGATGTGCGCCTGCTGGATTATAAAGTGCGGGTGCTCACGGCTGCGGAGGGAACGGCGGCCCGCGTGCGGGTGCTGATCGAGTCCGGCGACGGCAGGAACAAGTGGGGCACCGTCGGCGTGTCCGAGAATGTGATTGAGGCGAGCTGGCAGGCGCTGGTGGACAGCATTGAGTACAAGCTGCTGCGGGCCAGAAAGAAATAAACAAATGCGGATTTCGGATTGCGGATTGCGGAATAGGGGCGTGGAATGATCGAAGAAGAAGGCATCGTGGCGGAGGTCCAGGGGAGCGTCGCCAAGGTAGAGATCCTGAAAAAAAGCGCCTGCGAACAATGTGCCGCCTCAGGCACGTGTCATCCCGGCGACCAGGAGCTCATGGAGGCCGATAATCCGCTCGGGGCGGTCAAAGGGCAGAAGGTCAAGGTCGTGGTCGCACCGCAGCTCTATCTGAAAGCGTCCATCATTCTGTACGGGATACCCATGGCGGCCATGGTCGCCGGTGCCATCCTGGGGAAAAATGCCGCTGTTGCCTATGCAGGTGAAGCGAATTCCGATCTCTGGGCGTTCATCGCCGGCATGACCTGCTTGGTGATATCTTTTTATTTCATAAGACTGTATAATAATAAAGTCGAAAAGACGCGTGAGTACAAACCGGTCATTGTAGAGATCCTCTCCCGGCCTGAAGACGGCAAGGCGGTCCCCACACTATGAGAATGATTACCAAACCCGATGAAGCAAAACGGCTCGCGCGGACGATCGTCTCCGATATCGTTCTGTACAACCCGCAGAAGGTCAAGGAAGGCATAGAAAAGGACAGCCTTTTCGAGGTGCTGACCGATGAACTTGCCGAAGGGAAGAAATATTACGAAAGCATGGTGGAGGAGGCGGTCCGGCAATCCACCAACTTTTTCAATGAAGCGCTGGTGGACGTGCTACTGAAACAGAACGCGAAAATAAAATCAGAGATCTGGTAGCTCATAAGATAGATAAGCGAAATCTCTCATCAAGGGGTGTCTTATGAAAAACGCAGAGAGCAAAGAAACCCGCAACATCGCCATCCTTTCCCACGGGTCGGCAGGCAAGTCCTCGCTTGCCGATGCCATGCTGTTCGCCGGCGGCGCGGTAGCCGCCCGGGGCAGCGTGGACACCGACACCTCGGTGTTCATGCACGAGCCCGAAGAGATCGCGCGCAAGATCACGATCACGTCCTCCTTCGGGTTTGTGGACTGGAAGGGCGTGCGGATCAACCTCATCGACACTCCCGGCTACATCAATTTTCTTGAAGAGATCAAGGGTACGCTTCGGGCGGCGGACGGCGCCATTGTTATCGTGTCCGCGCTTTCGGGCGTCAAGGCCGAGACCGAGAAGATCTACAAGTTCGCCTGCGACTACGAGATCCCGCGCATAGCCTTTGTGAGCAAACTGGACAAGGAACGGGCGGATTTCTTTCGCGCCATCGGCGACATGGAGAAGTATTTCTGCAAGAACGCCCTGGTGCTCCAGCTCCCGATCGGTATCGAGGACAGCTTCCGGGGGGTCATCGACCTTATTAAAATGAAGGCGCTTTTCTTCACCGCGGACGAAAGCGGAAAGACCGAGGAAAAGGACATCCCAGGTACCATGCAGCAGGACGCGTCCCTGTACCGGAAAAAGCTCGTTGAACAGATCGCGGAATCCGAGGACAGCCTGCTCGAAAAATACCTCGAAAAGGGCGATCTTTCGCAGGAGGACCTTATTGCGGGGCTGAAGCACGGTACGCTCGTCGGCGGTCTGCTGCCGGTCCTGTGCGGTTCGCCGGTGAAGAATATGGGCATTCAGCAGCTCATGGATGCGGTGATCACCTGTCTTCCTTCTCCCGTCGAACGGGCCGGCATCGTAGCGATCAAGGGCACGGACCCCAAGTCCGGCGCCGAGATAACGCGCAAACCGCTTCCCGAGGAACCCCTTGCCGCGCTGGTGGTCAAGACCATCATCGATCCCTTCGCGGGAAAGCTTTCGGTGGTCCGCGTTTATTCGGGAACGCTCAAGTCCGATCATGCGGTCTACAATTCCACCCGGCAGGTGAAAGAGAAGATCGGCACGCTGTTCCTGCTCCAGGGGAAGAAACAGGTCGCGGCGCAGTCGCTTGCCGCCGGCCAGATCGGCGCGATCGCCAAAATGAAGGAAACATCCACCGGCGACACGCTCTGCGCAGAAGCGCAGCCCATACTCCTGGAGTTCGCGAAATTCATCGACCCGGTCATGTCCTTTGCCATCGAGCCCCGGTCCCGGGGCGACGAGGACAAGGTGAGCATCGGCATTCATAAGCTCCTTGACGAAGATACGACGCTCCGTTTTACCGTTGACGACCAGACCAAGGAAATGATCCTCTCCGGCATGGGGCAGGTGCATCTCGAAGTAACGCTCGAAAAACTGAAACGGAAATTCGGCGTGGATGTGAAGATGAAAACGCCCAAGGTCCCCTACAAGGAAACGATAAGGGCCCGGGCCAGTGCTCAGGGCAAGTACAAGAAACAGAGCGGCGGCCATGGGCAGTATGGCGACGCCTGGATAGAGATCGAGCCCCTGCCGCGTGGCGGGGGATTTGAGTTCGTCGACAAGATCGTGGGCGGCGTGATCCCCCGGCAGTACATTCCGGCCGTTGAAAAAGGCGTTCTTGAAGCCATGCATGAGGGCGCGCTGGCCGGGTATCCCATGGTCGACGTGCGGGTCACGGTCTTTGACGGTTCCTATCACACTGTAGACTCGTCGGAAATGGCGTTCAAGGTAGCCGCATCCATGGGCTTCAAAAAGGCCGTGGAAGCCGCCAGGCCCGTGCTGCTCGAACCGACCATGAGCGTTGAGGTCGTGGCCCCTGATGATGCCCTGGGCGCGGTCATCGGCGAGCTCAACTCCCGCCGGGGCAAAGTGCTGGGTGTGGTGCCGCAGGCGAACGGGCAGGCCATCAAGGCGCTGGTGCCCATGTCGGAGATGCTTTCCTACGCGCCCTCGCTCAATTCGCTGACGAGCGGCAGGGGCATGTATACCATGGAATTCTACGGGTTCGAAGATGTGCCCAGCCACCTGGCGCAAAAGATCATCACCGAGCGAAGCGCCCACCTTCACGGCGGCAATCACCCTCAGAAAGAGAAGTAAATGTACAGAAAAGATACGCTGGCAAACGGGATCCGCGTCGTGTCGGAAACACTGCCCAAGTCGCGCTCGGTCTCCATCGGCGTATGGGTGAAGGTCGGCTCACGCCACGAACCGCCGGAACTGGGCGGCGTCTCGCACTTTATCGAACATATGTTCTTCAAGGGGACGGAGCGGCGGAGCGCAAAGGACATCGCCATTGAAATGGACTCCCTGGGAGGCGAGATGAACGCCTTCACTTCCCAGGAGACGACCACCTTCTATGCCAAGGTGGTGGACGAGCATCTGCCGGTCGTCATCGACATCCTGGCCGATATTCTTCTGGGATCGCGCTTCGACCCTGCCGACATGGAGAAGGAGCGCAAGGTCATTCTCGAGGAGATCAAAAGCGTCGAAGATACGCCCGACGATTACATCCATGAGCTCTTTACCGGCACGGTCTGGCCGGACAACTCCCTGGGGCGGCCTATTCTCGGGATCCCGGAGACCATCAAGGCGCTTTCGCACCAGAGCATCATCTCTTACATCGAGCGTTATTATCTGCCCAAAGAGATCGTGATCTCCGTTGCGGGGAACTTCGAGCACAACAGGCTGATCGAACTGCTGAATACCAGCTTCGGCAAGCTGTCGCGGACCGGCGTCCCGAAGAAAGACCTGACTCCCGGTTTCACCCGCGCAACGGTGGTAAAGAAAAAACAGCTGGAGCAGGTGCAGATCTGTCTCGGATGCGGAGGCCTCAAGTATGCCCATGAGGACCGTTTCGTGCTCATGGCCCTCAATACCGTGCTCGGGAACAGTATGAGCTCGCGCCTGTTCCAGGAGATCCGCGAACAGAATGCCTTGGCCTATTCCATTTATTCCTATATCACTTCGTATCGCGATACGGGCCTGCTCACGATCTATGCCGGGACGGACCCGTCCAATGCCCTTGAAGTGGTCCGGCTCGTGACCCGTGAGCTCAAAAAGATCAAGGACGAGGGGATCACCCAGGCGGAAGGGCTGCGGGTGAAGAACCAGATCAAGGGCAGCCTGGTCCTCTCCCTGGAGAGCAGCAACAGCCATATGAGCAGGCTGGCACGGCAGGAAATATACTTCGGCAAGTATCATTCCATGGACGATATTATCAAGAGCGTGGAGGCGGTGTCGCTGGACCAGGTGCAGCAGCTGGCGCAGCGGCTTTTTGTGCCCGAGAACCTTTCGCTGACCATCCTCGGCCCGCTCAGCAAGGACGAGGTGCCGGATGCGGTGCTGGAAATCTAAAAACAGGAGACAGGAGCCAGCAGTCAGGAGCCAGTAGCCAGTAGTCAGGAGCCAGCAGTCAGGAGAACATCAGCTGCTATTCTGGCTGCTATTCTGGCTTCTGAATTCTGACTCCTGGCTCCTGTATCACATTATGTCCGATCATCTCATTGTACAAATAACCCAGCTCAAGAACGCAGAGGGTCTTCCGGTCCCTCACTATCAGACCGAACATTCCGCGGGCGTGGACCTCTCTGCGGCGCTTGATGAGGACATGGTCATCGGACCGGGGCGATGGAAGCTCGTTCCCACGGGAATCGCCGTGGCCATTCCGGAGGGTTTTGAAGGGCAAGTGAGGCCGCGCAGCGGCCTGGCGCTCAAACACGGCATCGGGATGCTGAACAGCCCCGGCACGATCGACGCGGACTACCGGGGCGAGATCGGCGTGATACTGTTCAATTTCAGCGATACGCCCTTTGCCGTGCACCGCGGCGACCGTATCGCGCAAATGGTCATTGCCAAACTGGAAAGAGCACGGTTCGAACAGGTGGAAGCCCTGTCAACTACCGCGCGGGGCGCAGGTGGTTTCGGCCATACGGGGGTTTCGTAAATTGCAGATTTCGGATTGCGGATTGCGGAATGGAAGACGGGAGACAAGACCCATGCGCATCATCAAAGTAGTAGCTCTCATTAGCTTATTGTCTGTTTCTATTGCAGCGATGTCCTTTGCCCAGGACCTCAAGGTCACCGAGAAGGTGCTGCCCAACGGCCTGAAGGTGCTGCTGAAGGAAGAGCATAAGGCCCCGGTGGTCACCTTTCAGGTCTGGTACAAGGTCGGTTCCCGCAATGAAAAACTGGGAAGGACCGGCGTATCGCACGTGCTGGAGCATATGATGTTCAAGGGCACGAAGAAGTACGGTCCCAAGCAGTTCTCCCAGACCGTGCAGCGGAACGGCGGCAATGACAACGCCTTTACGGGCAGGGACTATACGGCCTATTTTGAGAACTTTGCCTCAGACCGCATCGCCATCTCACTGGACCTCGAGTCCGACCGTATGCAGAACCTGCTGCTCGATCCCAGGGATTTTCAGTCCGAACGGGACGTGGTGAAGGAAGAACGGCGCATGCGCACGGACGATGACCCGACGAGCACGATGGTGGAGCAGATGACGGCCGCCGCGTTCATCGCCCACCCCTATCAGTGGCCGGTGATCGGCTGGATGGCCGATCTCGGCAGCCTCACCCGCGATGACCTTGTTGAGCATTATCGCCGCTACTACGCGCCCAATAACGCCACGATCGTCGTTGCCGGGGACTTTGACACCAAGACCCTGCTGCCGCAGATCGAAAAATATTTTGGCCGGATCCCCCGGGGACCGGCGGTGCCCGCGGTCGGGGCCGTTGAACCCCGGCAGCTCGGCGAGCGCCGCATCGTCGTGAAGCAGCAGGCGGAACTGCCTGCCGTGTTCGCGGGATATCATACGCCGGACATCAAGCATGCCGATTCTTTTGCCCTTGACGTGCTGCAGGGCATCCTGTCCTCGGGAAAAAGCTCGCGGCTGTACAAGGCGCTGGTGTACGAAAAACAGCTGGCGCTGTATGCGGGCGGCGATTACGACAATATCGCCAATGATCCCAGCCTGTTCTATGTGTATGCCGGCGTGATGCCCGGGAAGACAACGGATGAGGTGGAGCAGGCGCTCTATGCGGAGATCGAGAAGCTGAAGACGACGCCGGTTGCGGATGAAGAGCTCCAGAAGGCCAAGAACCAGATAGAATCGAGCTTCATCATGGGGCAGGATTCCATCTTCTACCAGGCCATGCTCCTTGGCCAGTTCGAGACCGTGGCGAACTGGAAACTGCTTGAGACGTATATCGATACGGTGCGAGCGGTGACCAAGGAAGATGTGATGCGGGTGGCGACGCAGTATTTCACCCAAGACAACAGGACGGTCGGCATTCTTGTACCGACCAAAAAATAAAAATGCGAAACGCGGCTTGCCCCGTTAGTGATTCACATTACAGGGTAAATAGTGGCGATAGGCAGGCGAATAATGCAGTTCAGAATAAATATCTTTGCTTTACTTACTCTCTAACGGGGTGAACGGAATGCGGAATACCAGTCTCCTGAAAAAGGTCCTTTGTTTGCTCACATTCCTGGTATTGGCGACGCAGGCTGCTGCAGCTGGCACGGCTGTCGCTGCAAAACCGCTGGGCAAGCGTATTGTGCTGGAGAACGGGATGGTCCTCCTGCTCTCTGAAAAACACGATATTCCCATGGTCACGGTCAGTATGGCGATCAAGGCCGGTAATACCGCGGCACCTGCTGAAAAGCCCGGCATCGCTTCGCTGACAGCCTCGCTGCTCACCCAGGGGACAGCACGGCGCACGGCAGGTCAGATCAGCAGCGAGATCGATTTTATCGGTGGTTCGCTCTCTGTCTCAGGCGGAGACGATTTTGCTTCGGCCGGGCTGCGGGTGCTCAAGAAGGACCTCACGATCGGTTTTGACCTCCTTGCCGATGTGCTCATGAACCCGGTCTTTGACCAGAAGGAGATCGACCGGAAGGTCAAGGAGATCCTGGCGTCCATCCAGCAGCAAAAGGACGAGCCCGGTGTTGTGGCCGGCGAGGCATTTACGAAAGAAGTCTTCGGCCGGAACAGCTACGGACAGACGAACGAGGACGTCGCAGCGTATCTGCCGAAGCTTACCCGGCAGGAGATCGTCGATTTCTACCATGCCCGATACGGCCCGAACAATGCGGTTGTTGCCATTGTCGGCGATGTGACCGAAGCGGAGATCGTGCCGTTGCTGAACAGGTATTTTAAAGGCTGGAAACAGAGCGAGCGGACACTGCCGGCATCGATCGATCCTCCCGGGATCGAAAAAAACATCGTGCGCAAGATAAACAAGGATATCACCCAGGCGAACATCGCCATGGGGCATCTCGGCATCAGCCGCAGCAACCCCGACTACTATGCGGTGATGATCATGAACTACATTCTCGGCGGAGGCGGTTTCTCTTCCCGGTTGATGGACTCGATCCGCGACAATAAGGGGTTGGCCTACGATGTCCATAGTTCTGTTGTTGCGCTCAAAGAGCCGGGAAGTTTCGAGATCACCATTCAGACCAAGAACGAATCCGCCAATGAAGTGATCGCCGAGTCGCTCAAGGAAGTGGGCAGGATCAGGTCAGAACTGGTTGCGGAGAAGGAGCTCGCTGATGCGAAAGCATACCTTACGGGCAGCTTCCCGCTTCGCATGGACACCTCTGCAAAGATAGCCGGCATCCTGGTCTCCATTGAAATCTACAACCTGGGTCTCGACTTTCCCCAGAAATACGCCGGGATCATCAACAGCGTGACCCGCGAGGACATTTTCCGCGTGGCCAAAAAGTATCTCCATCCCGACAGGATGGTGATCGTCGTTGTCGCAAACCAGGAAAAAGCAAAGCTGAAATATTGAAAGCAGGAGCCAGCAGCCAGGAGCCAGAATCCAGAAGTTGTAGGATCCTTTTCAGCAAATCCGTTCTCCTGGCTCCTGAATTCTGACTCCTGACTCCTGAATTCCTATGCCCTCCCTCATCAAAATACTCCCCGACCTCCTGGTCAACAAGATCGCAGCCGGCGAGGTCGTCGAGCGTCCGGCGTCGGTCGTCAAAGAACTGATCGAGAACTCCCTGGATGCCGGAGCGTCCGACATTGCAGTGGACATCGAACAGGCAGGCAAACGGCTGATCCGCATTACGGACAACGGCAGCGGCATGTCGAAAGACGATGCCCAGGCCGCTTTTCTTCGCCATGCAACGAGCAAGATATCCACCGAGGCGGACCTTGAGGCCATTATGACCATGGGCTTCCGCGGCGAGGCCCTGGCAAGCATCGCTTCGGTGTCGCAGGTCCGCTTGCAGAGTTGTCTGCACGGCGCACCGTCCGGCGTAGTGGTAGATATCGAAGGCGGCTCATTCAGGAACGTTTCGGATGCTGCGGTGCCGGGCGGGACCTCCCTTGAGATCGCCCACCTCTTTTACAATACGCCTGCCAGGCTCAAGTTCCTGAAAAGCGCGGCTACGGAGTTCTCCCATATTATTTCCACGGTGTCGCACCTTTCTTTGGCCCATCCCGAGATCAGGTTCCGGCTGACGCATAATAAAAAACCGGTCCTCGACCTGCCTGCAGCCTCGAACCTGAAAGAGCGGGTGTTCCAGATCTATGGCGAGGAGATCGCTGAAAACCTGATCCCTTTCTCCGGGGGAAGGGACAGCGTTGTCATTGCCGGCCTGCTGAGCCGCCCTGCATACACCCGTGCCGACCGTACCTACCAGGATTTTTTCGTGAACGGACGGTATATCCGGAATACGTCGCTGACCCATGCGCTGTACAGCGCCTATAGCGATATGCTCATGCGGGACCGGCACCCGCTGGGGTTCGTTTTTCTGCAGATCGACCCCTCGCTTGTTGACGTGAACGTGCACCCCGCCAAGTCCGAGGTCAGGTTCCGGAATCAGTCGCAGATTCATGATCTGCTGCGTGACGTGATCAGGGAAGGATTGAGGGGGGCGCATTCTCCAACTTCCTTAGCTTCAGCACATGCTGATGGAGTGAGAGAAGCAATTGCGGATTTCGGATTTCGGATTTCGGATTGGAAGTCAGAACCGGGAAAGAATACATTATCATCTCTATCTTCGCATACAAACACTTCTCCTGGGAATGAAGAGATTGAATCCGCAATCCGAAATCCGCAATCCGAAATACTGTACCCTCTCTCCCAGATCCATGATTCCTTCATCCTCGCTCAATCACAAGAGGGGATGGCGATCATCGACCAGCATGCTGCTCATGAACGAGTCTTGTTCGAAAAGCTGCAAGACCAGTTTGGCGCCGGCGAGGTGATCGGGCAGCATCTGCTTATCCCGGTGCAGGTGGACCTGGGGACAGCCGAGCAGGAAATGATCACGGAACATCTTCCTGCGCTGGATCGCCTCGGTTTTGCTGTCGAGGATTACGGCAACGGCAGCTTCATGATCAAGACCGTGCCGTCGCTCCTTGCAGGGGCTGATCCCAAGCAGCTGTTCCTTGGCATTCTGGATGAGCTCAGGGCGCAGGGCCACAGCAGGCAGATGGAAAGGCTCCGGGACGACCTGTTGAGCGTCATGGCCTGCCACCCGGCCATCAAGGTGAACCGCCATCTGGACCGTCGTGAAATGGAAGTTCTCATCGCCGACCTGTTCCAATGCCGCATGCCCCATACCTGTCCCCATGGCAGGCCGACGGTCGTGCGTTTTTCGATGGATGAGATCAAGAAAATGTTCAAACGTATTTGACGCTGCAGGCGCACTAACTTAGGTGTATCGTACAGAAAGGACCTCGTCATTATGGAATGGATTACCAACCCTGAAGCCTGGATCGCGCTCTTGACGCTGACGGCGCTCGAGATCGTGCTCGGCATCGACAACATCATCTTCATCTCCATCCTGGTCAGCAGGCTGCCCCGCGAGAAGCGTGATAAAGCGCGCGTTCTGGGACTGGGTCTGGCCATGGTGACCAGGATCATGCTGCTGCTCTCCATTACCTGGGTCATGCGGCTGACCACGCCGTTCTTCAGTCTTCTCGGCCGGGAAATTTCAGGCAGGGACCTGATCCTGATCATCGGGGGGCTTTTTCTCCTCTGGAAGAGCACCATGGAGATCCATGAAAGCCTGGAGGGAGAAGAGGAGGCCAGGACAGCAAAAGCTGCCGCAGGTTTCATGGCGATCCTGGCCCAGATCGCGGTCCTGGACATCGTATTTTCCCTCGACTCGGTGATCACTGCCGTGGGTCTTGCGAAGGATGTCATGGTGATGGTCCTCGCTATCATGATCGCCGTGGTCGTGATGATGTTCTCGTCGCGCAGCATCGGCGAGTTCGTCGACCGCCACCCGACCATCAAGGTCCTGGCGCTGAGCTTCCTCGTGATGATCGGCGCTACCCTGATCATTGAAGGTTTCGGGCTGCATATTCCCAAGGGGTATATTTACTTTGCCATGGCCTTCTCGATCTCGGTGGAGATGCTGAACATCAGAATGCGGAAGAAAACAGCGCATCCGGTCAAACTCCATAAGCCGATCGGCGATGGTGAAGAAAATGCCTGAGCAGGGAATGGGTAGATGAACCCATGGAATCGTCCATGAACCACGTACATAAAGGGGAATGAAAATTGACGTTTATCCGGTTGCCTGACCATCACCCTCCCCAACCCCTCCCATCGAGGGAGGGGCTACGACGTGCTCCCTCTCCCCTTGAGGGAGAGGGCTGGGGTGAGGGGGATTTACCGATGAAGCGATGCAGAGATCGTATTATCACTATTCTGGCACTTATGCTGATGTGTGTTTCTATCGGCTGCGCCACCGGCATATCCCGGGAGGCGTTGCTTGAGAAGATGAGGGCTGAGCCCGCTCTGTTCATTGTTGATGTCCGTTCGCAAGGCGAGTTTGACAAGGATCATATTCCCGGCGCGCTCCATATTCCTTTCTATTCCATCGGCTCCGGCCTCAGCAATATGGGGATCTCAAAAAAGGACCTGCTCATCCTCTACTGCGAACACGGACCGCGTTCAGGCATTGCCAGCCTGACGCTGTTCCTTTCCGGCTATGAGCAGGTGTATTCCCTCGATGGCCACATGAAAGGCTGGAGGAAGAGCGCATTTCCCATCGAGCTCATCTCTCATGGATCACCAACCATCCACGACTAAACCCATACTCATCATTGCCGGTCCCACGGCCGTGGGCAAGACGGACGCATCGATCCTGCTTGCCCGGGAGCTCGGCGCGGAGATCGTGAGCGCCGATTCCATGCAGATCTACCGGGGAATGGACATCGGCACGGCCAAGCCGACGAAAGAACAGCGTCGTCTTGTCTACCACCATATGATCGATATTGTTGACCCGGACCAGCCCTACAGTGTGGGCGACTATCTCCGTGATGCGCGGATGGCGCTGGACGGCATTCTTGCCTCCGAAGGCACGCCCATCGTGGTCGGCGGGTCGGGCTTGTATATTCGTGCGTTGATGCGGGGGCTTTTTCACGGACCGCCGGCGGACCTGGCATTGCGTGAGCAACTGCTCAGACGGGAAGCGGAAGGGGAGAGCGGCATACTCTATTCCGACCTGGTGAAGGTGGACCCCGAGTCGGCCGTAAAAATCCACCCCAACGATCTGCGGCGTACGATCAGGGCGCTGGAGGTCTATTACCTCCGGGACCGGAAACTCTCGGATTTTCAGAACGAACACGCGTTTCAAGACAAGCCGTACCGGTTCCGGCTGCTCTTCCTGGTCAGGAGCAAGGTCGAACTGTACGGCAGGATTGAGCAGCGGGTCGACCAGATGCTTGCCGAAGGGCTTGAGGCGGAGGTCAAGACCCTGATGGGTCGGTATCGTCCGGACCTTATCGCCATGCAGGGACTGGGGTACAAACAATTGATGACGCATTTTCTCGGGAACATGCCGCTCGAAGAAACGATCACGCTCCTGAAGCGCGATACGAGGCGGTATGCCAAACGACAATTCACCTGGTTCCGCCGGGAACCCGAGTCCTGCTGGGTGGACATTACCGGCATCAAGGAACCGGAGGAAATTGCCGATAGAATAAAGAAAAACATTGAAATTTCAAATGACCTGGTATAAGATGACAAAAATTTATGTGCAGTGTATCAGTGCGCTGAACAGCTCCTTTTGTTCTCACGTTTCACGGAGGGATGGATGGGAAAGTCTCAGGTAAATCTTCAGGACATCTTCTTGAACCAGATGCGCAAGGAAAAGATCCCGGTGACCATGTATCTGGTGAACGGCGCCCGTCTCACGGGCACGATCAAGGGATTCGACAACTTCGTGATCCTCATGAAGCAGGAAAATCAGCAACTGGTCTACAAGCATGCCATATCCACGATCATTCCCGAGAAGCCGGTGGAACTGCTCGAAAATATGGAGCCGAAAAAAGCAGAGCAGGGTGCGGTCCAGGGGTGATTCGATTGCGGATTTCGGATTTCCCGATAAATCGGGACAGGTCTCCTTGCGGAAATGTGGAATGAAATCTACGCTAGGGAATAATTAGAGCATGACAACAGGTCGTTCAAATACGGAAAAGATCAGCATCGGCGTGATCGGCGGCAGCGGTCTCTATGAGATGGAAGGCTTGACGCGGGTAACGTCCGTGAAGGTGGCAACGCCTTTTGGCAGGACTTCCGATGACTTCATCATCGGCACGCTGCACGGAAAGAGAGTGGCCTTCCTGCCTCGCCATGGCCGCGGACACCGGCTGCTCCCGACGGACATAAACTACCGGGCGAACATTTACGGCATGAAGAAGCTCGGCGTTCAACGGATCATCTCCGTAAGCGCTGTGGGCAGCATGAAGGAAAAGATCAAGCCGGGAGACATCGTCATCCCCGGACAGTTCTACGATCAAACCAAGCACCGGCGGAGCACTTTTTTCGGAGACGGGGTCGTGGCGCATGTGGGTATGGCCGAGCCTGTCTGTGCCGACCTGGGCAAGGTCCTTATCGCATCGGGAAAGAAGGTCGGGGCCAGGGTCCACCGGGGCGGGACCTATATCTGCATGGAGGGGCCGCAGTTCTCGACCCGCGCCGAGTCGCTCACCTATCGGAAATGGGACATGGATGTGATCGGCATGACCAACGCCACCGAGGCAAAGCTGGCGCGCGAGGCGGAGATCTGTTACAGCACCATTGCGCTGGCCACGGATTATGACTGCTGGCACCACAGCGAAGAAACGGTGACCGTGGAGGCCGTTCTTGCCGTGATGAAGCATAACATCGAAACGTCCAAGGCCATGATCCGGGAGGCCGTGAAGATGCTGCCCGCGGAGCGGACCTGTTGCTGCGGAGAAGCGCTCAGAAATGCCATCATGACACCGGAAAAACTGATCCCGGCGAAGACAAAAAAAGATCTTATGCCGATCATCGGGAAGTACTTGACGACGAAAACCAGTGCAAAATAAAAATTGCAATAAATCTTCAGGAGGTTCCATTTGAGTCTGCTTGTTGTCGGTACGGTCGCACTGGATTCGGTAAAAACCCCTTTCGGAAACGTTGAAAATGCTCTCGGCGGTTCCGCCACGTATTTTTCCACTTCTGCCAGTTATTTTACGGACGTGCGGCTTGTTGCCGTCATCGGAGAGGACTTCCCCAGGGAACACATCCAGTTTCTGAAAAGCAAGCGCATTGACACCAGCGGCCTCGAGGTCCAGAAGGGCGAGACCTTTCGCTGGAAGGGCGAATACGGGTATGATCTGAACGAAGCCCATACGCTGGCCACGCACTTGAACGTGCTGGCGACCTTCAAGCCGAACATCTCCGACGGGTACCGGAATTCCGACGTCGTTTTCCTGGCGAACGTGGACCCGGAGATCCAGCTCGATGTTCTGAAGCAGGTAACAAAACCGAAGCTGGTGGCGTGCGACACCATGAACTACTGGATCTCAAGCAAGCTGGATGCCCTGAAACGGACGCTCAAAGAGGTAGATCTGCTCACCATCAACGAGGCGGAGCTGAGACAGCTGGCGGGTGAAGCAAGCCTGGTAAAAGCGGCCAAGAGCGTGCAGGCCATGGGACCGAAGACGATCGTCGTCAAACAGGGGAGCTACGGCGCCATCATGTTCAGCGGCAAGAGCGTTTTCAGCGCTCCGGCCTATCCCCTGGAGACCGTATTCGACCCCACCGGGGCGGGTGATACCTTCGCGGGCGGTTTCATGGGATATCTGGCGAACACCATGAATTTTTCCGAAGACAGTCTGCGCAAGGCCGTTATCTTCGGCAGCGTCATGGCTTCATTGAACGTCGAGGCGTTCAGTCTTGACCGTCTTCGCAGCCTGGATTATAAAGAGATCGAAGGACGATACCGGGAATTCAAGACGCTGACGCATTTTGAGAATATTTGATCTGAACGTTCAGCAGTTCTGACCTGGTACATACTCGATAACCATGTTCACTACCGACGCAACCATCGTTGATCTGAAAATCAAGGAAAGGAACCTGTACAAGGCGATCTTTTCCATGAATTTTCATCAGGTCGCAACTCCGGAGCTTGGGGTTGATGAAGCGCGGTTTTACACCTTCATTTTCCGCGAAGGGAGCAAATTTTCCGCATACATAGTGCTCTACATGCCAAACAGCGGACGTCGAGCATACTATACCCATTCATCCAACCCTTTCCCTGAAGCGGATCTGCCCAGGGTGGAAGATGTTGCCCGTGCATTCGGCGAGGAGATGGGATTTTTCCTTGATGAAAAGTCCTTTGCATCTTCATCGTCCGCGGAAAAGAACCTGTGGATCGATGAACAGCCTTTATTCGGATTTAAAACCCCGGAGGAACAAGCGCTTGCCGACGCCCTGCGGATGTCAGAAACAGCAGCGGCAGCGGAACAGCCCATAGCACCGGCAGTTGCAGCAGGTAAGGTCGCGAGCACGATTCCCGAGGCGCCTGCACCGCCCACTGCCCAACCCATTCCGGCGGCAGTCGAGTACCAGCCGACACCGTGGACACCCCCGGCTCAGCCGATTCCAGCGGCACCAATATACCCGCAAGCGCCGGCACAACCTGTTCCCGCGGCGCCTCCGGCAGCTCCGGTGTACCAGCCCGCGCCGGCAGCACCGATTGCGCAGCCGGCACCAGCAGCTCCGGTGCAGTACCAGCCCGCACCGGCAGCGCCGACTACGCAGCCTGCACCTGCAGCTCCAGTCAATTACCAGCCTGCACCGCCTGCTCAACCGGCACCTGCAGCTCCGGTGTCCTACCGGCCTGCACCAGCAGCAGCACCAGTTGCGCAGCCTGCACCGCCGGCTCCGGTATACCACCAGCCTGCGCCACCATCACCGCCTGCTTCGCAAACGCCGCCTCAGCCGAGGTTCCAGAAAGAGATCGAGATAGAACCTGAGGTGGAAGTCGAAGAAGAGGTTGCTGTACGTCCTTCACGCCAGAAAAGTTCTGTTGCACCGCGTTCCTCAATGGAAAAAGGGAAAGCACCAGGAGCTGCACCGCGGACGGCGCGGCAAGTGCAACCGGATTTCAGGGAAGAAGAACAGCATACGGCTCAGAAGAACACGCCCCCGGTTCCGAAACAGGCGCTGAAGAAAGAAACGCGCGGCGCTGCCGAAGTGGTAGGCCGGGAAATGGAAGCGCTTGCACGGCTCATGGCATCGTTTTGAAAGGAGTCAGATTTTGATAAGACCGTTCACCGTAGTGCTTGCCCTGTTCCTGACGGCTTGCGTATCCACACCGGCCAACAAAGTAGACAATGTAAAGATGGCCGAGGGATATTATATGAAGGGTGTTTCGTACCTCCAGAAGAAGAACTATGAACTGGCGGTCGTTGAATTCCAACGCTCCATCCAGACGGACAAAAAGAACAAAAATGCCTACTTCGCGCTCGGCAGCGTCAGTGAGACCATGAATAAACTTGCCGATGCAGAACGATATTACGAGGCTGCCATCGATATCGATCCGAACTTCGCCGAGGCGCATAACGCGCGGGGAGTCGTCTATTCCCGGCAGGAGCGATGGCAGGATGCGCTCAAAGCCTTCAATAAAGCGCTTGAAAATAAACTGTATACGACCCCTCATGTAGCGTATTACAATATGGCGCATGTGTACATGGCGCAAAAGAACTACGACAAGGCGATCGAGGCTTACCGCGACTCAAAGCGGTTCGCAAACTACGACCAGACCATCTATGAGCTGGGAACCGCCTTGTTCGAGGCGGGAAAAGTAAAGGAATCGATCAGCGAGTTCAGGGAAGGTGTTTCATTATCGCCGAGCAATGCCTATATCAGGTATGGCTTGGCGCTGGCGCTCTTGAAAGACGGCAATAAGAAGGCAGCGCTTGCGGAGTTTAAGAAAACGGTTGAGCTGGCGCCCCAAAGCGAAGTTGCAAAAAAGGCCAAGGATTATATAACGACCCTGAGGTGAAATCGGTGGGGACTTTAGGAAAATACTTGAGCAGTGCGCGCGAATTGAAGGGCTTCGATCTGCATGATGCCGCCCAGCAGACCCGTATCAGCATACAATATCTGAAAGCACTGGAAAGCGAAGACTTTGCAAAGCTGCCGGGTGAGGTTTTTGTCAGGGGTTTCCTGAAAAACTATGCGAAATTCCTGGGCCTTCCCGAGCAGGACGTGCTGCAAAAGTACGGAGAGCTCAGGCATGCCGCGGCAGGCGCAGCCGTGGTCTCCCCGCAGCCCGCGGCCGCGGAACAGGCCCCGGCGCCGCAGACCCGGGAAAAGCCTGCAAAAGTGTCTCTGGAACCATGGCTCTGGGGCACGGCCATATTTATCTCGGTCCTCGGCTTTTTGTTCATGGCCGCGCCGGATAAACAGCAGTACTCCGTGGCGCCTCTTGAAGAGCATACAGCTGTCCTGCACACGGAAACGACAAGCAGCGCTCCCCCGGCAAAGCCGGAAAAACTTTATCTCCAGATCGTTGCCCTTGAGGATGTCTGGCTGCTGGTAAGGACGGATACGGGGCCGCAGAAAAAAGCGGTCCTGAAAAAAGATGAGAATGTCGTCTGGATAGCTGATGAGCGTTTTCTGCTGAGCTATGGAAGTGTGGGCGCCGCCAAACTGCTTCTGAACGGCGAGGAACTGACCGTGACCGGGCAGAAGAACGCCGTGGTGAGGGACCTCGAGATCACCGCAGCAGGGATCACCAGCGCGAAGGCAGCACCAATAGTGCCGCGAGCAGCAAAGCCCCGGCAGCAACCGGCGCCCAAACCCGAACCCGCCGCAGTGCAGGACACGGCAGCTCCTCCGGTCCCGCAGCCGCAGGCTGAAACAACTTCTCCCGCTCCTGCGCCCATGCCGGCTCCCGTGGTATCTCCCGAGCCCTCCTTGCCATAAGAAGAGCTGTTCGGTTTTTATTAGTGGTCAGCACCAGGCAGGGGCCGGCTGTTCTGATCAGCCAGGCCTGGCAGCGTCAGATTCCTCACGTGGTTTCCCTTCCAGTATATTCTCCCGCAGCAAGAACATTTCAGGAACCGGTTGGTCCGGTTGTAGACGTAGGAGGGGACCAGATCGCGGACCTCCTGTTTTAACGTCGATTTCAACGGTTCATTACACACGGAACAACGGGTGAGGAAAGCCGCGGGATCGAGGACCGGCCTGAAGGTATTCAGCACCTGGAGGAGCTGGTCATGCACGCGCTCGCTGCTGATCAGGAGGTGGCGGGCAGCAAGCGGCCGTTTGGACAGGCCGCGGTCCCGGGTCAGGATGACGCGGTCCTGCTCCAGAGAAAGCCCGATGATCTCATTGTCCTGGAATCCCGGTTCGTATAAAACATCGAGACCCAAAAGCCGCAATCGCCTGGCGAGCTTGCCCAGCATGACGTCAGCGATGAACTTCATACGGCCTCCGCGGCTAGGAAAATCGTTTGAGCCTGAGCGAGTTGGACACCACGCTTACCGAGCTGAAGGCCATGGCGGCAGAGGCGAACATGGGGTTCAATAAGCCCTGCGCGCCCAGCAGCGGGTAGAGCACGCCGGCGGCCACGGGTATGCCGATGATGTTGTAAAAGAACGCCCAGAACAGGTTCATCCTGATGGTGGCCATGGTGCGACGAGAAAGCCTGATCGCCGTTGCCACCACCCTGAGGTCGTCCTTGATCAGCGTAACGTCAGATGCTTCGATGGCCACATCGGTGCCCGTGCCGATGGCAATGCCCACATCAGCCTGGGTCAGGGCAGGGGCATCGTTAATACCGTCGCCGACCATGGCAACGACCCTTCCTTCCGCCTGCAGTTTCTTCACCGTGTCCATCTTGTCCTGAGGAAGGACCTCAGCCATGACGCGGTTGATGCCGAGCTCATTGGCGATGGCCTGCGCAGTGCGTTGATTGTCGCCGGTGAGCATGACGACATCGAGCCCGATCTTCTGGAGGATGGCGATCGCTTCCTTCGAATGTTCCCTGACCGTATCGGCAACGGCAATGATGCCGGCTGCCTGGTTGTCCACGGCAACGAACATGGGTGTCTTGCCCTGGGAAGAAAGCTTCTCCGCCTCCGCCATAAACTTTCCGAAATCGACCTTGCGGTCCGCCATGAGCCGCGCATTCCCCAGGACAACTTCCTTGTTGTTCAGCAACGCCCTGATCCCGTGGCCGGGAAGCGCCTCGAACTCGTCGCTTTGCTGGAGCGTAATGCCCCGCGCAAGGGCTGCCTGCACAATAGCCTCTCCCAGAGGATGTTCCGAACCTTTTTCCGCGGAGCCCGCAAGGAAGAGGAGCTCT
>MHDY01000073.1:0-147 GCA_001803705.1 Nitrospirae bacterium GWC2_56_14 | reverse complement strand
TGCTGTCCTTGATAATATTCGTAACGGTCGGTTCGCCGCGGGTGAGCGTGCCAGTCTTATCGAGGACGATGGTATCGATCTTCTGGGCACGCTCCAGGCTTTCGGCGTTCTTGAACAGGATGCCCGATTCCGCGCCCTTGCCGGTGC
>MHDY01000072.1:7302-12694 GCA_001803705.1 Nitrospirae bacterium GWC2_56_14 | reverse complement strand
CCCTTGGACTTGCTCATCTTGGCGCCGTCCTTGATCACCATGCCCTGCGTCAGCAGGTTCACGAAGGGCTCGTCGCCGTCGAAGAGGCCCAGGTCGCGGATCACTTTGGTAAAGAACCGGGCGTAAAGCAGGTGGAGCACGGCGTGTTCGATGCCGCCGATATACTGGTCCACACTCATCCAGTAGCCGGCAGCTTTCTTGTCAAAGGGCGCCTTATCCTCTTTGGGCGAGCAATAGCGCAGGAAATACCACGACGAGTCGACGAAGGTGTCCATGGTATCCGTTTCACGCCGCGCTTTGCCGCCGCACGCCGGGCAGGTGGTTTCCCGGAACGACGTCGATTCGGCCAGCGGCGAGCGCCCCTGGCCCGTGAACGCAACATCAATCGGAAGACGCACCGGCAGGTCCTTTTCGGACACCGGCACGGTCCCGCACTTTTCGCAGTAGATGATCGGGATCGGCGTGCCCCAGTAGCGCTGGCGCGAAATGCCCCAGTCGCGAAGCCTGAAATTCACCGTGCGTTTGCCCAGTTTTTTCTGTTCCACATGGTCGGCGATCGCGTCCTTTGCAGCCGTGTTCGTGAGTCCGTCAAAGCTGTTTGAATTCGCCATGACGCCGTTCTCAACGTAGGCCTGTTTCATAGTTTCAGCAATAAGGTTCTTTTCCGCATTCTGGATCACCACGCGGACAGGCAAGGCGTACTTCTTGGCGAACTCAAAGTCACGCTGGTCATGGGCCGGTACGGACATGATCGCGCCGGTCCCGTATTCCATGAGCACGAAATTCCCTACCCAGACCGGCACTTTTTCGTTGTTCAGGGGATTGATCGCATAGGCGCCGGTGAACACGCCTTCCTTCTCCTGTTTTTCGTCGGTGCGGGCGGCCTTGTCCTCGCTCATCACGCGCTGAACAAAGGCGCGGACCTCGTCGGCCTGCGCCTTGCCTTGAATGAGCGCTTCGAGCATGGGGTGCTCCGGCGCGATGCTCATGAAGGTCACGCCGAACAGCGTGTCCTGGCGAGTCGTAAAGATCGTGAGCTTTTCACCGGTGCCTTCGACACGGAAGTCCACCTCGACGCCCGTTGACTTGCCGATCCAGTTGCGCTGCATGGTAAGCACGCGCTCGGGCCAGCCCGTGAGCTTGTCGCAGTTGGCGAGCAGTTCCTCGGCATACGCCGTGATCTTGAAGAACCACTGTTCCAGTTCCTTGTGCTGCACCACCGAACTGCAGCGCCAGCACAGGCCGTCCTCCACCTGCTCGTTGGCCAGCACCGTATTGCACGACGGGCACCAGTTCACGTAGGAGAGTTTTTTGTACGCGAGCCCCCGCTCGTACATCTTGATGAAGAACCACTGGTTCCAGCGGTAGTATTCCTCGAGACAGGTGGCCACCTCGCGGTCCCAGTCGTAGGACAACCCGAGCCGTTTGAGCTGTTTGTCCCGCATGAAGGCGATGTTCTCCAGGGTCCACTTCTGGGGATGGATGCCGTGTTTGATCGCCGCGTTCTCCGCCGGCAGGCCGAAGGAATCCCATCCCATGGGGTGGAGCACATTGAAGCCGCGCATCCGCTTGTAGCGCGACACCACATCGCCGATGGAGTAATTCCGCACGTGGCCCATATGGATGCGGCCCGACGGATAGGGGAACATCTCCAGGCAGTAGTACTTCGGTTTCGAGGCGTCCTCGGTCACCTTGAAGGTGCCTGCCTCCTGCCAGAAGCGCTGCCAGCGTTCTTCGACTTTTTTAAAATCGTACCGTTCGTCCAACCCACCCCTCCCGCTGCATGAACTCTGAAAAACAAGAACCGGAACGGCTATTGCCGTGCCTGGGCTTTGACATAATTTTCTATGATGATCATCGACTTCGTATCCAGGTTCAGGAACTCCACGCCGTACTGGTTTCTCCCGGAAGAGACCCGGTCCACCCGTACGATCATGCAGGAGACCTTGATCTCGCTGTGTGCGATGTTAAACGAGCAGGTCAGCCGGTCCCCCATCGCCAGGCTCCGGTCGGCCTCCAGCATCATGCCCGAGATGCTGATATTCTTTGACGCCGCGAAAAAGGACGTATCGCCTTCCAGTCCTTTCACGGAGGCGCGCAGCAGCACCCGCATCTCCTTCCGCTGCGGCACCAGGAGCAGTTCGGACACTTTGGAAAAAAGCGCCACGGGGTCCACCGGCGCCGGGATAAAGGCGTTGGCCCCCGCCTCCAGACAGGCAGCTCCGCTCTCCCCGCTGGTGTCGCCGGTCACGATGATAGACACTTTCTTCAGCTGGTCGTCACTGCGGATGGCGGCGCACAGTTTGAGCGCGCCCATGAGCGGAAGGGTCTGAGCGGTTATAATAAGATCCGCATTCTTCACCCCGTGAAGATTAACGATCTCTTCCGAAGTTTGGGCGGTAAAAAACGCGATGCCACCCCTTCTGAAGATGCTGTTCTTACTGTCGAAGAACGGCAGGAGGTTCTCAGCAATGATGATTGTTTTCATAACACCCTGGTCCCGGGAGCAGCCCGGCTATTCCCGCAGCCATCCCGGGTACGCATCAGCTTTGCGCGCTTCTTCGGGAAGGTCCACCTCAAGCCGGCGTTTTGCCTGGGCGATCTTCTTTTCCAGCTGCAGCTTTTTCCGGTCATGGGCCGCTGAGGACTTTTTCTTTTTGACCGATGCCCTTGATGCATTCTTTTCCTGGTCCTGCTCTTTCTTCACGAGCAGATCAAGTTCGTCCTCGAATTTGCGAAGTTCCAGGCGCTGGCTTTCGGCACGCCGGTGCCACCATGCTTCGTTGCGCCCGTTCCTGTCACGGTGTTCCTTGACTTCCACGGCCGGCGAATGCGGCCGTGCCGGTTTCTCTCCGACGCTGACCCGGCTGTCGTCGGTCTTTACCGGCCTGGCCGTGCGCTGGTACTCCTGCGGGACCTTCGAGCGCTCGTTCGTGAAAAACTCCTGCCCGTCCCTGTCCACCCACCGGTAAAGCTCCGCGGAAGCATGCGATGCGGAGAACAGCAGAATGAAAAATGCCGTGACAACCACACTGTTCCTTACACTCACCAGAACCTCCTGTTCGGGACCGCAGAATGTCAATAAATAACATAAACAGCAGTGCTTCGCAAGGTTTTTTCTTGTATTGAAGCGCGCAATGATGCTATAGTGCCCGCTGTCAACCATTGAGAAAGGCGTAACCCTGCATTGGTCGCGGTCCGCCGCGCCGCTGCCTCCGTGGTTATTATCGAGTGATCATGTCCAAACCAGTCATCGCCATAGTCGGCCGGCCCAATGTCGGCAAATCCACCCTCTTTAACCGGATCATCGGCAGGAACCTCGCCATCGTCGAGGACAAGCCCGGCGTTACGCGGGACCGCAACTACGCCAATGCGGAATGGGAGGGCAGGCATTTCCTGATCATCGACACGGGAGGGTTCGAGCCCGAGACCGACGACCCCATGTACACCAAGATGCGCGAGCAGACCACGCTCGCCATCGAAGAAGCGGACATCATCGTTTTCCTTATGGACGGACAGCAGGGCCTGCTGCCGGCCGATATCGAAGTGTGCCAGCGGCTCCGGGCCTCGGGCAAACCCGTGCTGTATGCCGTGAACAAAGTTGATGGGGCCCGGCATGAGGGTCTCATTCTGGACTTTTACCGCCTCGGCATCGATACGCTCTATCCCCTTTCAGCGCAGCATGGCGCAGGCTTTTCCGAACTCCTTGATGAGCTGACAAAACTCCTTCCCGTGACCGGTCCCGAACCGGATGAGGACCATCCGCGCATCGCCATCATCGGCAGGCCCAACGTGGGAAAATCGTCGTTCATCAACGCGCTCATCGGCGAGGACCGGATGATCGTAAGCCCCGTCTCGGGCACGACCAGGGACGCCGTGGACAGCCTGTACCAGTACTACGGCCGGAAATATGTGCTGGTGGACACGGCAGGCATCAGGAGCCGCGGCAGGGTCACCCAGGGCGTCGAGAAGTACAGCGTCATGCGGGCCATCAAAAGCCTGGACCGCGCCGACGTGGCGCTCGTTCTGCTCGATGCCGTCGAAGGAATCACCGAGCAGGACGAACGGATCATCGGCCTGGCGCACGAGGCCGGCAAGGCGATCATCATCATCCTGAACAAATGGGACCTCGTCGCCGACAAGGAAGAGGAATACAAACGGATGATGGCGCAGGCCGAGCAGAAGCTCAAGTTCGTCGACTACGCGCCCGTGCTCACCATGTCGGCCTTGACGCGGCAGCGCATCACCAAGGTCTTCGACGAGATCGACAAGGTCATGCTCGAAGCCTCGAAGCGGGTCGCCACGGCGGACCTGAACCGGGTCTTCGAAAAACTTGCCGCGCACCACGAGCCCCCGCTCTATCGCGGCAAACGGGTGAAGTACTACTACATCACCCAGGTGGACATCAAACCGCCGACCTTCGTGGTCTTCGTCAACTACCCCGACGGCGTTCACTTTTCCTATCTTCGCTTCATCGAGAACAATCTGCGCCGGGCCTTCGGCTTCCTGGGCACGCCGGTCCGGATTTACCCCAAACGGCGCAGAGAAGAGGAAACACCGCGCCAAAGGCCGGCCAAGCGTCGAAAATAATAAAACGGGTTGACTTTTCTTTGCATGCCACCTATACTGTATGCAGATTATCATAAACAACCTTCGGAGTTTTTGTTAATCGGTTGGGACTGCAAAAACTTATATTTTGCGGTCTTTTTTTATTGCCATGCGGAAAACCTCAGCGTGAAACGCTGAAAACCACCTGAAAACAGTACGGTTTCGACGGGACCCGGTTCCCTGATGCGAACAAAGTAGCAGACATGTGCGACCGTAGTGAGTGAACAACAGACAGGAGGAACAAATGGCAAAGAAACTGTATGTGGGAAACTTGTCGTACAACGTGACCGAAGACAGTCTGAAGGAAGTATTCGCGGCACTCGGGGAAGTCCAGTCGGTAAGGATCATCACGGATGCTGCAACAGGCCGGTCAAAGGGTTTCGGCTTCGTCGAAATGGCTGCTGACGAGGACGCTGATAAGGCGATCGCGACGCTGAACGGCACGGCCGTTCTGGACCGGACGATCAACGTCAGTGAGGCTCGGCCCCAAACGGACCGTCCCCGGACCGGCGGTGGCGGAGGCGGCAGGGGTGGACAGCGTTCCGGATTTGATCGCGGCGGTGGCGGTGGCGGCGGAGGAAGGAAGTCGAATAATTGGAGATAAGGGTTGACGATAAAAATATAGAAAAAGCCATTCGGCTTCTCAAACGTAAGATGCAGACCGATGGCCTGTTTCGGGAACTGAAGAACAGGCGCCATTACGAGAAACCCTCTATCAAAAAGAAGCGGAAACGGATAGAGGCGAAAAAACGGAGGCTCAAAAGCCTCAAGATGAACAAAACGA
>MHDY01000072.1:678-7293 GCA_001803705.1 Nitrospirae bacterium GWC2_56_14 | reverse complement strand
CCCGTTAACATCGCCCTTGCGGGCGGTCTCCTGCGCTGTACGTGCATCAGGACGCTGCCCGCCGGGGTCTTGACCCGGTCCTTACGGGGATTCCGTCGCGAGAGAGCGCTTCATCGAGCGCCGTGATGCCTCTCCTGCTCCACCTGCCCGGCAGAACGAAAATCCATTACGGTTTTTCTTGACAAAAATTTCGCAATGCAGTATGTTTACCCGTGTTTTTTATGGGGCGGTGTAGCTCAGCTGGTAGAGCAGGGGAATCATAATCCCTGTGTCCGGGGTTCGAGTCCCTGCACCGCCACCATTTCTCCCCTCGCTCAAACATAATAATCCCTGTTCCTTCTTGCACCTCTCTCCGGTATACTTGTCTAGAGTCTGTATTTTCATCGCCGTTTTACCAAAGACAATCTTTCGAAAGCAGGAATCCGGTCTTTTCAGGAGAATCTGGAGGCTGGGTCGAATCCGGCATGGCGAAAAAGGACCATTACCTCTCAACTCCAATAAATACGATGCTGCCTACCAAACTAAAAAAGACAGTGCAGAAATACGGGATGCTGAGCCCTGGTGACCGGGTCCTCGTTGCGGTCTCGGGAGGCCCTGATTCCGTCTGCCTCCTCGCTACGCTCCACGCACTGTCCGGTGAACTGGGCATCTCTCTTCATATCGCGCATCTCGACCACATGTTCCGGGGCAAGGAATCCGCGGACGAAGCGCTCTTCGTTGCCCGTCTTGCCGAGAAACTCGGACTTCCGTCCACCATCGAGTCTATCGATGTCGCTTTGCTCTGCCGTGAGCGCGGGCTGTCGGTCCAGGCCGGGGCGCGGGAGGCGCGGTATGCCTTTCTCACCCGGACGGCCGAAACGATCGGCGCCTCGCGCATCGCCACCGGCCATACCGCCACGGACCAGGCCGAGACCGTGCTCCTGCGGCTGCTGCGCGGCGCAGGCAGCACGGGCCTTTCAGGGATCCCGCCAATGCGCGGCCGATTCATCAGGCCGCTCATCGAGTCCACGCGCGAAAAAGTGCTGGAGCACCTCGCCCGATCCGGGCTCGCATTCGTGACCGACCCCTCGAACGCAAAACCGCTCTACACCCGGAACAGGATTCGCCTGGAGCTCATGCCTGTTCTCAGCCGTTTCAATCCGCGCATCGTCGAGACGCTGGCTGCCGAGGCAGCGCTGCTCAAGGATGAAAGCGAGGCACTGGACCTGTCCGTCGAAACGGCCGCTCAGACGATCACGAAAAAGCGGGGAGAAGGCTTCGTTGTGCAACGCGGGGCCTTCCTTGCGCTCCCTCCGGCAATCAAACGCAGGCTCCTTCGCAGACTGGCAGATGCTCTTGCTGAAGGTCCTTCCGGCCTTTCGCGGGTACAAGTAGACGAGGCGCTCCAATTCATGACCACAGCACCCACCGGCAGGACCATGCGCCTCCCGGCAGCGTTTAAGATCGAACGGACCTATGAACAGTTCATCATCGGTCCATCAACAGCGGCAGCATCCTTTACCTACGAGCTCACAGTCCCGGGCATGACACCTGTCCCGGAGTGCGGAATCGAAGTAGAAGCCGTTCTCTGCAGCGACCGGGAAACGCCTCCTGATTCAAATTATTACTGGCAGGCATTTTTCGATTATGATAAGATAGGCCTCCCGTTGCAGGTCCGGAACAGGCGGCCCGGCGACCGGTTCCAACCTGCAGGTTTGGACGGAAAAAGCAAGAAGTTGCAGGACCTGTTTGTGGATACCAAGATCCCGCGAAGGCAGCGCGACACTATCCCGCTGCTCTGCTCAGGGACCGAGGTTCTCTGGATCATGGGAATGCGCATTGACCAGCGGTTCCTGGCGCAGGCGAACACGAAGCAACGGTTGCTGGTGCGGGTGAAGAAGCAGGCGGAAGGTTAATAGGCTGAAGACTGAAGGGAAAAGCACTACTATACCCTTAACCTTAACTTTAGCCTTCAGCTTTAGCTTTCAGCCTTCAGCCTAAACACCTGATCCAAACACCTGATTTTACGAACTTTATCTCACGGAGGGCATCAATGGTAGGAATCGATTTCGGCAAACCGCTTTTCACGAGCGAGGAGATCCAGCGGAAGATCCAGGAACTGGGCTCCCGGATCTCCAAGGACTATGCAGACAAGGACCTGCTGGTCGTCGGTGTGCTCAAAGGCGCCATCTTTTTCATGTCCGACCTGCTCCGTTCGCTCAGGATCTCCGTCCGGATGGACTTCATGCACTGCACCAGCTCGTCCTCCAAGGGCAAGGGAGTGAACCCGGTGCAGATGCTGTGCGACATCAAGGAGGACATCAAAGACAAACATGTTCTGCTGGTGGAGGATATCGTTGACTCCGGCGTGACGCTCCAGTATCTCAAGCAAATGCTTATCGACCGCGGTCCTGCGTCGCTCAAGGTCTGCGTGCTCCTGGACAAATCGGAGCGGCGGAAAGTGGAGATCGAAGCGGACTACGCCGGTTTCCGCATCCCCAACAAATACGTGGTCGGATACGGCCTCGATTACAAGGACCGGTACCGCAACCTTCCCTATATCGCCGTTCTGCCCCTTGAGGAACGAGAGGGATAACGGAGCAGAGTAGCTGTTGTCAGCAGCAATAAAATATGGTAGATTATTAAAAGGTTTCCTGTCGTGCTTCTTTGCAGGGCGCGCAGGCTCGGAGGTTTGTATCGGTGAACGCATTCTATAAAAATCTGGCGCTGATCCTTCTGTTCGTCGTGGTATCCGTGCTCATTTTCAACCTGTTCAACCCGGTTACCCAGTCGACGGTGCAGATCGCCTTCAGCGAGGTCATGGACAAGATCGATAAGGACGAGGTGAACGACGTCACGATCAAGGGTCCCGAACTGCTTGGCAATCTCAAGACCGGGAAGTCCTTCAAAACGAATCTGCCGGACTACCCGGACCTGGTGAAGGACCTTCGGGCCAAGGGAGTCAAGATCAACGTCGAACCGCTCAAGGAATCGGGGTGGTACAATTTCCTCGTGGTCTGGGCCCCCTTGATACTCATGGCTCTGTGGTTCATGTTCATCATGCGCAACATGCAGATGGGCGGAAACAAGGCCATGTCCTTCGGCAAGAGCAAGGCCAAGCTCCTGAACGAGAACGCGAAGAAGGTGACGTTCAGTGAAGTGGCCGGCATGGACGAGGCCAAGGTGGAGGTCCAGGAGATCATCGAGATCCTCAAGGACCCGCAGAAGTTCCAGAAGCTGGGCGGCAAGATCCCCAAGGGCGTGCTGCTCGTCGGCCCTCCGGGCACGGGCAAGACGCTGCTGGCGCGGGCCATCGCCGGAGAGGCGGGCGTTCCGTTCCTGTCGATCAGCGGCTCCGACTTCGTTGAAATGTTCGTCGGCGTGGGCGCATCGCGCGTACGCGACCTTTTCGAACAGGGCAAGAAGAACGCACCCTGCATCATCTTCATCGATGAGATCGACGCCGTGGGCAGGCACCGCGGCGCGGGACTGGGCGGCGGCCACGACGAGCGCGAACAGACCCTGAACCAGCTTCTTGTGGAAATGGACGGGTTCGAAAGCAACGAGGGCGTCATCCTGGTCGCTGCGACGAACCGCCCCGACGTGCTCGATCCGGCGCTTCTCCGGCCGGGAAGGTTCGACCGCATGGTGGTCATCCCGCGCCCCGACCTGAACGGCAGGATCGGCGTGCTCAAGGTGCATACCCAGAAGATCAAGCTCGCGCCCCACGTGGACATCGAATCCATCGCGCGCGGAACACCGGGCCTGTCGGGGGCCGAGCTCGCGAACCTCGTGAATGAAGCGGCGATCCTCGCCGCCCGGATAGGCAAGACGCAGGTGGAGAACGATGATTTCGAGCGCGCCAAGGACAAGATCCTCATGGGCCTGGAGCGCAAGACCATGCTCATCAGCGCCGAAGAGAAGAAGAACACGGCCTACCACGAGGCGGGCCATACCCTGGTCGCGCGGCTCATTCCCGGCACCGACCCGGTCCACAAGGTATCGATCATCCCGCGGGGCATGGCGCTCGGCATCACGCTGCAGCTGCCCACGGCCGACCGCTACTCCTACGACCGTGAACATTTATTGAACAACATCGCGATCCTGCTCGGCGGCAGGGCCGCTGAGGAGATCGCGCTCCAGCACATGACCACGGGCGCCGGCAACGACCTCGAGCGCGCCACGACCCTGGCGCGAAAGATGGTTTGCGAGTGGGGCATGAGCGATGCCATGGGCCCCCTGTCCTACGGCAAGAAGGAAGAGCAGATATTCCTCGGCCGTGAGATCGCCCAGCACCGCGACTACAGCGAGCATACGGCGGTCGAGATCGACAACGAGGTCAAACGCATCGTCATGGACAACTATCACCGGGCCAAGACCCTGATCCAGGACCGGGCCGACGCGCTCCACGGAATAGCAAATGCCTTGCTCGAAAAAGAGACCCTTGACGCCGCAGACATCGATGCCATCGTCAACGGCCAGCCGACGGCCGCATAGGGAGCATTATGGGGCTCGCCGTCAGGATCGTTGAAGCCGGATCGATCGCTGTCTCCCTGAACGGTCTGACGAAGGATCAGCTTGCCGTGGTGCGCGACTTTATCCGGGCGCTCGACGGCGGGATCTCCATCAGTTTTCAACCGACGCGGGAAGGCAAAGAAGCCCGCCTGACCGCCACGCTGGAGCGTTTGCGGCAACTCCCCGATGCGCTCCGCACGAACGCGCATATCCCGCCGGACCTCCCTGCCGCATTGCAGTCACTCCTTGACAACTACCTGCGTACGGACCAGAGGGTCAGTTGCAGAGGAAAGGTCCTCGACCTCGGCAGCCGTACGCACATCATGGGCATCCTGAACGTGACGCCTGACTCCTTTTCCGACGGCGGCCGCCATGCCGATACGGCCCGGGCCATTACCCAGGCCCGGCTGATGGCGGCCCAGGGCGCGGACATCATCGACGTGGGCGGAGAATCGACGCGGCCCGGCGCAGAGCCGGTCTCGGAGGATGAAGAGCTCCGGAGGATCATTCCGGTGATCGAGCGGCTTGCATCGGAGCTCGCGATCCCGCTCTCGGTCGATACGTACAAATCCCGGGTCGCGCGCAAAGCCCTCGAAGCAGGCGCCTCGATGGTGAACGACATCAGCGGACTCCGGTCCTCGCTGGACATGGCCGGCGTCGTTGCCGAGTATGACGCCGCCGTGGTCATCATGCACATCAAGGGCACACCGCGCGACATGCAGCAAAACCCCGTCTACACCGATATGGTCGCTGAGGTCAGGTCCTACCTGGCGGACAGCATCACCATGGCCGTACAGGCGGGCGTGAAGCTCGAAAGCATCCTCGTTGATCCGGGCATCGGCTTCGGCAAGACCCTGGAGCATAACCTTGTACTCCTGAACCGTCTCCGTGAACTGCGCAGCCTCGGCCGTCCGATCCTGCTCGGCACCTCGCGAAAGAAGTTCATCGGCACCGTCCTCGGGATCGCCGAGGCCGATCGGCGGCAGGAAGGCACTGCAGCGACGGTGGCCCTCGGGATCGAGCGGGGTGCGCAGATCGTGCGGGTCCACGACGTGGCGCACATGGTCAAGGTCGCGCGCATGACCGATGCGATTCTCAGAAGCAAACTCTAAGCACGAAATCCGAAGCGCTCAACAATGATTTGAAAAAAAGAACAGGTGGATAGACTGAAGGCCGAAGACTGAAGGTAAAAGATAAAAAAGATTTTAATCACGCAAAGAAACCCAAACCAGGCTGGCCAAACATCTTGTTTTACCACCTTCAGCCTTCAGTCTTACAACCTTCAACCTGAATAGTTACCAAGAATTTAGGATTTGCTTAATGATAAACATCACTGAAATCAAAGAGGCGCTGGCGCACTACCGGTGGGTGAACGATACGGTGGACATCGCGCTCGTCTACTATCTCTTCTACCGCCTGCTGCTGCTGATCAAAGGCACGCGGGCCTTTCAGATGCTGATCGGCATCGGGCTGATCATGCTCGTGCTCGGGGCATCGCAGTGGCTCAAGTTCTACACGCTCGACTGGCTCATACGCAGTTTCTGGTCCCAGATCGTCCTCGCCGTCATCATCCTGTTCCAGCCCGAGATACGGCGCACGCTCGCCCAGGTGGGGCAGCGCCATCTCTTCCGGCACCTGTCTTCCGTGGAAGGCTCCAAGTTCATCGAAGAAACGGTCAAGGCCGCCGTGTCCATGGCGAACAAGCGCATCGGTTCGCTCATCGTGCTCGAACGGGACACCGACCTTTCGACCATCGTGGAAATGGGGACCGAACTGGACGCAAAAGTGACCAAGGAGATCCTCATCAGCATCTTCCTGCCCTATTCGCCGATCCACGACGGGGCCGCCGTCATCCGCAACGGGAGGCTCATCGCCGCCGGTTGCTTTCTGCCGCTCACGCTTTCATCGAACATCCCGAAATCGCTGGGTACGCGCCACCGGGCCGCAATCGGCCTCACCGAGGAGTCGGACGCCATCGTAGTCGTTGTATCGGAGGAAACCGGCGAGATCTCGGTCGTGTCCGGCGGAACGATCGAGCACAACGCCGACGCCCAGACCCTCAGGAAGACTTTGTCGGATATTTTTGTGAAACCGAAGAGCAGGAAACCATAACATGGACTA
>MHDY01000072.1:295-423 GCA_001803705.1 Nitrospirae bacterium GWC2_56_14 | reverse complement strand
GCTGGCCAGAGGCGGCGAGAATATCGTGCGGGTCTCTCCCGACGACATCACCCGGCCGTCAGGCATCGCCGTGACCCACCTGTCTCCCTACGAGATCAACGTCAGGCTCGAGCCCATCCTGCGCAGGT
>MHDY01000072.1:164-267 GCA_001803705.1 Nitrospirae bacterium GWC2_56_14 | reverse complement strand
CGCCCCCGCCCCGGGCTACCGCGTTGCCGGCATCTCGGCAAAGCCCTCCCGGATCGTTATCGAGGGGCCGGCAGGCGTCGTAAGACCGCTGACCAGGCTCCAG
>MHDY01000072.1:0-105 GCA_001803705.1 Nitrospirae bacterium GWC2_56_14 | reverse complement strand
CTATGCGGGCAAGCCGGTCAAACTGCTTGATAAGGATGTGAGCGTGCGCATAGTCATAGAAAGGGTGCGACCATGAAAAAACTCTTCGGCACCGACGGCGTCCGC
>MHDY01000071.1 GCA_001803705.1 Nitrospirae bacterium GWC2_56_14 | reverse complement strand
AGTCAACTGGCGATGGATGATTTCCTTGCCGGTCCGGACGTCACGAATGGAGTGATCCAGAGTTACCACGGACTCGAAGGTAATAATCGGAGTGAACGGTTTGAACACAAGGAGCGGAATCGTGGCGAACCACAGGGGGTTGAGGTTTCCGTTGACACTGACGTCCGATATGGTTGAGGTAAGGACGTAGTCCACGCCGTGGGATAAGCCCGCCTCCGCCGGATCCCTCAACAGCGTATCAGCCGGGAGCAGAAGAACGTTTTCGAAAAGTTTGCCGGAAACCGCCTTGAGTGCCGTACCATCCGTATCCGTCAGCGCCTCATGCAGGCGATCCCCCCGTACCTGTATCCCCACTTTTACCGGCTGCTTCTGGACCGGCTGCACCTCTTTCAGGGGGGTAACTTTCAGGGTGGCACATCCTACCAGACCGATCGCCAAGGCGATACCTGCTGCAATCCTTGCCACTAATTTCTCCATCGTACCCTCCATACTGGACTGCTCCGTCCACGGTAGGTGGTGCCTACTTCTCGGTAGTTCGCCTTGAAGATTTCCTTGTCCTGAATCTTATGCTGCTCCTCAGTCCCGGTATCTCTTTACCAGGTCGCCGTAGGCATCTATGCGCCGGTCGCGGAGGAACGGCCAGATCCGGCGCACGGTGTCGGTTCGCTGCCGGTCGATTTCTACCACGAGCACCTCTTCCTTGTCACTGCTCCCCCGCACGAGTATCTCACCCTGTGCTCCCGCCGCGAAACTGTTTCCCCAGAAAAGCTGCCCGCCGGTTCCGTCAGGTGCTGCTTCGAATCCGACCCTGTTGACGCTTATTACCGGTGTACCGTTAGCGATGGCATGGCTGCGCTGGATGGTCAGCCATGCATCCAGCTGCCGTTCCTGCTCGTCGGCGGCATCCGCCGGGTCCCAGCCGATTGCGGTCGGATAGATCAGCAGCTCGGCTCCCGCCAGCGCCATCAGTCGCGCGGCCTCGGGATACCACTGGTCCCAGCAGACGAGGACGCCGAGGGTGCCGACTGATGTTTTGACGGGAGTGAATCCCAAGTCGCCGGGGGTGAAGTAGAACTTTTCATAATAACCGGGGTCGTCGGGGATGTGCATCTTCCGGTAGAGCCCGGCGATGCTGCCATCACGTTCGATGACAACTGCCGTATTGTGGCACAGCCCGGGCGCCCTTCGCTCGAAGAGGGAGGTGACGATGACGATCGCCAATTCTCGGGCAATTGAGCCGAACAATTCCGTGGAAGGCCCGGGGATGGTTTCTGCCAGGTCGAACCTGCCGCTTTCTTCCGTCTGGCAGAAGTAGGGGCCGGTGTGCAGTTCCTGGAGGACAACCAGTCCGGCGCCCCGGGTGGCCGCTTCGCGTATGCCGGCCAGGGTCCTGGCGACGGTCGGCTCACGTTCCGGGCTGCACGTTTGCTGAACCATACCGATAACGAGTGTGCTCATGCAAGTACTCCTCGGGGAAGCTGCATGGTGATGCAATGCAGCGACCCGTGCTGTTGGATGAGTGGGAGGCAGTCGATACCGACGATCTCCCTGTCGGGAAACGCCGTGGCGATGATTTCGAGGGCCGATGCATCCGACGGATCCCGATAGGTGGGTACCAGGACGGCACCGTTTATCACCAGGAAATTCGCATAGGTGGCGGGAAGGCGGTGGCCGTCGGGGGCGAATCTCGGCTTCGGCCAGGGGAGGGGGAGCAACCGGTACGCCATCCCTTCGCAGTTTCTGAGTCCCTGTAGTTCGTGGCACATGCTCGTTATCTCGGCATAATGTTCATCGGCCGGATTGTCGCAGGAGACATGAGCAATCGTGTCGTTCGGGCACAGCCGCGCCAGCGTATCGATATGGCTGTCGGTGTCGTCGCCTGCCAGGTAGCCGTGCTCGATCCAGAGGACCCGGTTGGCGCCGAACAGCCCGTGCAGGGCCGCTTCCACCTCCGCACGCGAAAGGTGCGGGTTCCGGTTGGGGTCCAACAGGCATGCTGAGGTCGTGAGGATCGTCCCCTTCCCGTCGCTTTCGAGACTTCCCCCTTCGAGGATCAGCCCCGTCGTTGTCAGGGGAAGCTTTCTGAACGCTCCCGATTCATGGAGTCGCCTGGTGGCGAGGTTGTCATGGTTGGCTGCGAACTTGAGCCCCCAGCCGTTGAAGCCGAAATCGAGCAGGTGCGGCTTTCCCGAATCCATGACTGCGAGCGGGCCGAAATCACGCGCCCAGGTGTCGTTCGTCTCGATTGGGTACAGGCGCACATTCTCCATGATAGCGCCCGCCTGCCTCAACAGGCCCTGTACCCCCGCCGTTTCGGTCGCAAGGACTACTACCGTTTCCCGCATGCTGATCTGGCGGATTACCTCTGTATAGACCGGCACCACCTGGTCAAGGATCGGCTGCCAATCCGTGTCCCCATGGGGCCACGCCAGCAGCACTCCGTCCTGGTCTTCCCATTCTGCCGGAAATCTTCTCTGTGACACATTGACCTCTCGTTATGGAAAAAAACATAGTAGTAAATCGCGATCAAAAAGGCAAAGAGGTTTTGGCCTCCCACCTGGTGCAGCTTTTAACTGCTGTCAGGTGTTAAATATGACGAAAAGAGCTGTTATTCCAAACTTATGTTTTATAAAAAGGCATCAAGGGTCGAGCACTTTCGTCGAAAAGTATACACAGTACATCATAATCCGGGAACTCTTTCAGGAGGGAATGAACATGGTAGGAAACAATCTGAAGGTCGGGGTCCGCATGGCAATATTGCTGGTCACCGTTCTGCTTCTCCTAGTGGCCGTCGGTTACACCGGATACAGGGGAGTGACAAGTGTCAGAAAGGCGAACATGGAATTGCTCGATAAGGACGTACAGCTCTTCGCCGCGTTCTCGGAGATTCGGGTGAAGGTCCTGGACCTGCGTCGTTACGAAAAGAACATGTTCATCAGAATTGGCGCCACGGACGAACGGGCGAAGAAGGATTTCCCGAAATGGGAGGAGATTGTTAAGCAGACGGGAACTCGACTTGCCGAACTGGACAAACAGGTAACCGAAGAGAAGGACCGGGAGATTGTGCGGAAGATCCAGGAAGGGCTTGGCCAGTATGCAGCAGCTTTCAAGGGGGTCTATGCGAGAATGCAGTCCGGAGAACTGACGAAAGCTGACGAGGGTGACGCCGCACTCGGGACTGCCCGTGATGTCATGAACGGTGTCAACAAGCTGGCGGAGGAAGAAACAGCACGATGGCTCGCTTCAATGCAGAAGGAGAAGGTTCGGCTGGCCGAATATACAGGTAAGCAGATCTGGATCCTTATAGGGCTGTCCCTGCTGGCAATCGTTGCGAGCCTCGTTCTGTCCACTGCCCTCTATGCCGGTATCACCGGCCCGCTGGGAAAGATGAAGGGGCTGCTGCGTCAGATTACCGATGGGGACCTCACCTGCAGGGTAGATGTCCACACCCGCGACGAGTTCGGTGAAATAGGCGGCATGATGAATGGATTTGTCGAGAAATTGCAGGGTATCATCGTGCAACTGGGACAGAATGCGGTGCATCTGGCGACCGCTTCGGCACAGACCCATTCCAATGCGGCGCAGATGGCGACGGGAGCCGAGGAAGTGGCCGCCCAGGCCGGCACCGTGGCAACCGCCAGCGAGGAAATGGCAGCCACGTCTACGGAAATAGCGCAGAACTGTTCCTTGGCTGCTGAAAGCTCCAAGAAAGCGAGCGACTCCGCAATGACCGGCGCAACCGTGGTTCAGGAGACCGTGCATGGAATGGCGAGGATAGCCGACAGAGTCCGCGAGTCGGCCAAAACCGTGCAAAGCCTTGGTTCCCGTTCGGACCAGATTGGCGAGATTATCGGGACCATCGAGGATATAGCCGACCAGACCAACCTGCTTGCGCTGAATGCTGCGATAGAGGCGGCCCGTGCCGGAGAACAGGGGCGGGGATTCGCGGTTGTCGCCGACGAGGTCCGTGCCCTCGCCGAAAGAACGACCAAAGCGACAAAAGAGATTGGCGAAATGATCAAGGCGATCCAGCTGGAGACCAAAGGAGCGGTGGCGTCCATGGAAGACGGCGTCAGGGAGGTCGAGAAGGGTACTGATGAAGCCGCTAAGTCGGGTGATGCATTGCAGGACATCCTGAAGCAGATCAACGATGTTACCATGCAGATGAACCAAATCGCGACAGCGGCTGAACAGCAGACGGCAACGACTGCCGAAATCAGCAACAATATTCAGGAAATCACTCAGGTCGTGCAAATGACTGCCCGTGGTGCGCAGGAATCGGCCTCAGCGGCGTCTCAGCTATCCAGCCTGGCCGAGGAGTTGCAGAGGGTCGTGAAGGTATTCCACATTTAGTTACTAAAGTAATGACAAATGCCGCCGAATAGGAAACTATCTATTGATTAAGGGGGCGTAATTAATGAAGCTTAGCGCCAAGATGTCTCTATGTACCGCTCTTACCCTCATTTGCAGCGTCCTGATCATCACTGGCGTTTCCATGACGGTATTCAGGCAGCAACTGACCAAGCAGGCTATGGAATCCCAAGAGGGGCGGATGAAGACCTTTTGGGAGTTGCTGAAGGCGAAAGGGCATGAATTCAAGGTAGTTGACGGGAACCTGCTCGTCGGAGACTATACGATCAACGGTAACTTCGAACTGCCCGATAAGCTGAAGGATATTTCCGGAGGAGTGGCCACCGTCTTCATGGGGGACACCAGGGTTTCCACCAACGTCATGAAGAAAGACGGAGGGAGGGCGGTCGGCACGAAACTGCAGGGTAAGGCCTATGACGCCGTGATCAAGGATGGGAAGCCGTACCGCGGGGAAGCCGATATTCTCGGCGATAACTATTTTACCGCGTATGATCCAATCAAGAATGCCCAGGGAGAACCGATCGGCGTTCTCTTCGTCGGCGTGAAGAAGAGCGACTACCTGGCTGCTTTCAACCGGCTTCTTGTCATAGTTGCCCTTGTTTCGGTGGCGGCTGTCGTCGGCGCGGCCGGTCTGGTGCAGATAGTAATCCGGGGACGCATGAAGAAACTCGTGGAACTGAACGATATCATAGGCGAAGCTGCTGCAGGAAACATTGCCGTCCGCATCGAAGACCGGGTGCAGGATGAAATCGGACAGCTGGCTGGCTCGGTCAACAAGATGCTCCAGGATATGAACAGCACCATCTCCCGCGTTATTACCGCTGCCGGCGAGGTTGCCGCCGCTGCCGGAAATCTCAATTGCACAGCCGATCAAATGGCCCACGGAATCGAACTGGTTGCGGCACAGGCGGGAACCATCGCCTGCGCCAGCGAAGAAATGGCTGGGACCTCCAACGAGATAGCGCGAAATTGCGGCGATGCCGCCGACGGTTCGCGGCGTGCCAATGAGACGGCGATGGCAGGTGCAGCTGTCGTAACGGAAACTGTCATGATGATGAGCCGCATCGCAGAGCAGGTGGAGAGTTCCTCCACTTCGATTGCCGGACTCGGCGTCCGTTCCGATCAGATCGGGGCGATTGTCGGCACTATCGAGGATATTGCCGATCAGACGAACCTGCTGGCGCTCAACGCTGCCATCGAGGCTGCCCGGGCCGGGGAACAGGGGCGTGGTTTTGCCGTGGTTGCCGACGAGGTACGGGCACTGGCAGAACGTACAACGAAAGCGACGAAGGAAATAAGCGGCATGATAAAGGCGATTCAGCACGAGACCAAGGCTGCCGTCGAAGCGATGGAACAGGGGGTCATTGAGGTAAATGCAAGTACGGCCGAGGCGAGCAAGTCATGCGATGCATTGGCGGAAATCCTCGACCAGATTGATTCGGTTACCAATCAGGTCCATCAGATTGCCGCCGCAGCGGAACAGCAGAATGCCACTTCCGGTGAAATAAGCGCCAACATCCAGCAGATCACCCAGGTGGTGCAGGAGACGGCGGGAGGTGCCCAGGATTCTGCTGCGGCTGCCGCACGTCTTGCCACTCTTGCCGGTGATCTGCAGAAGCTGGTCAAGCAGTTCAAGCTCGCTGCGTAGGATACGTTGATGAACATTAAAGTTTTTCCGGTAGCGCCCGATAGATAAAGCAACGGTGCAAAGCAACAGCGTCAGAGGGAGGTAATCATGGCGGTACAACAGATCGGAACCAGCAGCGGCAGCGTGCTTCACATGGTGGGATTTACCGTGGGTCACGAGGAATTCTGCGTCGATATTCTAAAGGTCCAGGAAATAATCAGGATGGTGGAAATAACCTTGATGCCCAACGCGCCTGAATACGTGGAAGGGGTCATTAATCTCCGGGGCAAGGTTATCCCCGTCATCGACTTCCGTAAGAGATTTCACCTAATGGATACTGCCGAGAGCGATTCCCAGAGCAAGCGCATCGTCGTTGTCTCCTTTCTTGGCGTAACCATCGGCATTGTCGTCGATAAGGTGTCCCAGGTCATCAAGATTTCCCAGGATATGATCTCCCCGACCCCCGACGCCGTCAAGGGCTTCGACTCCGATTGCATCCAGGGGGTAGGCCGGCTGAACGACAAGCTGCTGATAATTCTCGATCTTGAGAAATTGTTCGCTCAGAACGTTCTGGAAAGGATCGAAATGGCAGCCTAGCCTTTGCTGTGTATCGTTATACGTGGGGGCGCTGTACAGGCGCCCTTTCTGTTTTCAGCTTCTCATTTGTTTTGCCTACTGCCAGCTTGACGGGTATTCTATCAGGATCACGACAGTCGGAGGATGCCCAAATGCCGTATCCGGAGAATATCAACCTGCCATTCAACGGTACACTCATCAGAGATTCATTCAGACCCGATTCACCTGCCGCCGCTGACCCGGGAGGGGACGGGTACTGGATCATGATCCTGCGCAATGCGCTCGTCGTCAGCAACGCTTCGGCAGCAGGCCTTCCGGAGGGGCAGCTCCCGCCATGGGCCATACCTGCGGCCCCGCCTGTGTACCTCGGCACGTGGGTTGACCGCCCGCTGCGGGTAATCCAACTGGACAGCGGTGTTGCCCTGCCGGCTCCATACACGGCCGAACCGTTCAATGCCATGACGGAACGGCTGGACGACCGGCTCCTGACGCTGGGAGGGCTGGGGCAGCAGATCCTGTTCTGGCAGCGACAGAGTGCCTGCTGTTCGCGCTGCGGCACTGCCACTGTCTCCATTGAGGGTACATGGGGTAAAAAATGCACCCAATGCTCCGCCGAGCATTTTCCCCACATCCACCCCTGCGTCATCGTTCTCGTGAGGCGTGGAGACGAATTCCTGCTGGCCCGGAAGCCTGAATGGACCCCCGGACGCTTCAGCCTCGTCGCCGGCTTCCTCGATTTCGGCGAATCGCTCGAAGAATGTGTACAGCGCGAGGTCCGGGAAGAGGTGGGAGTCGAGGTGACGAACATCCGCTATGTGGGGAGCCAGAACTGGCCGTTTCCGAGCCAGCTCATGGCCGGCTTCGTTGCCGATTATGCCGGCGGCACGCTGCAGGTCGACATGAACGAAATAGAAGAGGCCCGCTGGTTCTCCGCCGAGTCGCTTCCCGATTCATTGCCGGGGAAGAGAAGCATTGCCCGCTAT
>MHDY01000070.1 GCA_001803705.1 Nitrospirae bacterium GWC2_56_14 | reverse complement strand
TCCTGAATTATTCTTATGCATCGACAGGAGGCACCTGTTCCAGCGTCTCCTGCCACAGCGACGGGACATCGGTTGCAACGGGGCAGACGGCCGGCGGCACGACCCGTTGGGGGGCCGGGAGCCTTACCTGCAACAGTTGCCATGGCTATCCACCCGCCTATCTGAGTGGTACGCCGAAGACGAACAGTCACGGCAAACACAGCATCTACGGATGCAACAAATGCCATTCGGGCACGACCGCAAACGGTACCACCATCACCAACACGGCGTTCCATGGCAACAACAGCTACGATCTGACACCGGGAGAGGGAGTGTCATTTTCCTATGCCTATGCGTCCACCGGTGGAACGTGCAGCAGCATTTCCTGTCATGGCAACGGCTCCGCCTCATGGGGAGCGACCCTCGGCTGCGACGGATGCCACGATGCTCCCCCGGCAACTGCCTCGCACCTGAAACACTACGGCGGCACCGTAGCCCAGGCCGCTTACGGCGACACCCGCATCACTCAGAATTTCGGGAGCAACGGCACCGCGTACATCTTCGGCTGCGGCAACTGTCACCCCATGAATCCCGCCAGCCACAACAACGGAACGTGCGAGGTGGAGCTATACAATGCCGCCGCTACGGCAGGCTCGCCCAAGAAGATCAGCCCGGCATCCGCCTCCTACACACCCGGCGCAACGGTTTACAGTGACAGCAGGGGCTATCCCTATACCAACGGCACCTGCGATAACATTTACTGCCATAGCTACCGGTCGTGGACCACCCCGAGCGGCGTCCCCAATTCCACCACCTGCACCCCTCAGGTACCGGCGGATATGGTGACCACGACACATTATCGAACCGTCATGTGGGGAGGCGCTCCCCTCGACTGCGCCGGCTGTCACGCAAATCCGCCGCGGACACGGGATCCTGAAAACGGGGGAGCCGCAGGAGACAGCCATTCGTGGATCGGTCCGGTCGATCCTTATGTGGGATCACCTTTCGAATACATGCACAACAACAACATGTTTGCGGAGAGCATGTTTCCCCCGTATCCTACCCCGATCAGCTGCATGTACTGCCACAATGACACCGTCCGGCAACCAAATACGAATACGTGGGACTTCACCGACCCGGCAGTGCCTGTCATCATGAGCAATGTACCGATTAGCAATTTTTCCAACCATGTCAACGGCAGAAACGACGTCGCATTTGAACGGCAGATTCCGGTTCCTGCCATCGGTGACTGGAGTGGTCGGCGCCTCGTCAATGCTACCTATGCTCCCGCAACCAAGACGTGTTCCAACGTGGCATGTCACACGTTGCGGACGGATGTTGTGTGGGGGACGCCGTACAAGGGGGGGATAGAGGAAGGGTATGCATGTGCACGGTGCCATAATTTCGGTACTACCTGTCAGGATGCCGCCACCGCTCTCAGTCGCCAGCCGTCCATCACGTCCACTCCCGGTTCCACCGTGGCTTCTCCCGGCTACCTCTACAGCTATTCGGTCAGTGCATCCGAACCGGGGGGGGCAGCGCTGACCTATTCATTGCCGACAAAACCCAACGGGATGACCATTTCCTCCACCGGGTTGGTTAACTGGTACCCGACAACGCTGGGGAGCTTCCCGGTGACCGTACAGGCAAACAACGGCAGCCTGATCGCGCTTCAGGACTTCATCATTACTGTCGTGGAGCCCCGGCCGGTCATCACTTCCACGCCGAATACCACCGCTACGGAAGGAAAGGCATACAGTTATCGGGTTACATCCACGGTGCCGAGCGGTGTTCCGGCTGCGACCTATGCCGTTACGACATCTCCCACCGGAATGACTATAAATTCCACAACCGGCTACATCAGCTGGACCCCCACCGGAAGTCAGGTGGGGAGTGCGCCCGTAACCGCCACGGCAAGCGTCGGAAGCTACAGCACCAGTCAGACCTTCACCATCACCACGGGGGCATCGCCGATCACGATCACGTCGACACCGGTGCTTACGGCCACTGCGGGGGTACAGTACCGCTATACGGTCACTGCAGTGATGGATGGGATTACGACCGGGTTCACCTACAGCCTGGTCACGAAACCGTCGACACCGGTGATGTCGATTGGTTCTGCGACAGGGTTGATTACATGGACACCGGGAACCGCACAGAAGGGGAACAGCTATCCCGTCGTGGTAAAGGCTGCCAAGTCGGGGAATAGTAAGCTGCAATCCTTCAGCATTTACGTCCCATAGCTGCGGCTTTCACGCCATCTTGCCGCCGTCGGCCGCGGCCACTGACATAGCCTTACCAGGTGTGTGCTGACAATAAAATTAATACAAAAGCAACAAAAATTGGAGTTTCAATCGGCACGAACCCACTCCCGACGGTCGAGAGGGGGCAGCCTTATCCACATTTACAAAGAAAGATGTTCTTCCCAGTGACCGAATTTTGTCCGCGCTGGGGAGGCAAGACAGACTACGAGATGCGACGGTGGGTACATATGCAGACGACTGTCACTAAACAATTGGCCTCAAGTTATTATAAGCTGTCTCAACCCTTCTTTTAGATGTTACCAAGACATACCTGTTACGGCTGCCAAAAACGGGCTACCAATCACTGTTGTCGTTAATTTAGATGATGAGATTATCAGTCCAGCTGACGCTATAGAACGTTTCACCGGACGCGCCAGTGTTGTTACCTTTGGAAAAGGTGGACACAGGTTTGATAACAGGGGACAAATAAAGCCATAAACACCATAACAGACTGATCGTTTTAAGGAGCTGGATTGATAAGAAAAGTGATCTCTGGTGGTCAAGCAGGCGTTGATCGTGCTGGCTTGGATGCCGCCTTTAATGCTGGTTTTCCAATTGGCGGTTCCTGCCCAAGAGGGAGATTGGCTGAAGATGGTACGATTCCTGAAAAATATCCCATGACGGAGATGAATACACCTAAGCTGCATTCTCGGACAGAAAGGAACGTGCAGGATGCTGACGGGACCCTGATCCTCAACAAAGGTAAATTGACAAAAGGCACTAGACTTACCCACCAGTACGCAGTCAAGCATGACAAGCCGAGTCTAGTTGTACAATTGGATGCTGCAGAAATTATTAAGCCGGAAGATGTCGTCCGGTGGGTTGAGGGACAGCACATCAGCACACTCAACGTAGCGGGACCACGGGAGTCAAAGTGTCCTGGTGGTATCAATGCCGAAGCCTATGTCTACTTGAAAAATGTATTCGCTATGGCAAAAGATACCTTGTAGATGAGACTGATAGAAGTCTGAAAATTAGTGCGAATTACGCCACGGCGGCAGCGAGCGCAAGGCTACGGCAGGCGTCAAACGCCCCTGACCGGCACCGAAATCCAGGGTGCAGGCAGGGGCGTTTCTGTGTTCAGCGATGGTCCTTTCAGGGTGCTGTGGCGTTTGCCTCATTGCTGTATGGGGCGCTCCAGGTATCCGCACAAATGGCAGCCGGTTCATTGAGAGATGATTTGACATACAATGAAGCGTCGTAGAGGGCTGACTTCCGGATGATGAACTGATCCAACGTGAAGGAGAGGTTGTTGCTGCCCCATTCCCTGCCGAAAAGCGCCAATCCGGTGTATGGTCCCGTGACGGAGCCGTAAGAATTGTAGATGGCGGGACTGTCGTAAAATTTATAGGTGGATCCGAGCCTTCGGATAAAGAGGGTCAGGGGGAGATATTTATTCCCGGAGCTGTTGACGACGGTCCCGTCGGCCTTTATGAGGCTGGTGTTGTTGACGGCTCCGTTGTGATAACGGCCCCAGAAATAGGCGTCGGAGTCGGAGTTATACAGGGCCATTCCGAATTGCGTCTGGTCCACGTCTGGTGCGACGTTCAACGTGATCTTCGCCAGGAAATCACCGGCAGGAAGGGTGTTCAGCAGCAGAGCCGCCCCTTCCCGGCCTGCCGCGTTCCAATTGTTCGCCTGTGAACCGGTATAGGAGAAGTTGAGTACTCCGCCGCTTTGCACAATGGAGCCGGACCCTGTCAGCAGCGTCCATAGGGGACTTATGGTAGTCCCGTCGAACTCCTCGAACAACTCGAAGGTTGCCGTGCCGCTGCTTGCCGAGGTGGCGAAGGGATTGCCGTAGTAAAGGTAGACCGCCCTGTTGTCGCCCGACTTGAACCAGACCCGCGCGCTGGAGTTGTTTGTCTTGCTCTCGATCCAGTAGGGAAGCTCCTTGCCGGCCGTTGCGTCGTAAAAGCGCATGTCGCTGAAATCCGACCGCATCCCCGGCAGATATGGTATCGAGACTACTACCTGGTAGTTGGGGATGAACCCGTCGGACCAGAATTCAAACGGAAACCGCCTGGTCCAGCAGCCGTTGTTGCCGTTGCTGAAACCTGTGCTGACCGCCTGAACGCGATAGGTGTAGTCGAGGGCGCCGGTGGCGGTGGCGTCCTGATAGGTCGTCATGTTCACCCCGACAGCACCGATCGGCGCAAACTGCGTGCAACCGCTGCCGCCGCAGCGCTCTATCCGGTACCCTGTTTCCGCTCCGCTCACGTCAGTCCAGGCCAGGTTGATCTTGCCCGGCCCCGCCGGGACCGCCGTGAGATTTACGGTGGCCGGGAGGGAGGTGACGGCCGAAGCTGTGGCGCTGTAGTTGCTGGACCAGTTGCAGGTAGACGAGGTCTTGTACGCGCGTATCCGGTAGCTGTACCTCTGGCCGGCGGCGAGGCCGTTATCGGTGTAGAAGGTGGTGTTGGCGGTGGTCGTGGCGATTTCGCTGAAGTCGGTGCATCCCTCCCCTTGGCAGCGCTCGATCCTGAAACCGGTTTCGTCGGAGTTGTCGGTCCAGGTAAGGTTGATCCGGTTCTCAGAGGCGGAGAGTGCCGAAAGTCCGCCTGGAGGAACCGGTGACGGAGTCACGACTGTTGCGACCGTGCTGTAGCCGCTGTCGGGAAGGCCGGAAGAGACGCTGTAGGTCGCCTTCGCTCGATAGCCATACTCGGTTGCGGCGCAGGCAGCCTGGTCCTGATAGCTCGTGGCATTGGCGCCTACGGTGCCGATCTGGACAAAATCGCTGCAGCCGGCTCCCTGGCAGCGCTGCAGGGTGAAGCCCGATTCGGCGCGGGTGTTGTCGATCCATGAGAGGTTCACCTGAGTAGTATTTAAACCGGTGGCTGTCAAATTGGTCGGCGGCAGGGTCGCCGTAGTCACGCTGACAATGCTGCTGTAGTCGCTGTCCCAGCTGCAGCTCGCGGTCTTGTAGGCACGCACCCGGTAACTCCAGGCTGCCCCGACCGTGAGACCCGGATCGGTGTAGGTGGTGGCATTCGCCCCGACAGTGGCAATCTGGCTGAAGTCCGAGCAGCCGCTTCCCTGACAGCGCTCAATTTTGAAACCGGTTTCGTCGCCAGTCATGTCGCTCCACGTAAGATCGATGTTGACGTCATAGGGGGTTGCCGAAAGTCCGGCCGGTGCAGCAGGGAGCGCTGTGGTGACGGAGAGGGGCTCGCTGTAGGGATTCTGCCACGACAGGTCCTGGCAGGAGGCGAGCTGCTCGGCCCCGCCAAGGGATGCCTGAGGTTCGTTCGCCACATACTTCCTGATGTAAAAATCGTCCATGGTGGCGGAGATGACGGAAGTGTCGTTGACAAGTTCCTTGGCGAACAGGGTGAACGTTTGGGGCGCCATGTCGGTGATGGTCGCTCCGACCTGGGTCCAGGTGGCGTTGTCGTGGCTTAACAGGAAGCTGTAACCGGTGCCGACTTTCCTCACGGCCAGGTAGGCGGGAAGCGTGGTATCCGCCAGGTTGGTCGCTTTGCTGCCGTCGAGGCTCTCCACCCGGAAGCCGTCAGTTCCGGTGGCGTCGTTACGGTACCTGCCGAAGGTATAGGCCGCCGCCGCAGGGGTCTTCGTAGAGATGGCGATGCCGGCCTGGGTCAGGTTGTTTACCTGATAACTGTTCAGCCGTACCTGGACCTGGTAGTCCATATCCGTGTTGACGCCGAAATCGAGTGACTCGGTCATCTTTGAGGTGGTGGGCCAGGTATAGCTGCTGCTTGTCAGGAAATTGAAGCTGGCGGCGCCGCCTGGCGCCGAGATGTTGGTCCATCCGGCATAGTTCCAGAAGGTCTTGGCCCAGAGCGCCTTTGTTTCGGTGTAATTCAAGTTTCCCGGGATCGGGTTGCTGAAGTCGTCGAAGGCCTCGAAGACGCGCCTGTTGCTGCTCTCAGTAACGGCTTGGGGATTGCCGTAATAGAGAGAGATG
>MHDY01000069.1 GCA_001803705.1 Nitrospirae bacterium GWC2_56_14 | reverse complement strand
GAGAGCGCGCTCATGAATCTCGTGGTCAACGCGCGCGACCAGATGCCGCGCGGGGGGGTCGTGACCGTGGGCGTCGGCCGCGCCGCGATAACGGCCGATTTTATCCGGCGGAACGGATTCGGCAGGGTAGGAAGGTACGCCGTCATTTCCGTTAACGATACCGGGGAGGGTATGGGGGCCGCCGAACAGGAGCGGATCTTCGAACCCTTTTTCACCATGCGGGGAGACCGGAAGGAACGGGGCATCGGCCTGTCAATAGTGTACGAGATCATCAAGGAGCATGAAGGGTACATAGCGGTAACGAGCCTGCCCGGACAGGGCTGCACCTGCACGGCCTATCTCCCGCTGGCACCCTGAGGACGCCCGCACTTCCTATTTATGGCAAATGGCGCAGCTTGCCTTGTCGCTCACCGCAAAGGACCGCTCGCCGTTGTGGCAGGTCCCGCAGAACTGGCCTTTGGTGATCTTGCTCATGTCCATCTTGTAGGAGTCCTTTGCCATCTGGAAGACCGAGTAGTGGCAGGCGCTGCACTTGTACTTTTTCCCCTCAACATGTTTGATATGGCTGAAAAAAACCGGCTTGGCGTCCTTGGCCTTGAAGGTCAGGTCGCCGCCGCCCACGGCGGCAAAAGAAACCGGCGCAGCCGCGAGGCACAAAACCATTGAAAAGAACCAGATCTTTTTCATAGACGAACCCCCTGTCCAGGATATTCGTGATGCTTTCGCCGGAAGTTCTCCCGCGCGATCACCACGGTCATGTGACCGGATTATAGCATACCTGCGGCTGAGCCGCCGTGCGCCATTCATTTTATCCCGCTCGAAACCTGAAGGGTATTCTTGAACCGGTCCATCCGGCCGGTCGGCGAAGACAAGGGGCGGATTTCTCTGGTATACTTTCAGCAGGAGTTGATATTCAGAGGAGGATGCCATGAAATATACGAGTCTATTGGTCCTGGTTTTGGTGTTTTTGCTGCCTTTCGGTCCGGCAGTGTACGGCGATGAGGAAAAACAACCAGCAAAGGAAGCCGCCTCTGCGGCAGCGGAGGAAGGTCATTCTCACGGGGCGATGAAAGAGAAACGTGTCGTGGCTGCCGTTGACGCCGACGGAGTGCAGCGCGTGGAGGTCGTAGGCGGGGGGTATTACTTCGACCCCAACTACATCGTTGTGAAAGTGAACGTGCCGGTGGAACTGAAGGTCAGGAAGGAAGCCGGGTATACTCCTCACGATATTGTGGTGAAGGCGCCGGAGGCCGGCATCGATTTCGCGGAATCTCTGGGCAAGGACCCCAAGGTCATTGCCTTCACGCCAAAGGCGGTAGGGAAATATGAGATGTACTGCAGCAAGAAACTGATATTCGTAAAGAGCCACAAGGACCGCGGCATGGTCGGCACGATCGAAGTCGTGCAATAGAGTAAAGGACGGCTGGGCCAATCCCGGCCGTCCTCTGTATTTCCCTGCTGGAACCCGCACTTCTTTTATGGAGGGGTATCTCTTTGTTCATATCCCGGCAGTGTTCTTGGCATGAGAACACTGTTTTGATTGACTTCCCGGCTTCACCTTGCTAATATACCGCCAATGTTACGGTTTCCCGCGAAAAGACCTGCCCTCGGGCTTGAAATCACATCAACAGCGCTGCGGCTTGCGGTGGTATCCGGGAAAGGGGCGAAGGCCTCGGTGATCGGGACGGCGCGGGCGGTTGTTCCACCCGGCATGGTGAACGAAAGCTATGGCGCGCCCAACCTTGACGGTTCCCTCGATCTTTCCCGCCTTGTAGCCGACTGCCTGGCCGGCCTGGGACGGCCCGATATCCGCCGGGTGGCGCTCTGTCTGCCCGACGGCGTGTTCCGCGCGCAGACGCTCGATTTCGATGCGCTTCCGGGAAAGGCCGCGGACCGGGAGCGGCTGATCCGCTGGCGCCTTGAGAAGACCGCGGCCTTCGATGTTGCGGACACGGCGCTCCGGTACGAGATCCTCCGGGGACAGGAGAGCGGCCTTACCGTTCTGGCGTGCGTCGCCAAACAAAGCGTGCTGTCCCAGTATGAGGCAGTGCTTACCAACCTCGGCCTCGAACCATGGTCCATAGGCCTGTCATCCTTCTCAACCTTGAACTTTTACGCTGCGTACCTGACCAGTCAGTCTCCCGTTTCCGTGCTGGCGCATATCACCGACGATGCCTTCGCTACGGTCATTATGGAGAACGGCGGGGTGCGCTTCTACCGCTACAAGGAGATCAAACGGGGGAGTGCTGATGAGATCCGCGCCCGGATCATTCGGGAGATCGCGGACTCCATACATTTCTACGCGCACATGGACCGTACCCAGGCCGCGGAGATCAGGCATCTTTTTCTCAGCGGCGATGCGGCGGCGAACGACGGTCTTGCCGAAGGTCTGCATGACCGGATGGCGGTTTCGGTGGAAGTGCTGACCCCGGCAGTGATCCTGTCCCGGGGACAGGCGGAGCCGGACCTGGCCGCAGCGCTCGGAGCCGGAGGTTCCTTGTGATCTCGATCAACTTTGCCAGCAAAAATTACCGGTTCGCGGAACGCCTGTCAGCAGTGCTGGCCGGCGTGACCGTTCTGCTCACCGTTCTCCTGGCGGTTCAGGTATGGGGGTTCACTGAATCGCAGACCGGCCGCAGGGTGCTGGAGCAGAAGTTGGAGCAGCAATCCGCCCAGCAAGAGCGGACCCGGGAGGTCCTGCAGGAACGGGCGCAGATCGTGAGCGACCTGACGGCCATGGCCGGCCTGATGGAGGCGCGTCGTTTTTCCTGGACCCGGCTGCTGACCGGTCTGGAAACCGCCTTTCCCACCGGCGTTGCTTTGACCAAACTGGAATTCGATCCCAAAGAGCGGGCCCTGGTCATCGAAGGCGTGGCGCAGTCCCCTGAGGCGCTCCGCAATCTCATGGTCGGGCTTGAAAAATCGACCTTCTTCCAGGACCCGCAGCTGAAGCATCAATCTGTAGACAAGGGGACCATTTCGTTCAATGCAGCTTCCTTCTATACCGACAATATCGCTGCCCTTCGGGCTCACTGAGAACCGCAAGCTCAGAACTCTGGCGCTGATCTGCGCCGTTCTCGTCAGCGCGAACGTGCTGTTCTCCGTGTTCGCGGCCGCGCCGTCGGCAGCGGGTCTCAAGGAGCTGGAATCCCGCTCTGCCGAACTCCGGAAGCGGAATGCCGAAGCAATGCAGTTCCAGAAGCAAAAACAGGACCTTGCCGGCATGAAGACCGGGATCCAGACCCAGAAGGACATGCCGCTCCTGGTCAGGGACCTGGTGCAGACCGCGCGCAGGCTGAACCTCAGGGTCGGGCCCATCAACTACGATATTCCCAAACCCGGAAGCGGGGGGCTCGCCATGCTAACGTTCTCCTTTCCCGCCGAGGGCAGGTATCCCGATATCAAGCGTTTCATTTACGAGACCGAGACCTCACCCCGCCTGGTGGGCATTCAGGATGTGGAACTGGCCGCTGAAAAGGGCCGGGTCAAACTGCAGGTGAAGCTCGTGACCTATATTAAAAGCACCGAGGAAAAGGCGCAACCCTGATGGCTTTCAGCGAGCAACGGAAAAAGAACATTTTGAGCGTGCTGATCGTGGTTCTGCTGCTGGCGATCGTCTACCGCTTCGTCACTGACGAAAAACCGAAGACCGCGCCGCTTGTCTATGCGCCCGGGGCGGTCGCGAGCGCGCCGGTCCGGCGGGGGCTCCCGTCCGCAACGGCATCTTCGGACCCGCTCACGGTCTTTTTCGCCCGCCGGCAGGAGCCGTTTCCCGGCATCAAACGCGATCTGTTCAGGATGGAAAATCCCGCGCCCAAACGGAAGCCGGCGCCGGTCGCACCGGTGGTTGTTCCGGTCCTGCCGCCGGAGAAGACGCCCGAGGAGATTGCCGCAGAGGCTGCAAGGGCCGATCTTTCAAAATTCCGTTTTCTGGGATACCTCACCGACGTGGACCGGTCGCTGTTCCTGTCAAAGGACGGGGAAACCTTCATCGTTAAAAGCGGCGACCGGGTCCTTAAGAACTATACGATCAAGGATGCGGGCAAAGACTACGTGATCCTGCTCGATACGGCCACGCAGGTCGAGGTGCGTATCGAACTCTCGGGAAGCGGACCGGAACCGGCAGCGCCGACCCACCCCCAGCCACAGAGATTCAGATGAGGAGATGGATAATGAAAAAGATCGTGCTGTTGCTCTTGGCCGGCGTCCTGCCGGCGCTCATCGCCGGTTGCGCCGGTTCCCGGGCGTATCAGCGGGGCGAGACCTATTCCCACCGCGGCGAATGGGACCTGGCGGTCAAGGAGTACCGCGAGGCCAGCAAACAGGCGCCCCAGGACATCGAATACCGCTCGGCAAAGATGCGCGCGGAGGAAACCGCCGCCAACCAGCATTATCAGAAAGCCCGCTCGTTCGTCAAAGAGCGCAAGCTCGACCAGGCCATTGTGGAACTGCAGCAGGCGCTGTACCTGAACCCGTCGAACGCGGCGATCCAGAGCGCGCTCAAATCGGTGCTCGACATCAAGCAGGGCGAGGAGCACTACCGGGCGTCGCTGACGTTCATGGAGCTGTCACGCATGAATGACGCCATAACGGAACTGAACCTGGCCGTCGAACTCGATCCGGAGAACGCCAAATACCATGACGCCCTGGACAAATTACAGAAGAAAAAGGCCGAGACGGATCCTGACGACGCCCTGACCCTGGCCTCGGACAAGCCGATCACCCTGAATTTTAAAAATACGAACATCAAGGAGGTTTTCGAACTCCTGTCCAAGCTCTCCGGGATCAATATCATGTTCGACGAAGAGGTCAGGGCCCAGCCCATCACCGTCTTTGTCAAGGATGTTTCATTCCAGTACGCGTTGAACCTGCTGCTCTCGACGAACAAGCTTTTCATGAAAAAGATCAGCGCCGACACCATCATCATCATCCCCAAGAACAAATCCAAGCACGACCAGTATCAGGACCTGATGGTGAAGACCTATTACATCAACTATGCGAAGTCCAAGGATATCGTCAACCTGCTGCGCTCCATGCTCGATGTCAAGAAGGTGTACGTCAACGAGGTGCTGAACTCCATCACCATCCGCGATACACCCGAGAAGATCAAGCTGGTTGAAAAAGTGATCGCCGCCAATGATCTGAAGGAAGGCGAGGTCATCCTGGACGTCGAGATCCTCGAGATCTCGCGGAGCAACACAATGAAGTACGGCTGGAATTTCACTCCGGGCGGACTTTCCGCCTCCGCAAATGTCCAGAGCAATACGACAGCCGGAACAGCGGGCGGAACAACCTCGAGCGGATCGGGGATCTCCCTGGCGGACCTGCGGAACTTTTCGAAAAACAACGTTTTTCTGAACCTGCCGGGCGTGGTGGTGGACCTGATCAAGCAGGACTCCGACGCCCAGGTGCTGGCCAATCCCCGCGTCCGGGTGCTGAACAACAAACCGGCCAAATTCCATATCGGCGACAAGATCCCGATCCAAACGTCGGTCATCCAGGGCACGGGCATAGGCACGACGACCTCGAACTTCGAGTACAAGGACGTGGGCATCAAGCTGAACATCGAGCCGACGATCCATCTCAACAACACGGTGACGCTCAAGCTGGGCCTCGAGATCAGCTCGCTGGGCGACCCCATCAGCTTCGGCAACGGCCAGGTGCAGTACAAGTTCGGCACGCGCAACACCGATACGGTCATCAACCTTCGGGACGGCGAAACGGTGATCATCGGCGGGCTGATCAAGGACGAGGAGCGCAGGGGCAATATCAGGATCCCGCTGCTCGGCGATATCCCGATCCTGGGCAAGCTCTTCTCGCATTCCGATGACGGCACGATCAAGACGGACATCCTCATGTCCATTACTCCCAACATCGTACGGAGCATGGAGATCCCGGACAAGGAAATGCAGAATTTCTGGTCGGGCACCGAGGCTGATTTCGATACCAAGCCGCTCTTCGTGACCACGGCAAACAAGAGCACGCGCGCCGCTGAAAAGGCCGTTGATAAGACGGCGGTCCTCGACGCCCTGGCAAAACGGGAAACAGCGGGTGCTGCTGAAGCGCCCCTGACGCAAAAGCCGGCCCCTCCGCTGGAGTTGCCGGCGGGGGCATCGGTGCTGGAAATGAAGCCGGCCGACGTGAACGTGGCCGTGGGCCAGGACATGAGATTCGAGCTTTCCCTGGGCAACGTGCGCGATCTCTACGGCGCCATCGTCACGCTCAGCTATGATCCGAAGATCACGGAATTCAAGACCGCCAGCGAAGGGACGATGCTGAAGCAGGACGGCCAGCAGACGTCCTTCCTGTTCTCGAACAACGTCAAGGCGGGAACGGTGGACATCTATATGACGCGGATCGGCGATGTGGGCGGCGTGAGCGGCGCCGGAAGCCTGGGCACGCTCGTATTCCAGAGCAAGGCCGGGGGGGCCGGTGAAATAAGCCTGCGGAGCGTCAAGCTGACG
>MHDY01000068.1 GCA_001803705.1 Nitrospirae bacterium GWC2_56_14 | reverse complement strand
CCCACAGTGCCGTAAAAGCCGAAACCTGCGGCATTCGCCCTCGAAATGCCGAAACCCATTACCATCATGAAACATGCAACTAATACCAAGTACTTTTTCATAAAAACCTCCTGTGTGTTTTTTTAATCCTTTTGTAGGAGGCGACTATAGCAAAAAAGTAATTTGCATGGCAAGGTAAATATTATAAAAAACGGGGTAATTTAAGGGTAGTGCAAAAAGTAGCAAAAATGTAACGAAAGGGTTTCCAAATGGGATATCAATGCATTTTATCTGTCTTTTTAAGATGATCAACCAAGGCCTACAACTCCCAGGGATACCCGATGAAGATGCTCGGTGACACGCCCTCGCTGCCTGCTGCCACATCAGCCCTGAATACGACGCCTGAGGCCGTGACCATGCGTAGACCGATGCCGGTGGACGTGCGCCAGGCATCGCCCAATTCACTCCGAATGTCTGCGGTGCTCCCGACCTCGTAGTAAAGCGCGATCTGCCAGGCGGTCCTGATGTCCTTCATGATGAAAATATCGTAGGGCGTGGACTCGTCGGTCAGGTTCCAGCGGATCTCCGTGCCGTAGAAACGAGTGTGGGCGCCGGAGTAACGGCTGGCGGAATAGGAGCGGAGACGGCTGAACCCGCCCAGCGAACTGGCGGTGCCATAGGTGTTGCTTGCAACTTCATTTTTAACGACATTATCGCAGAGCGTCCGCTCCACGGAGTCAATAGGAAGTGATGCGCACTTATACTTCTCGGCCACTTTGGCTTCATCGATCACGCCCTGCCTATTGACATGAGCGTCCGAGCGAAAATAATTGAAAGCCCAAGTACTGCGCCTGCCGAGAGGAAAATAGCCCGTAGCGCTGATATCCTGAATATAAAAGTCCGGTCCTGAATCGCTGGGGGGAGTCAATGACCGACCGATGTCGAGCCGTACTCCGCGCCGCGGATCTGCGTAATCGTCAGTGAGATCAACGCGCGTGCCAAGAAGCGTAACATGGCCCCGTGATCTCGCGCTTTGGGTCTCAACGATAAGCTTTCCATCCTTGTCTCGAATACTTTTCAGCTGCGAACTCCCCTGGTAATAAGCGCCATAGAGCTCGAATCGCCGCTCGAAGAAGGTAGCGGTCGCACGGGAGCCGTAGTAGGTCATGTCTCCCAGTTCTATGTTCGAATAATCGTTTTTATCGGTATTTTTCATTCCCCGCGAGCTGTAACTTTGGATCGTGGCCGAGCTGATGCTGCCGAAACCGGTGTCGAGGATCAGGGTCTTCGGAAGGACATGCACATCTGCAACACCTAACGCCACGCCAGTAATGTCCCCGCCAAAGGCCATGCCGTAGGCATCGGTGTGGGTGCCGCCAATGTTCATAGCCCCTCCCACGAGGCCCAGTCCGGTCCCGATGCCTGGCAGGCTGTAGGGATAGGGAAAGAGCGCGTAGCCATAATCGGTGGCGAACTGGTTTTTGCGGCGATCGGGGAAGATGGATGCTTCGGCCATGCTGCTCAGCGTGAGCGCAACGAGCACAAAAAAAATACACGTCCGAATGCTCATCTCCATAACTACCCCCGATAATAGGCTTTTATCCTGTCAACGGCAATCAGCCACATAAAACACAAAAGTCACATAAACAAAACAAGAATTTAAACAACGATGGTTATCGCCGGGTTAGTGTGAGGTATTTTCAAAGCATGCGTACTTGATTTTTTTGTGAATTCTGTGCATTTTGTGGCTCAACTGCTCTTTTCAGGTTTACCCGCAGCAGCTGCTCCCCGTCCCGCTGCAGTCACAGGACGGCGCTCCGCCGTAAATAAGGCTGTTGATGATCGCAGCGGCACAGCCCACTCCGGTGTTCACCGTGATGGCGTTGAATTCGCAGTTTTTGGCGCAGGCGCCGCACTCCATGCAGCGGTCACGGTCAATGAGGTTGGCGCGTTTGTCGCGCATCTCGAACACGCCGTGGGGGCAGACCTCGACGCACCTGCCGCAGCCTGTGCATTTGTCGGAAAAGAACTGCAACGTCGATACGTTGGCGAGATATTTCATAGGACCTCCCATTCGCGGAGCTTGAACAGGACCACAAGCAGCAGCGAGACGACAGTTGTTATTATATACAGCGGAATGCCGATCTTCAACTCTTTATTCACGCCGGACATGCCGGTATAGGTGGTCGATCCGGTGAACTGGAGCGCTATGTAGGAGCTCAAGGCGGGAAAGAACAGGTAGATTGCAGCGAGCAAGAGAGCGCTTTGTCCTGTTGCGCCACCCATTGCTTGCATGGTCAGGAACGTTATGAGCATGCCCGTGATCCAGCCCTTCATGGCAAAGGAGCGGAACGGCACGAAAGGAAGCAGGACCGGCGTCACGAACGCCCCGGCAAACACCGCTGCCAGACCCAGAGCGAGGAACGGTAGGCCTCCCTGCCAGGCCTGTTGGAACAAAATGCCCGTTGGCGCAAGCCCGAAGAGCAAAAGCACCGCTCCGGCGAACCACGGATATTTTTTCATGATCGGATTGATCTCCATGGGCGTCAGCACCAGCCGGTCGAGCATGGAAAATTTGACCAGGCTCATTTCCTTCGTCTTTTTGTATCCGGCGGCCACATAGGCCGGGATATCCCGCGCTTCCACCGGGCCGAAGGATACCCGGAATCCTGTTTCCTTATTCACCCTGGCTGCAGAGACACCCACAGCCCCGAGCTGCGGCAGAATGATGCGACGGTGGCCCACCACTTCACTGAGGCGCGCAACGCTGATCTGCCTGACCAGCTCGTCGGTCCCGAAGGTGCCTTTGCCTGCCGCGCACCAGACATTGATGCTCTGTGTGTCCAGCACCAGGACCCAGGCATCCATTCCCTTAAGTGCCCGCCGCACGATGTCGAAGCTCAGTTTGTAGTTCGCGGTCACAAATACATCAGAATCCCTGGTCGCTTCGCCCACGGCATACAGCCCGGGCGGAACGGTGTAATGCATGCGGTAGGCGCCTATGCGGCTTTTGATCATGCCCAGCATATCGGTCCGCGACCAGTCCGACGAGACCCGTGACACCGCTCCCGCAGGAGTTTTAATCGCACCCGAGACCCAGCGCGGGGCCCCTTTTTTTACGAATTTGACGGTGGTCTGCATATGTTCATCCCTGTTTTTTCATCGACATCTATTTTTGGAATTTAGCGTGTTAAGCTCAACTGCGAGCCAGTATGATGTCCGCGTTAGGTCACTTGTTCAGGATGTCTCCCATCACCGGTCCCAGCATCCCTTTCACCATCCCCTCAAGGTTCTCCGCTTTGATCAGTGCTATGCAGCAGATCTCGCCGTCCTTTTCCCAGCTCGTAACAGCGAACTTGTCGCCTGCCTTGATGCCCGCCCGGGCCCGCAATTCCTTGGGCAGGACCATCTGCCCCCGTTCGTCGACCGTAATGATCGCCTCCACGGCGCAGCACCCGGCGCGCTTATTCAGTGTCTTTATCTCCTTCCCCTTCACGGCTACAACCATACCAGCCTCCCTCCACAACCCGGCTATTTCAGTTTTATCTGATAAGTAAGAATATACTGATATTAGCGCATTTTGTCAAGGGAAGTTTTCAAGCGAATACGAGATACTAATACGAACGCATTAAATAATGACACATGCTGCGCCCCTTTTTATCCTCTCCCCTCTGCGGGAGAGGATAGGGTGAGGGGGATCCCTCCGAGGGATGTAACAATTTTTAATTCGTTTGCATTAGATGGGGTTGTTTATTGAATAGCGTTACGTTTTTGATTTGGCCAGAGGAATGGAGTGAGCAAGCAAGAAGCCGCTGCAATGGATGAGACATCCTGCATGCTGAGGATGTTAGGGGGGGCAAGCTGCAAGACCGAAACGAAGAGTTCCGACGCTCTCACGGCTCATGCAGGGCCGAACTGATGATTGCGATCACCTTCTTCGCGTCCTCCGAAAGCTCCCTTTGTTTGCTCGTGATGATCGAGAAGGCCCGTTCCATCCTGAGCAGGGGGATGTCCAGCACGCAGACCGTCCCTTTCGCGGCAGCCTCCCGGGCAACCAGCTCCGACACCACGGCAATGCCCGCCCCAGCCGCCACGGCCTTGACAACGCCCTCGGCGGAGCTCACTTCCGCGATCGCCTTCAGGTCCTTCATGGCAAGCCCCGCGTCCCGGAACGCCTGCTCATAGGTGGCCCGCGTCCCGGACCCAATTTCCCGCGTAATGAAGCTGTGCCCCCTCAGGTCCGCCGGCTGGATACCTACCCGGCCGGCGAGGGGATGGTCCGATGGTGCTATCACCACAAGCCGGTCGGCGGCAACGATGGTCTGATACTCCACGTCGGGAGACGGGTATGTCGTGCCGATGAGGCCCATGGAATACTCGCCTTTCCGCACCCGCTCGAATACCTGCAGGCTGTTCGCGATATCCACCCTCAGTTCGATGTCCGGCACACGGGCGACGATGGTGGACAACAGCCGCGGAATGATGAACTCCCCCGGGATGCTGCTGGCGCCGATCACGAAAATATGCTTCATCGAACCCCTTTCTGCTGGTGCCGCCCCGGCCATTCCCCGTCACCGACAAGCGGTTACTGCTATGGAATCTATCAAAATCGGGCGGTCGTTTCAAGAAATTTAATAGAGGATCTCACTGTTTTCTTCCGATTTCCTTACCGCTCTTTTCCCTGCTTCATGATCTCCCGCCACCAGAAAACATTTTCATAGTTCTCCGCGTCAACGAACTCGCCCATCTTCGGCGTGATGACCCTAACCTGCTCCTGTGCCGCAGCTGTTATCAGGCGTTCGATCGGCTCATGCCAGCTGTGGAGACTGAGGTCGAAGGTTCCCCAGTGGATCGGGACGACCATCTTTCCTTTGAGCATCTTTGCTGCTTCGACAGCCTGCTCGGGAGTCACATGGATGTCGGGCCAGTTCTCGTTATAGGCCGCGATCTTCATGAACGCGAGGTCAAAGGGGCCGAACCGCTCTCCGATCTCCTTGAACTGAGCCGTCATCCCCGTATCACCAGTGTGATATATGCGTCCCTTTTCCGAAATAACAACCCATGAGCACCAGAGAGTCTTGTTCCGGTCGAAAAGTCCGCGGCCTGAAAAATGACGTCCTGGCACGGCAACGACGGTCATGCCGTTCACGTTGTGCTCATCCCACCAGGCGTACTCGATGATCTTCGTGCCGGGAATACCCCAGTCTTTCAGGATGTCGCCCAGACCGAGGGGAACATGGAATGAGGCGGTTTTGGGTGCAAGCTCCTTGACTGCTGTCTTGTCCAGGTGATCATAGTGGTCGTGGGATATGAGCACTGCGTCGAGGGCAGGAAGGTCTTGCGCCTGAAGCGGGGCTGGCTGGAAGCGTTTGGGCCCCATCCAGGACAAAAAAGAGGCCCGCTCCGAGAACACCGGGTCGATAAGAACGCGTTTACCTCCCAGCTCCAGGAGCACGCTCGAGTGGCCGAGCCAGACGAACCGGGTCGCTTCAGAAGCCGGCCCCTGGAAAGAGTCCTTCGCCGATACAACGGGAAGCTGCAGTTTCGGCACGCGTTCGTTGCTGCCACGGAACAGATACTGGTAGATGGCGTCCCAGTTCGTTCCCGGCTTCATCACGGTTGTGGGCTCGGAATTCACGAACACGCCGTTGCGGTGGTTCTTTGCTCTTTTCATGATGTCCCCGGATATGATCAGATTCGAAAAATTCCAGCCGCAGCCTGGTCCGATTGCTGCGAAAAGAATGAGCAAAATAGAAATGGCCCGCATCATGCGTCGCCCCCTGGTACTGTTGATCGCAGAAGCAGCGGCCCCGGAAGATCAGTCCTTCTCTTTCGTCACGATCGTATACCCGGAAAAGCTCTCGCGGCTGTACACCCCGGGCATGGCATGCTCGCCCGGTTCAAACACAAATTCAACGGAGCGGATGCCGGGACTTTCGGTGAGCGTGTAGGTCGCCATTGCCAGATAATCCTGCGCACCCGATGAGCCCATGGCCTCCGACAGGTACTTGTCGTTCAGTATCTCGACGGTCACGGTCGGCGGCCCGGTCTTCCGGAGCGTTATCCTGGGAAGTTCGCTCAGATCCCAATCGCCGTTGGCGCGGGACAGTTCGGACTTTTCCACGGAGCGGTTCAAAGTGCTGACCAGCTTGTTCATCTCCGCACTGATATCCTGGATACGCTTCCCCCGTATCAGAGTGGCAGCGCCCTGGGAATCATATTCCGCACGCCAGACGTAATTCTGTTCATCGGCAACATAACTGTTCTTCTTCAAAAGCATGGTCACGGCAATAAGGCCGCCGAGAACGACAACCCCGATCAGGATCGCCATAGAATATTTCTTTTCCATAAGGACCTCCTCTGCCGGAACATTCAGAACATGCGGAAAAACCGAAGTCCTTCTAAGATCTCTTCCGTGTATTCCCTGTGTTCCGTGGTAACAAGCATTGATAGAATCTGTGTCTTATCCCAGTTTCATCCGTTCGATGATCTTGTTCCGTTCCGCGTCCTCGAAGATCCGCACTTTCCCGTACTCGCCGTCATACCCTGGCACG
>MHDY01000067.1 GCA_001803705.1 Nitrospirae bacterium GWC2_56_14 | reverse complement strand
TTACCGCAAAGCCGGCGCAGAAGATCAACCTGCGGATACAAGGAGCCTGGAACAGGGTGCTGGCAGAAGTTGCAACGAATAACCATCTTTCGCTGGTCGTCAAGGACAAGACAGTGTATGTCCTGCCGTATGACCCTGCAGCGATCAAGCGCGTGGCACTCGTTGTCGCACCTGCCGCCGCGGTCAGGTAGTCAAGGTCTGTTCACCAGGGGCTCCGGCACGCCTGCGATCCCGCCGCTTTTCCATGACCATTTCCGCCTTATGGCAGACCGGAAAATCCTCGGTTCCATGCCGTGTCCAGGAGTTTGCACCAGTCTTACGGTTGTTAGCCTGCCCCAAGATGGCTCGCGGTATGGGCTGTAAAGATGCTGATAACGTTATACCAGGGTGGTACGAGATTGCTTCGCTACGCTCGCAAAGACAGCTTAACAGATTTAGTACGAATTCATCATACGTGCATACTGTTCATGAGGACAATAGGTACCATGCTGATCGCAGACCACCATCCCCCATCCGTCGGGAAGGTCCCGTTGCTCACGCCGGGAGCGTGAAGCTGAAGGCCGCGCCCTTGCCGGGCTCCGAGGCAACGCTGATGCGGCCGCCGTGCCGCTCCACGATCTTCTTGCAGACCGCCAGTCCGATGCCGCTGCCGCCGTCTTCCTCCGTCTGCGCTCCGCGCTCGAAGATCAGGAATATCCGGTCATGCAGTTTGGGATCGATCCCCACCCCGTTGTCCGCTACCATTATCCGCCAGCCCGGGAAGACGCCCACGCCGTCGCCGGGGCCCATGATCCGTTCCGCCGAGATCGTGACCCGGGGCGTGTCCATTCCCCGGTACTTAACCGCGTTCCCGATGAGGTTCTGGAACACCTGGACCAGCTGGACCTCGTCGCCCTGCACCTCGGGCAGCGGGGCCGATAGGACCTCCGCCCCGGCCGCATCAAGCGTTGCCCGGAGGTTCTGGAGCGCGGCGGCAAGCGCGGCGGCAAGCGGGACCTTGGTGAACGCGCCGGCCTTCCTGCTGATCTTCGCATAGGCGAGGATGTTCCTGATGAGCCGGGCCATGCGCTTCGTGCCCTGAACGATGTTCTCTGCATGCATGATCCCCCGCTCGTCGAGCCGGTCGCCGTACTTGTCCCGGAGAAGCTGGGCGCCGACGCTGATGGTGTTCAGGGGCGCGTTGAGGTCGTGCGTGACCACCGAGGCGAACTGCTCGAGCTCCTCGTTGGACCGCTCGAGTTCGCGGGTCTTGTCCGACAGCTGCCGGAAAAAGAGCGCGTAGGGCCTGATGAGCGAGGTCTCGATGAGCGCCTTGTAGATAAGATAGAAGGCGAGCACTTTGCAGAAATGACCGAGCAGGTTGAAGACATCGTACACGCCGATGTACAGGGTGAACACCAGTTCGCTGATGATGGAGCAGACGACCGCCCCGGCCAGCATGCCGAGGATGGCCGGCTCGAATTCCCTGCGCAGCCGGTAGAACAGGACGAGCGTTCCGGCGAACAGGAGCGAGATGATGTACTCGCTTGCGATCTTGAAGGCGGTCAGGCCGCTGCCCTCCACGTAGCAGTCCGGGAAGTAACCCCCGAAAATGGAGAACAGGAGCACCGCCGTGGCCGTGGCGTAGCCCGCCAGGACCCCGTAGGCGTTCAGGCTGCGGCCGCCGACGAGGAGCGCGCCCAGCAGGGACAACGCGGTCAGGTAGCGGGACGCGATCCAGAGCTGGGTCGGCAGGTTGGCGTCGTATCCAGAGAACACGTTCATCCCCTTATACGCGAGGGTGTGGACAAGGTCGAGGATGCCGACGAAGAGCAGGGAGATGCCGAGGAAGAGAAAAAAGCTGTTCGTTATGAACCGCCGGGTGTTCCAGGCGATCATGAAGATGCTGCAGGCCACGACGACGCTGAACATCTCCACCAGCGTATGCATGACCAGGTAGCTGGTCCTGCTGAGGGCATACAGGGCGACAAAAATGCCGGCGAAAAAGATCGCGTGGCTTTTCGAGAGGGGGTGTTTTTCCTGCATGATATCCCGTTAAACCTCCTAAGAGAGAGGATGCTTTTCCACGCAGCAGATAAAGACTAGAGACGAAATTACAGGAAACAGCCGCAAAAGGCAAGGGCCGATTCGATTGTGGATTTCGGATTGCGGAATGGTAACCTGGAGGCAGAACCAGCGCGGAGAACGGATAAAATCACCAAAGCCGCGGAGGTATTATACCCAGTACTCAGGATATTTTCTGTTGCGGGAAAGGTTGTTCACCAGGAGCGCGACGATCAGCAAGATGATGGCGCCGGCGCCGGCGGGAAGCAGCGCATAGTAAAAACCGAGGCTGTGGACCTTGGCGCCTCCGATGACCGCGATAAGGGCTGTGGCGCCTCCGGGAGGGTGCAGGGTCTTGGTGGCGAGCATGGCAACGATTGCAAGGGATACCGCAAGGGCGGAAGCGATCCAGATCGTATTGCCGAACAGTTGAAAGCAGGCCACGCCGATAAGCGCGGATATGATATGCCCTCCCACAAGGTTCCGCGGCTGGGCCAAGGGGCTTTTGATCGCGGCGTAGAGGAGGACGGCCGATGCGCCGAAAGAACCGATGATGAGCGACTGGTCCTTCGGCTCGAAATATTGGGACGACAAATAACCGCAGAGACCGATGCCGAGCACGGCGCCGAGCCACGACCAGGCAAGTTCGCCTATTCCCACGCCGGGAGGGCTTTTGGTACTGCCCTTCATTTTCAGCAGATATTCACGGAATGTCATGGCGGAACCTGCCCTCTTCCTAGCGTTTCTGCATGGAGATGACGGCCCGTTCTTCCATGGTCTTGCCCATGGCCCGTACGATGTCGGCACGGGAGATGACACCGATCAGTTTTCCCTCGTCATCCACGACCGGCAGCCGCTTGATCCGGTGAGAATCCAGGACCCGCGCCGCATCCCGCACATCGACCGTTTTTTTGATGGTGATCGCCGGAGTGCTCATGACATGCCCCACCTGGTCCCCTTCCTTCCGCACCGGCGACGGCTCTCCCATGAGGCGGCGGAGCAGATCCTTGAGACCCCGCGCTTTTTTTCCGCTCAGCACAGCCATGATATCCAGTTCGCCGATAACGCCGAGGACCTTGTCCTGATCATCCACCACCGGCATGCCGCTGATCCTGAGGCCCGTAAGCCGCCGTGCCGCTTCTTCCAGCGGAGTATCCTTCTTCACCGTGACCACGTCCCTGGTCATGAGATGCGCGACGGTCATCCCTGACTGCTCCCGGTTCCTCGCATGTTTCAGCGCCGAGGAATAGATCTTCATCAGGTCTTCTTCGGTGATGTCCACAAACCCCTTGAGGTCCGTGAGCCCCGCCCTGATATCTTCTTCGGAAATGCCGCATTGTTTAAGATCATTGTCCATCTGTTACCCTCCATGCACCAGCTTCACCGTGGCATTCTACGATCCCAGGGTATGCCGGAAAGAATTTTCGTAACTAAAAAGACCGCTCACCGGGGCCTATCCTCGGCCTTGGTCACGATCCAGAAAACGAACCCGATGACCAGGATGGCGGCTATAAGGTAATAGATCGATTCCGGATTTTCATGCTTCAGCGTTGCGATCATGGTCTCCCGGATCATGGTCACCAGGGCCACGCCCACGAACACGCTGATATGGAACTTCCCGCCTTTGAGGTGGGAGATCTCCGTGTTCATCAGTTCGATCATGAGCCACAAAAGCAGCATGGAGCCCAGCGCCGCAATAATGCCCCCTTCCACATCGCCCGACAGGAGATGCATCACATCCTGCACAAAGAGCCAGACAACTCCCAGGGTAAGGCCGATGAGCGCGAGCACCAGCACCAGGTTGGTGGTCTGGGCAAACCATTCCGAGAAGTTGATCAGCGCGCTCTTTACTTTATAGACCGGCGAATAGGTCCTGATCTCTTCTTCGATGTACGAGGTGGTTATGACGTCAAGACTGATGTCAAGGATCTTGCCGAGCGAAACGATCATGTCCGTTGTTGTTGCCCGGTCCTCGTCCCGGATCTGCAGAAGACCCGTACAGGCGTTCCTGACGAGGTTGACGGCCCGATTCATATAATGGGCGGCAACAGTATGCCGCACGTGGGTGGCCCCGATGTGAATGAGCTTTTCGTAGTAGCGGTTGTCGTAGGTGCCGGAAAAGAGCTCCAGGAACCATACCCGCTGGGCGTCAAAGACGTGTTTTTTCCTGGTCTCGTCGGTGAAGAACTGCGCCGCCCCTTTGGTCCCCATGATCCAGAGATTGAGTGTGCTCATGACCTCCTCGGCATGCTCTTCCATGAACGGCCGCAGCTGTGCAAGACGCCGCTCATCTTCCGCCGTGAACCGGTAATCGTGCTTGATCTCTTTGAATGATCTCACCAGCCCCTACCTCCAGCGGCAATTGTAACACAGGAGAAACAACAAGACAAAGAAGAAAGTGGCCCCGTCATGCCAATGCGCCGGTTTCGCGGCGCATACGGGCCGGTTCGGTCCGGCGTCAGGGACGGTCCAGAAGAGCGGCGAAGTACGGGGAGATCTTTTTGAGCATTCTATCCGCAGCCAGCGGCACCATTTTAGCGAAGGCGTCCAGGTTCACGAGGGCATTCACGTTCACGTCGTTCCTGGCGGCTCCCAGCAGCCGGTCGACAAAATCGCGGTTCACCACTCCCACCTGCTCATAGACCTGCGTTAATCCGTCAAGCGACCAGTCGGCGCTTTTCCCCTCCTGTTTTCGGAGATACTGCGCCACGAGGTGCATGGAGACCATGCGAAATATCGTTTCGTCCAGGCTCGCGAAAGGCAGATGGAAACGCACCATGGGCTTGAGCTGATCCATGATCGGGCAGCCGCTCGTTGCCATGATGATGCCCAGGAGCGGGCTGAGCCCCATCTGGACCGTCGTGTCTTTCTGATAGGTCCGTTCTTCCACAAGGACCACCACGCTCACCCGGTCATGAGAGGCAAAGCTCGTGAACTTCTCGGAGATCCCGGAGAAATTGGCGGCAATGGGACAATAGGGATGTTTTCGCTCGTCCAGCGGGCAGTTCGCGCATTGGTGATAACCCAGGCGAGCCCAGTCCGGCAGACTGCGGCGCTCCCCGGGTATAAATGCCAGGGTCACTTCATCCAGGAGCAGTTCGAATTTTATGATCGGTCCATCAGTGAATTTATAAGCATAGACCAGTTTAAAATACTGATTCATCCACACCTCCTCAACGAGAGAATTTAATCATAGAGCGGGCAGAGGTCCTTGTCAAGGGCAGGATTTCAGCTCTTCCCGGGAGCACCGGGAGGTGTGTTCACGCCGAGTGTACGAACTGCTGGCATTTGCTATCCCCCTCCATACCGCTCAGTGTCAGCCTGTCATAAAAACCCGCAGCACCGTGTTATACTTGAGATAAGGGAAGGTAACAGAACTGGTTTTCGTGAATCAATACATTTGTATCAAGAGAGGAAAATACCATGTTAAAGCACATTCGTTTGATCGTTCTCACTCTGCTCTTGGCCGCAGTGAGCGGCTGTTTCCCTGTTTTCGTACCTGCAGATGGTCATCGGGGGGGTGGACGTGGCGGCGATGATCACCATGATAGACGCGGCGGGGATAGTGACAGCAGGCGCGGGGGGGACCGGCACTGAGTTCCCGTGGCAGGTCAATTCAATCCCTGTCGCTGCAATGAGTATCGTCAGAGATGATGACGCTGTCGCAATACTGTGAGATCCGGTCCTTAGGGATGCCCATCCGTTCAAGCATGCTGATAAAAAGCCCCCGCTGGAAAACAGCTACAACGGTGGTAGCGGCGCGGAGCGCGGTTTCCACCGCATAACCGTACTGTTTATCACCGGTGCAGCCGGCGATGAACTTGCCGTGAACCGTGCGTTTGCTCAAAATGGTCTCGGTTCCGGCAGTACGGATCTTGAGGCGCTGTGCCTGCTCGATCTGTATGGTTTCCTGCAGCAGCATAAGGTTAAAGATCGCATCGTTCAGTTCGGCAGGATTGTCCAGATACTTTTCCAAACCGTGTCTCTTCGCCATATCGGCAGCAGATTCCATAGACACTCCCCTTTGAGAATAGTTGACCGGCAGGCAGAACCAGTCGGACAATGTAGTGATGCGCATTCTATCAGAAAAGATGCATTCTTGTCCAGAGAGCCGATAGCCAACCTGATGGCACGTGGTGGGATAGATAGAAAATGAGGCTTTTCTGACTTTTATGTGGTAGGTAAATTGTCCCTGTGTCTATGTATGCTCTATAAACCACTTCCCGCTCATTCCGTAAATGAAGAACACGAATAACCCAACTAAACCCGGAAGATTTGCAAACAATAACGATAAGGAGCCGATAGTTCGAAGTGTAATGCTGGAGGTATTCTTTAGGAGAGGATGTCCCCGCCGTCGATCATCATGGCGAGTCGGTAAGGTATAAAGGGTTTCTGAAGAAAATCGTTCGCTCCGGCATTCAGGAAGGCTATGCCAAGATCATCGGCGCTCATCCCGATGATGACGACCCGGGATGAGAG
>MHDY01000066.1:6885-10728 GCA_001803705.1 Nitrospirae bacterium GWC2_56_14 | reverse complement strand
CAGAGCGGGAATTTCAAAGCTTTTGACCGGTTCAAGAATGATATACCGGATCGCTGCGCGGTCCATGACGATGATCTGCGGCGTTGCTTCGGCGGTCTTCTCTTTCAGAATTGTACTAACGATTATTTCCTTGTCCCGGGTAGGTCCGAGGACATAGACCGCCTGTTGTTTTTCGAGATTATCCTGGAGCTTCGTCTTCAGGTCTTTCATTCCCTCCTCATTCGAAAACGCGATAGCACTCACCCGCTGGATCTTAAATTCAAAGTTATACCTGCCGTACACCGTAGGCAGCGTGATTGAAATCGTGACAAAAAGAGCGATCATCATGAAATAGTAGCCCTTCTCAGCGACTTCAAATTTGCGAAGCTCGGTGATGTTCAAAAGCAGGTATGCGAGAATCCCGACCATGGTCAGAAAGGATATGGTAATAAGCTTATTCCCGAGCCTGATGCGGGTCAGTGTCGCTATGTCGCCCATAATCTTCCTCGCCGTGTCGTTGCGAAGCTCAAAACAAGCGATAACATTTTTGCGAATGTTCATAAGATTATCGACAAGACCGTTCAGATAGGCGTAGTTGCCGGGGTTCTGAACAAGGGTTGCATAATCATCCGGTGTCTTAAGGTCACCTTCAAGGAGGGATACAAAGACCGTGTTTACATTTTTTGCGGTTAAATATATTTTGCTATTAAGCCTTTCATTCATGCTTATTTGCTTAAGCATCCGGTACGTCTCTGATTTTTCGATGCGTTCCTTTGCCGTGACAATATCGGGCTGTTCCTCGATGCCCAGATCTTTTTGAAACGCGGCAATGAGTCGGTCGTCACTGACGCCTTTCTCTCCATATCCTACGCTTTTTATCGATTGCACAACCCACGTGCTCGTCGGCTTGGCATCTACTGCCAGGTCGGCAATAAACCTGTTTCGGAACGTATCCTTTTCCTGGTTTTGCCTGAATGCAAAAAAAGCGGGTTTCCTGTTCTGAGCAGCCTCATCCATCTGCCTGATGATTTGCTGCAAGGTATCCGCATCGGCAATAATGTCCCTGGCCAGATTCCGCGCACCCCAATCGAGAGCAAGCGCCAGGGTGGATACGAAAGCGATCGTCAGAAATATGACGTAGTGACCATTTGCACGCTTTACCCATTCGACAAGTTTCACCGGATTTTTTAAGAGCTCGAACGTAAAATGCACATCGCTCTTCTTCTTGAAGGGGCCAACGGGGACGAAAAGGACGATCATGCTCACGATCGCCACGGAAAGCGCGATCAGGACTGGGTCGTGAAAAAAAGTGAACACGTCCTGTAAAAACTGATAGCCCGCCTCTTTCACGTATTCGTCGGTATAATGCACGATACCGTAAAGATTGTATTCCCGAAGCCGGGAAATAACGATGACATTTCCTATCCAGAAAAACAACACCGCCAGACTGCCCAACCCGCCTGCAATGAGACCTACATTTTGTACAATGTGAACGATCTTTTCCAATAGTTCTTGTTTCGATGGTTCGACTGTTTCAGCCATTTGCCTTCCTCCTAAAGGTACGGAATTGGAATGAACCGCTCATGAACATTACCGGCTCCGACGCTGTCGCTACAAATATGCTTAACCCATGTCCCGCTCAATACAGAAAAGCCTGGAAGCTTTATTGTTTTGGAATTGAATCACTCACTGTTTTTGTGTACCCGGACCAGTAATCGAATCTTTCTACCCGCTCTGTATTGCAGCAGTCTTTCTCCGGGCTGTAAAACAACACATAAGTAAGCGCCTTGGCGCGGGCAAAGGTTTTTTCATCATCGCACGTGCATTTTCTTATCTGCTGCCGCCAGGTGCCCGTATCGAAGAAGAATCGCTCCTGGCCCTTGTTGTTTTTGCTCAGATAAACGAGATCGGGATTATGAGTATGGCCGGCAACCACGTAGCGGAAGGTTGTGTCAGCGTCGGCGAGATCGGGCTCGCGAATCGCGAATTTCCACGGTAGCGGCTGCTCGGAATCCATCTTGGTGATCGCTTTGAGTAGAGCTTTGTAAGACCAGCATTGCGCGGCTTTAGCCTTCAAGAGCGTCCATATGCTCAGCCACTTCCTGAGAAAAGCGCTTTTCAGCGCGTCGTTCAGAACATCTTTGACCACAGGCATGAAGTATTTCTCAAAATCGCCGTCACCATCGGTCATTTCCGTTTTTATGAACGCGATCAGATCGGACGTAGGTCGCAGATCGTCGAATTCCAGTATTTTCCGGTACAGCCCGGTATGCACCGTGTTGCCGGCTTTCATATCCCGCTCATATCGACGTCTATACTCGCAGGCAATGCGGGTAACAATGTCAATGGAAACAAAATCTCCCATCGGCGCCGCGTCGTAATCTTTCGGATCGCAGATCAGCGGACCGGTCGAGCAAACGGTCCCTGCGAAGTTTGTCTGATCGTATTCATGGCCGTGCCGGATATGCACGCCATAGCCCGGCAACGCGATCTCATGCGGGAACGGCGAGTTGTCTCTGGAGCTTTTTTCCAGCAGGTTCCTGACCTGCAACCTCAGTTCAGGGTGGAGGTTGATCAAGCGGTCATGATTTCCGGGAAGGTACGTGAAGGTTACCGGTGCTCCGCTCTCCAGTTTACGCCCTGCATAGTGGGTGAAAAGCTCGAACGTCTCACTGTTGGTTGTTATAATGTCGCCCAATATCTGTTTCGCAATGGGAGCCCACTCATCCACAGAATGATCTCCATAGGGCCTGACAGGACCCTTGAACCAGGTCTGGCTCCTGTTGAGGTCAAAAATGTCTCCGGCCAGGACGATATTCAGCTCTTGCGCCTTGACCTTGTTGGCAATATCGATGAATTCGTCGAAAATGAACTTGAAGGCCTTTGGAGAGATATTCCTGTCCACGCTGACCAGGGTGTTCCCTCCGTCGTCTTTGACGATATCGTTCATCGTGTCTTGAAAATGAAGATCACTTAAAATGGCAAGCATGGTTTTCCTCCTCGCTGTCTTTCGTCCTCGTCGAATCCTTCACCCAACGGACCGCATAATCAAGAACATTCGAAACTGTTTCGCGCCAAAAACGGGCATTAACAAAAATTTCGTTGATTATACGAAAGCGCTCTTTATTGTCAAGTATTCCGGTGGGGTATTTTAAGGGCATTGCCTTTTGTTGCGGATTGTAGCATTTGACATGAAAGGCAGAGGTTCAGGGGTCAGGGTCCAGGGGTCAGGGGTCAGGGTCCAGGGGCCGGGGTTCAGGGTTCTTCTGACTTCTGTCTTCCGACTACTGACTCCTGGCTCCTGTCTTCTGCCTCTCGCCCCTCATTCCGCAATCCGAAATCCGCAATCCGCAATCGAAGGTTTCTCTTGACTTTTCGGGCTAATAACGCTAATTTCTCTTTAATAATTTTTCATGGCCCGGACCCATCCGGACATGCACAGAGGGGCTCAGCCACCCATGTCGTATCAGATCAAGCTCGAGATCTTCGAAGGTCCCATGGACCTCCTGCTGCACCTCACCAAGAAGCACGAACTCGATATCTACTCCATCCCCATCGCACTCATTACCCAGCAATACCTCGAATATATCGAGCTCATGAAGAGCCTCGACATGGAGATCGCCGGGGAGTTCCTCGTGATGGCCTCGACGCTCACGCTCATCAAGTCCCGGGAAATGCTGCCGCCTCCCGAGAACCCCGAGGCCGATGAGGACGGCGTCGACCCGCGGGCCGAGCTTATCCGGCGGCTGCTTGAGTACAAGAGCTTCAAGGAGGCGGCCTCCTCCCTGGAAGGCAAGGAAGAGACCTGGTCGCAGGTCTACACCCGGTCGGCCGAGGCGGCTCCCGACATCCCCGAGGAAGAGC
>MHDY01000066.1:5654-6865 GCA_001803705.1 Nitrospirae bacterium GWC2_56_14 | reverse complement strand
CACCTCTTCGACCTGCTTGCCGCGCTCAAGGACGTCATGGCGCGCGTGCCCGACGCGAGCTTCGAGGTGACCGCCGAGGCGGTCTCGATCACCGAGAAGATCTCGCAGATCCTGGCGCGCTTCGAGACCACGGACAGCATGCTCTTTACCGAGCTTTTTGACAACACCACCAGCAAGGCCCAGGTCGTCGGCACCTTCATGGCGCTTTTGGAACTGCTCAAGACGCGGGTCATCAAGGTCTTTCAGATGGAGCAGTTCGGCCCCATCCGGATCATGAAGGCCGTCATCGATGCGCAGGACCGGGACAATGCCACGGGGAGCCTTTTCGGAGATGGAATGATCGAAGGCAAGTAGCACGGTTTTGATCTCCTGGACCCTGAACCCTGGCCCCTGGACCCTTTTACTTAACTTATGAAACCTGACATCAAAACACTGGCATTTGCAAAGAAGTTCGGCGAGATCGAGACCGCGGTCTATGCGGACCGCGCGCTCATCGGCGATCTGGTGGCCCTCCTGGGCGAGAAGAACGGCGACGTGCGCTCCGGCGTTTTGAACCTGTTGTCGCGCGTTGGCTTCGACTACCCCAACGACACGCGGCGCCATCTGCCGACCCTGATCGCGCTTCTGGACGAATCCGACATGTTCATCAAGATCGATGCGGCCAACGCAATCGGGAACCTGGGTTTTAATTTCAAGGAAGCGGCAACAGCAGCGGCGCCGAAGCTCAAGGCGCTCCTGGAACATGAGCAGAGTCTCGTGCGCCAGGAAGGGGCCTACGCCCTCGGCAATATCGGTTTTGCCCACACAGACCTCGTCCGCGACGCGGTCCCGCGGCTGATCTCGATGCTCGAGACCGGCGACGATGACGAGCGCGAAGCAGCGTCCCATGCCCTGGGCAAGATCGGCATCAACGCGCCGGAGCTGATCCGCGGCATCCTGCCGAAGCTCGTGGAAGTGCTCGAGTTCTCCAAGGAGGCCACCTGCGGCGGCGTGCTCTTCGCCCTGGGCGCCATCGGCCTCCATTACCCCAAGGAAGTGGCCAGCCTGGTGCCGAAGCTCATGGCCTACCTGGACAGCGGCCATCCCAACGCGGTCAAGAACGCCGTCGCCGCCATCGGGAACATCGGCAGCTCCAATCCGGAGCTCGTGAAGGACGCGATCCCCAAGATACGAAAGATCATGGAAACAGCGACGGACATCGATGTGAAGAT
>MHDY01000066.1:5498-5630 GCA_001803705.1 Nitrospirae bacterium GWC2_56_14 | reverse complement strand
GCTGGGCGATCCCATGGCGATGTGAGAAAATGAAACAAAGTCCTTTGGACACAGATTTACACGGAAAAATTTGATAAAGCTATGATAGGGGCGGATACATCTCGAAGCCCTTACCAAAAAGAATCATCTGTT
>MHDY01000066.1:2898-5372 GCA_001803705.1 Nitrospirae bacterium GWC2_56_14 | reverse complement strand
AAATCGGCGCTTGAGGCGCTGCTCTTCGTCTCCGGCAATCCCCTGTCCATGGACAAACTGAAGGGCATCTTCGACGAAGCAACGGTCGATCAGATCGACATGCAGCTCGCCGTGCTCAGGCAGGACTACGACGACCGGGGCGCGGGCATCATGCTTGCCGAGGTGGCGGGCGGATACCAGCTCGCGACGCGGCCGGAGCATTTCGGCTGGATCAGAAAGTTCAAGGCCGTCAAGGTCTCGACCAGGCTGTCGAAGCCCGCGCTGGAGACCCTGGCCATCGTGGCGTACAAGCAGCCCATCACCCGCAGCGAAGTGGAAGCGGTGCGCGGCGTCAACATCGGCGGCATCATGCGAACTTTGATGGAGCGCAGGCTCGTCAAGATCGTGGGGAAGAAGGATGTGCCGGGCAAGCCCATGATGTACGGCACCACCCAGGACTTTCTGCAGTATTTCGGATTAAAAGACCTTTCGTCCCTGCCGACGCTCAAGGAATTCCAGGAACTTGAGGCGGGAGAGGATGTCATGGAAGAAGTTCCAACAGGCGATGCAAACGCCGTGGCTGCGCCGGCCAGTGAAGCGGAGATACTCGAGGAAGAGGCCGCATACGCGGACCTGGCCCCGGAGGAAGAGACCCCTTCGGCTGAGCCGACGGAAACAGCGGCCACCGCCGCAACCCGGGAGAGCCAGGCGGAATGATAGAGATCCAGGACGCCCTGCGCAAGAAAGAAATCTGGGCCGTCGGCGGCGGCAAGGGCGGCATCGGCAAAAGCCTGATCACCGGCAATATCGGCATCACCCTCGCCCGCCTGAAAAAGCGGGTGCTCCTGGTGGACGCCGACCTCGGCGGAGCGAATCTGCACACGACGCTCGGCATCGGCGTGCCGGAGATGACGCTTTCCGACTTTCTGAACCGCCGCGTCGAGACCATCCAGGAAGTGATCATCAAGACCAGCATCCCCAACCTGAGCCTGGTGAGCGGCGCCCAGGACTTCCTCGATGCGGCAAACCCCAACTTCGCGCAGAAAGCGCGCCTGTTGCGGCACCTCGAAACCCTCGATGCCGACTATATCCTCCTGGACCTCGGCGCCGGAACGTCCTTCAACATCCTCGATTTTTTCCTGTTCGCCGACCATGGCATCCTCGTGGTGCTGCCGGAGCCTACGGCCATTGAGAACGCCTACCGGTTCATCAAGAGCGCCTTTTACCGCCGGTTCAAGAAGGTCGTCTCCAGCCAGAACATCAAGGACCTGATCGATGCGGCCATGGACCAGAAGAACAGCATGGGGATCCGCACACCCTACGACCTGATCGAACGCATTAAACAGCTGGAGCCGGAAAGCGGCGAAGGCCTGGAGCTCGAAATGATGAAGTTCAGGCCCAAGCTCATCGTGAACCAGGTGCGGACCAAGAACGACATCCAGATCGGTTTTTCCATGAAAAGCGCCTGCCAGAAGTACTTCGGCATCAACCTCGAATATCTGGGCTATGTCGAGTACGATGACTGCGTCTGGCAGTCCATCCGGAGCAAACGGCCGCTGGCGATCGAATATCCCTACTCGCGGCCGGCGCGCTGCATCGAGCGGATCGTCCATAACGTGCTCAGGAAAGAGCAGCTTACCGCCAGCATGCTCTATTGAGAGGGCTACGGCTTTCCCTCCCCTTGCCAAGGGGAGGTTAGGTGATTCGAGCACGATGCTTGTGATTTGGTATTTGGGGGAGTTTTCATGATCAAAAAAATAGAAGACCTGAACTACTACGAACTCCTCGAGATCAGCACCGACGCCTCATCGCAGGACATCCACCGGGCCTACGACCGGATACGCAAGATCTATGAACCGAACTCCATTGCGCTCTATTCCCTCTTCTCGGCCGAGGAGACCACCTCCATAAACCAGCGGATCGAAGATGCCTATCGCACGCTGGTCTACGAGGAGTCCCGGAAGCGCTATGACGCGCTGCTTCGCCAGAGCCACCAGCCTCCACCGGCAACCGCCGCGGCGCCCTTGGCCGAAAAACGCTATCAAGCGCAGCCGGTGCAGCCGTCCCTGTCCCTTCATTCGGACAACCGCTATCTCAAAAATGCAGAGCCCGCACAGGAGCCTCTGCCGCCGCCCATGCCTGCGGTCGTAATACCGACACCGCAGCCGATTCCACCAACGATCACGGAATTCACCGGTTCGGTCCTCAAGGCCCTGCGGGAACAACGCAGCATTACCGTCCGCACGCTCGCCGACATGACGAAACTCGGCACGCGCTATATCGATTTTATCGAAGCGGAGAGTTTCAGCAAGCTTCCCGCCCGGCCCTACCTCCGCGGCTTCCTGGTCCTCTACGCAAAAGCGCTCGGGTATGAATCCGAGCGCCTGGTCAATGAATATCTGAAACGGTACGACGCCGTCATGAACCCGCCGAAGCAGAAGTAGAATCAGGGGTCAGGGGTCAGGGGTCAGGGGTCAGGGGTCAGGGTACAGGGT
>MHDY01000066.1:0-2873 GCA_001803705.1 Nitrospirae bacterium GWC2_56_14 | reverse complement strand
CCACTTCTCACTTCACACTTCTCAGCTCCCTTTCCTTCCAGATCACGTAGATCGCCGGATAGATGATGAGCTCCAGGATGGTCGAGGTGATGACCCCGCCTACCATGGGCGCTGCAATGCGCTTCATCACGTCGGCGCCCGTGCCGGTGGACAGCATGATCGGCAGCAGTCCGGCCAGGATCACCGATACGGTCATGATCTTGGGACGGATGCGCTTCACCGCTCCTTCCATGACGGAGTCCTCGATATCGCGCAGCGTCTTGATCCTGCCGTCTTTGTGCCATTGATTGTACGACAGGTCAAGATAGAGCAGCATGACGATGCCCGTCTCGGCATCGAGCCCCGCCAGGGCGATCACGCCGACCCAGACGGCCGTGCTCATGTGATACCCCAGAATATAGAGGAACCAGACCGTACCGACCAGCGAGAACGGCACCGCCAGAAGCACGATGGCGGTCTTGATCCACGATGCCGTATTGAGGTAGATCAGCACGATGATGATGAACAAGGTCAGCGGGATCACGTAGAAGAGCTTGGTCTTTACGCTCTCCATGTACTCATACTGGCCTGACCAGAGCAGGGAATATCCTGCGGGAATTTTTATTTTTTCAGCGATCGCCTTTCGCGCCTTTTCCACATAGCCGCCGAAATCGCTGCCGTCGATATTCAGCGTCACCGCGGCAGTAAGCCTTCCGCCTTCGCTCTGGACCATGCCCGGACCGCGCGTGACCCGGATGTCGGCAAGCTGGCCCAGCGGGACCTGGGCCCCCTCCATCACCGGGACCAGCACCCGTTTGAGCTTCTCCACGTCATCGCGCAGCTCCCGTCCGTAGCGGATGTTCACGGGATAGCGCTCCCGCCCTTCCACCGTGGTCGTCAGGTTCATGCCGCCGATGGCCGACTGGATCACCTCCTGCACATCCTCGATCCGGAGATCGTAGCGGCTGATCTCATCGCGGTTGATCGTGAAATCAAGGAAATATCCCGTGTTCGCCCGCTCGGCATAGACGGCGCGCGTACCGGGCACCTCGCGCAGGGTCTTCTCCACGTCCAGTCCGATGCGTTCGATCTCATCGAGCTTCGGGCCGAAGATCTTGAGGCCCAGCGGGGTCCTGATGCCCGTTGACAGCATATCGATCCTGCCGATGATCGGCATGGTCCAGTTGTTGCCCACCCCGGGGATCGCTACCGCCGCGTCAAGTTCGTCGCGCAGGTCTTCGAACTTCTTGAACTGGGGGCGCCACTCCTTCATGGGCCTGAGCGTTACATTGGTCTCGATCATCTCGAGCGGCGCCGGATCGGTCGGCGTTTCCGCGCGGCCTGCCTTGCCGAAGACCTGCTCCACCTCGGGGAACTGCTTCATGATCCTATTCTGGACCTGCATGATGCCCGACATGGTCGTGATGGAGGCCCCGGGCACCGCCGTGGGCATGAACAGCAGCGTGCCCTCGTACAAAGGCGGCATGAACTCCGACCCGAGCTGCGAAAACGGGAAGATCGTGACCAGCACGATCACGATGGCAATGATGATGACGGTCTTTCGGAACCGGAGCGAGAACTCCGCCACCGGGTGATAGATCCTGGCCAGAAAGTGGCTGATCGGGTTATTGTCCTCATGCCTGATCTTCCCCTTGATGAACAGGGTCATCAGTACCGGCGTCAGCGTGATGGCGAGAAAGCTCGCGAAGAGCATGGAGAAGGTCTTGGTATAGGCAAGCGGTTTGAACAACCGCCCCGCCTGGTCCTCGAGCGTAAAGACCGGCAGGAACCCGACGGTGATCACCAGCAGCGAGAAGAAGAGCGACGGCCCCACTTCCTGCGCGGCCTGGATGATCACGTCCACGCGGGAGCCATGGACGCTGCCCGCCTTTTCCCAGTCCTCCAGCTTTTTGTGCGCGTTCTCGACCATGATGATCGAGGCGTCGACCATGGCGCCGATGGCGATGGCAATGCCGGAGAGGCTCATGATGTTCGAGCTGATCCCCAGATAGTACATGCAGATAAAGGAGATGAGGATGGCGATCGGCAAGGTCAGGATAACCACAAAGGCGCTGGGCAGATGGAACAGGAAGACGAAGCAGACCACGCTCACCGCCAGGCCGAGCTTGATGATCTCTTCCTTCAGCGTGTCCACGGACCGGTGGATCAGTTCCGACCGGTCATAGGTCGTGACGATCTTCACCCCTTCCGGCAGCGACGGTTCGATCTCCTTGATCCGGGCTTTGACGCGGTCGATGACGGACAGCACGTTCTCGCCGAACCGGACGACCACAATGCCGCCTACCACCTCTCCCCTGCCGTCAAGATCGGCGGCGCCGCGCCTGATCTCCGGGCCCAGCTGGACCGCCGCGATATCGCGCAGCAGGATCGGGGTGCCCTTGCCGTCGTTGCCGACGGCGATCTTCTCGATATCGGACTTATCCTTGATATAGCCGCGGCCGCGCACCATATACTCCCGGCCCGACCACTCCACCACCCTTCCTTCGACGTCGCGGTTGCTCCTCCTGATTGCCTCCATGACCTTCATCAGCGACAGCTTGTACGCAAAGAGCCGGTTCGGGTCCACGGTGATCTGGTACTGTTTCACGAACCCGCCCACGCTTGCCACCTGGGACACGCCGGGCACGGATTCGATTGCGTACTTAAGGGTCCAGTCCTGGAGCGAACGGAGCTGGGCAAGGTCGTGTTTGCCGGTCTCGTCGGTGACGGCGTACTGAAATCCCCAGCCGACGCCGGTGGCATCAGGGCCTAGCACGGGCGTCACACCCGCGGGAAGCCTGCCGGTAACGCCCTGGAGATACTCAAGGACCCGGCTCCGCGCCCAGTAGATGTCGGTGCCGTCCTCGAAGATCACATACACGAAGGACAGGCCG
>MHDY01000065.1:31810-35622 GCA_001803705.1 Nitrospirae bacterium GWC2_56_14 | reverse complement strand
TTAGCGACGAGTACTTGCCTGCATAGACCCGGTAGAAGATGTCGCCATTCACGTTCGTCATGCGCACATCGGCAAACCCGGAGAGCTTTCGCATTTCCGCCGAAAGCCGAACAGCATTCGCCTGCTCCTTGAATGCCCCGACCTGCACTGTGTAGTCGCCTGCATCGTAGGTTGCCGGTACCTTATACCGCTCCTGGCCGCCACCGCCGTCCTGCCGGTATCCCAGGGCCTCGATCCTGACCCGCGCGGTGCCGGCCGTATCGACGCCGAGCTCCTTCGCTGCTGCAAAGGAAAGGTCGAGAATGCGGCCCTTGACAAAGGGGCCGCGGTCGTTCACGCGCACCGTTGCTTCCCGCCCGTTCTCCCGGTTATAGACCTTGAGGTACACGCCGAGCGGAAGGGTCTTATGCGCCGCGGTCATGGCGTGCATATCGTAGATCTCGCCGTTGCTCGTTTTCTTGCCGTGAAAGTCCTTGCCGTACCAGCTGGCGATGCCGGTCTGCACAAACCCCTCATGGCTCCGGAGCGGCTCATAACGCTGGCCGAACACGGTGTAGGGGCGCTGCGACGCCTTGATCCGCTTGCCGTCCGGTCCGAGCGCGTTTTCGACATTGGATTTTTTTGTACCGCAGGCTGAAAGAGCAAGGAAACAGCAGAAAAAAAGAAAAGAACGTCTGAATATTTGCATCGCGCCCCCAGAGAGTTGAACTGCTCTTCCCGAAAAAACCGGTTCCGTAATTGGGAAGAGTGATGGTATAATACGGATTATCGCAAACAAGGGCAACAATAAATATCGCAGCAAAAGGAGCGGCCTTGATCAAACATCTGGTGATGTGGAAACTGAAAGACGTTGCCGAAGGCGCAACCAAAGAACAGAATTCCCGAAAAATGAAAACCGATCTCGAGGCGCTCAAGCAGGTTATCCCGCAGATCAGGCACATAGAAGTGGGAGCTAACTTCCTTCCATCCGACTCTTCCTATGATGTCGCGCTCTACTCGGAATTCGAGACCGAAGAGGACCTTGCGCTGTACCAGAAGCATCCCGAGCATCGCCGCATCGGCGCATTCGTTGAAAAGATCAGAGAGAGCCGGGTTGTTGTCGATTATAAAACGAAGTAACCCGACAACGCAGTGCGCTAGTGTCTCCCCTCCCTTCCATGGGAGGGGATTAAGGGGAGGGTGAAAATATGCCCATCACCCTCATCTAGCCTCTCCCATCAAGGGAGAGGGATCTGCAAGGAGAACCAAAGAGTCGCATGGCAACAACAAAAAAAGATCTCGTTGTCGGTGCCGCTGATGCCGGACAGCGGATAGACGCATATGCCGCGCATAGCACCGGCATGTCCCGCTCGCGGGCAGCCGGTCTCGTGGACGAAGAACAGGTCCTTATCAACGGCAAGAGCGTAAAGCCTTCGGCAAAACTGCGGCTGGGAGATGAGGTTTCCATAAATCTTCCCGAGCCTTCGCCTGACGATACGCTCATACCCGAGGATATTCCGCTCCGGGTCCTTTTCAGAGATGAACACCTGGTGGTCATCGACAAGTCGGCAGGCCTCGTCGTGTATCCTGCCGCCGGGCATCGCAGCGGAACGCTCATGAACGCGCTCCGGTATCTGGTCGGGCCGCTGTCCGCTCCGGGAGGTCCCTTGAGACCCGGCGTGGTCCATCGTCTTGACAAGGACACTTCAGGAGTCATGGTGGTGGCGCTGGATGACGCGTCCTATTATTCGCTGGTGGAGCAGTTCCGGGCGCGGACCATCCAGCGGGAATACCGCGCCCTGGTATTCGGCTGTCCGCGCGCTGAGGAAGGTGAGATAGACGCGCAGATCGGACGCTCGACCGCTGACCGGAAAAAAATGTCCATTCGCAGCCGGCAGGGCAAAGAGGCACGGACCTCCTGGAAGCTCCTCAGGAAATTGAACGGATCGGCCTTCGTCAGCGCAAAGCTCGGAACGGGAAGGACACATCAGATCCGGGTGCATTTTCTCTCCCTGGGCCACCCCGTGCTGGGCGACCGGACCTATGGAGAAAAAACCGCGATCACTCACAGCGGCAAACGGATCGCCTTCCCGCGCCAGATGCTTCACGCCGCCACCCTGGGCTTTCTGCATCCGGTGAGCAAAGAATGGATAAGCTTCGAATCTCCCCTTCCTGCGGACATGGAAAAGGCGCTTCTAGAGCTTGGCGGGTGAGACACGAAGGGCAGTGCTCGAAAGCAAAAATGCAGAACTTACTGCTGCGAGGGGCAGGTCTCAGCTACGCAATAAACGATCCTTCAGAAAAGCGACACCAGACCGGAGGGCCGCATGTTTAACACAATGTCTTTGCAGTTGCGATTTGCATTGCTGCTGACCGTAATCTTCTTTGTGTCGCTTCCCCTCGTGGGAGCGGCTGCATACTATGTACTTCAGAAAAACATCAACGAGGACGTTTTCGAGCAGGCTGAATTCTTTTTGAACACCATGGAGAGCGTGCGGCATCAGGTCGGCAAGGTCATGCGGCCGGCGGTCCAGAAATACATGGGGACCCGATTTGATGCGCGGTTCATGTCGACCTCTTTTGCTGCACGCGGGGTTGCCGAGCGGCTGAATAAAAAATTTCCCGACTATTCCTTCCGGCATACTTCTCTCAATCCGCGCAATCCCATAAATCAGGCAGATTCCTTCGAGAAGGACATCATTCTGTTCTTTTCTAAAAACAGGGAGACCAAAGAGACAAAGGGATTCATCATGAGGGACAAAGCGGAATTTTTTTATGTTGCCAAGCCGGTCGTAACGGAAAGTTCCTGCATGCAGTGCCACAGCCTCCCCGGCAATGCTCCCCGCGAAATTATCTCGGTCTACGGCCCCACCGCTGCATTCGGGTGGCAGCCGGACCAGGTCGTCGCAGCCTTGATCGTGTATGTCCCCACGAAGCTCGCCAAAACTCATGCCTTCAAGGCCCTCCTGACCTTTATGCTTTTGTATGCCGCGGTTTTCCTGGTGATCTTATACATCATTGACCGGGCAATCGTCAGTGCGATCATCAAGCCGATAAAAAAACTGACCGAGGCCGCGGAAGAGCTGAGGGAATATTCCGCAAACGACCAGTCGCCCTTCTCATAACAATATAAAGACGTGCCAGGGAATTATGGAGCTCCGTTCAGGTTGCAGGCCGGGTAGAGTCGCTTCGCTTTATCCGGCCTGTCGTATGGCAGCCGAGACCGAAGTGCGCGCCCTGATCCGAAGCGCCGCAACTCCCGATCTTCAAACGGACTTCTGCATCAAACCCCTTGACAACCTGCACCCGGTATAGGTATATATAGTCTGCTTCAAAAGCATAACAACTCAGAACGAGGTGACCGCATGGCTGTAGAAAAAATGGAGTTCAAGACCGAAGTAAAAGAACTACTGGACCTTATGATCCACTCGCTTTATTCCCATAAGGAGATCTTCCTGCGGGAGCTCATCTCCAACGCCTCCGACGCCATCGACAAGGCGCGGTATGAATCGCTCACCAACAAGGAGATCTTCGGGAACACGGGCGAATGGAAGATCAAGATCATCGTGGACAAGGCGGCCGGCACGCTCACGGTGAGCGACAACGGCATGGGCATGACCCATGACGAGGTGATCGCCGAGCTCGGCACGATCGCGCACTCCGGGACCAAGGATTTTCTGCGGGCACTCCAGGGCAAGGAGCTGAAGGACAAACCCGAGCTGATCGGGCAGTTCGGCGTGGGCTTTTATTCCTCCTTTATGGTGGCCGACAAGGTGACGGTGGTCACGCGCAAAGCGACCGAAAAGACGAAGAAGGCGGTGAAATGGGAGTCC
>MHDY01000065.1:21440-31742 GCA_001803705.1 Nitrospirae bacterium GWC2_56_14 | reverse complement strand
CCTCAAGGCAGAGGACAAGAACTATCTGAACGAGTGGGAGATCAAAACGATCATCCGTAAATACTCGGATTACATCGAGCATCCCGTGGTTATGGACATCGAGCAAGAAAAGGAAGATCCAACGGACAAGAACAAGAAGATCAAGGTCTCTGAAGAAGAGACCATGAACGCAGGCAAGGCCATCTGGCTGAAAGACCCGGCAGAGGTCAAGGCCGATGAGTACAACGAATTTTACAAGCACATCTCGCACGATTTCGGCGATCCGGCAAAAACCATCCATTTCCGGGCAGAAGGCACGTCGGAGTTCACGGCGCTGCTCTATGTCCCGTCCAAGGCGCCCTACGGCATCCTGTACAAGGATTACAAGATCGGGCCGACGCTCTACGTGAAACGGGTGCAGATCATGGACCACTGCGAGCAGCTCATTCCCGAGTATCTCCGCTTTGTGAAGGGTGTGGTGGACTCGTCGGACCTGCCGCTGAACGTTTCGCGCGAGATCCTGCAGAACAACAAGCATGTGGAGGTCATCAAGCGTAATATTGTTAAAAAGGTCCTGGACACCCTGGCGGACATGAAGAAAAACGATGCTGTTGCCTATCAGAACTTCCACTCGGAGTTCGGCAGGGTCCTGAAGGAAGGCATTCATTTCGATCATTCACGGAAAGAGCAGATCGCGGACCTGCTGCTGTTCCCGTCCGTCAAGACCGAGGCCGGCAAATTCACCACCTTCGACGACTATGTGAAGAACATGCCGCTGGCGCAGACCGAGATCTATTACATCACGGGCAAGCCCGACGAGAACGTGCTGCATTCGCCGTACCTCGAAGCGTTCCGCGGCAAGGGTTATGATGTTCTGATCATGACCGACGACATCGACGATATCATCATGAGCGGCCTTCAGGAGTACAAGGGCAAGAAGATCAAGTCCGTGATCAAGGGCGACATCAGCCTCGACAAGACCGAACAGGCTGAGAAGGAAAAGTCGAAGGAGAAATTCGAGAAGCTGCTGGCTAAAATGAAGGAACAGTTAAAGGACGAGGTAAAGGACGTGCGTCTTTCCGGCAGGCTCACGGACTCCGCCTGTTGCCTGGTCGCCGACGAGGGCGGGCTCGATCCGCAGATGGAAAAAATGCTGCGGGCCATGGGGCAGGATGTTCCGTCCAGCAAGCGGGTGCTGGAGATCAACCCTGCTCACGGTGTCTTCGAAGTCATGAACCGGTTCCTGGAAAAGGGCGGACAGGACGACCTCATACAGGAATACACGGACCTGCTGTACAACCAGGCGCTGCTGCTCGAAGGATCAAAGCTCAAGGACCCGGCGGGTTTTGCAAAAGCAATAGCAAGGCTGATGCTCGATAATGTGACGCGGTAAACGTCGAAGCAGAACGGAACAGGAAAAACAAAAGCACCTCTTCGCGATCTATTAGGCAGGAGGTGCTTTTTTATTCAGGACTACCTGAACTCAGCTATAATTAAAACCACGGGCATTCTGACAGTGACAGGAACACGTCGGAACCAAAACATTTTCACCGCGAAGGCGCAAAGAGCGCGGGGAAATCTTGTAGATGTGAAAGCCAAATGTATTTGTTCTTGACGTCCTAGCGCTCCTCGCGCCTTCGCGGTAAATGATTTTGAGTCTCGTTTTTCTGTAGCATTTGATCCGTAACTAACGATGAGGTTCCATGCCGATCATCCAAAATTCGCGTTACCGTCCTCCGCGGTTCTTCAGCAACGGCCATCTGCAGACGATCTATCCGTCGGTAATGCGAAGGCTGGAGCACGGTTTTTACGACCGGGAGCGCATTGAAACGATCGACGACGACTTCCTCGACATCGACTGGGTCCGGCGCGGCAACAACCGGGTGGCGGTGTTGTCCCACGGGCTGGAAGGCAATTCCCATCGCCCCTATATGGTGGGGATGGCGAAGATGCTGAACAGGCACGGATGGGACGTTGCAGCCTGGAATTACCGCTCCTGCTCGGGGGAGATGAACCGCCAGGTGCGCTTTTATCACAACGGCTCGATCGACGACCTGGACCGGGTGGTCGAACAGGTGCTCAGTTCGGGCGCTTATCAAAGCCTGGCGCTCATAGGGTTCAGCCTCGGCGGCAACCTTACGCTGCTCTATCTGGGCAGCCAGGCGCATAGGCTGGACAGCCGGATCCGGAAAGCGATCGCCTTCTCCGCCCCCTGCAATCTGCGCTCAAGCGCGAACGAACTGGCACGACCGGTAAACAGGCTGTACCTGAAACAGTTCCTGGACTCGCTCCATGCGAAGATCAGAATAAAACAAGCCATGCTGCCGGGCCTGATCAATGACGATGATTTTCAGCGCGTAAAGAACTTCAAGGATTTTGACGACCGCTATACAGCTCCGATCCATGGATTCAAGGATGCCGAGGACTACTGGAGCAAGTGCAGCAGCGGCCAGTTCCTGCCGATGATCACCATCCCGACCCTGATCGTAAACGCCATGGACGATCCCTTTCTGGCCGATGGGTGCTACCCCGTGCAGGAAGCATCCCGCAGCACGTCCGTGCATCTCGAAACGCCGGCATCGGGCGGACACCTCGGCTTCGTCCAGTTCAATGAAGAGCATTGCTACTGGTCCGAAGAGCGGGCCATGGAATTTTTAGAGAGCAGTGATACCGCGTGATGATGTTGTAGGGGCGGGTTTGAAACCCGTCCCACCGCAATTGATAAAAGGAGAACCATGCTCCCTGAGATCTGCTTCATCCTCCCCCCCTGGGTCGAGCAATTCATGAAGACAGCGCCCACTCTGTTCAGGGACGTGGAGGAGCGGATGCGCTTTGTCATCGCTCTGGCACGCGAGAACGTGCAGCAGGGAACCGGCGGACCCTTTGCTGCAGCGATCTTTGAAGAAAAAGGCGGCCTCGTTGCCCCGGGGATCAACCTGGTGACCTCCTCGAACTGTTCCGTGCTCCACGCGGAGATCGTTGCGCTCATGCTTGCTCAAAAAGCCCTTGCCCGGTACGACCTGAGCGACGGGGGGAGGCAGCGCTTTGAACTTGTTGCAACCACGGAACCCTGCGCCATGTGCTTCGGGGCCGTGCCGTGGTCGGGCGTGCAGCAGCTGGTCTGCGGAGCGCGGGACGAGGATGCGCGGGCCATCGGTTTTGATGAAGGGCCCAAACTGACCGACTGGGTGTCTGCGTTGAACAGCCGCGGCATCGCAGTGCAGCGCGATGTGCTCCGGGAGGAAGCCTCAGCAGTGCTTCGGGAATATGTTGCCGCAGGCGGGGTGGTCTATAATGCCGGACGCCAACCGGCTCCTGAGCGAACCGTCAAAAAAGCTTGACATTAAGGCGTCACTTGGTATTATGCACGCATGCATTCCGGGGGCAAGACATTAAAAATACTCGACGTATTATTGCTCTTCAGCTTTTTCGTGTATGCCATTTCTCCCCTTACGTATACCGCCCGGGGCAATAAGAGCGAGAATGAAGGTCCAGGCAACATTCAGTCGCATGGTGTCAGCTTGTACCTTGTCGACCTTCTCCTGTCGCAGGTAATTCTGCAAAATGAGGAAGATCCGGAGGCACAGGAAACAACGCCCGACTCAAATCTCCTGCTGAAAAAAAAACGCGCCGTACTGTCATCAAAGAATCTGAAAACGTTAATGTTTGTACAGCTCCTGGAAGCCCTGTCGCATGATGTAATTTTTCCCGCCCATAGCGCTGCCTTTGCACGAACCGTTCAACAGGATCAATCGAACTTTTACGCACACTATGTTCTCCCCCTTCATTCCGGAAATTCGCCTCCCTCTGTTTAGCCATCTCTGATCACACTCGTAGGTGTACCGTGACGCCGGGGAACCGCTGCCGAGGCGGCCCATCGTTGCGCCTAACCCATATGCGCCCATCCGGCGCTGCTGTATCAGCGACCGCCTGTGCCCGGCCAATGATTCCGTATGAGTTGCCCGCGGCGATCCGGACGGTTGCGCACTTCTGAAAGGGACCATCGCATGCTTTCACTTTCCATAGTCATCCCGGTTTACAACGCCGAGGCGACCATAGAAGCGCTCTGCAATTCTCTCGTTTATTTGTATGCAAAAAAATATCAAATGCAGATCCTTCTCGTCAACGATGGCAGCAAGGACGAATCGGACGCGCGCTGCAGGAAATTGCATACCACCTATCCGCTCATCGTAACCTATCTCAAGCTTGCAAGGAACTTTGGCGAGCACAACGCCGTCATGGCCGGCCTGAACCATGCAACGGGAGAGTATTGCGTGGTCATGGACGATGATCTTCAGAACCCTCCTGAGGAACTGGAAAAGCTCGTCGATGAGATCCAAAAGGGATACGACGTTGTCTATGCCCGGTATGCATCCAAACAAGACAGCCTGTTCCGGAACATGGGAAGCGCCTTTCATGACAAAGTTGCAACCCTGTTCCTGAAAAAACCGGTCAACCTCTATTTGTCAAGCTTCAAGGTCATGAACCGGTTCCTGCTCAACGAGGTCATAAAATATTCCGGGCCGGACCCTTATGTTGACGGGATCGTTCTGAGAACTACCGACAACATCAGCACCATACCGGTGAAACATCACCAAAGGCCCAGCGGCAGGTCCGGTTATACCCTCGGCAAGCTCATTTCCATCTGGGGCAGCATGGTTGTCAGCTATTCGCTCGTTCCTCTCAGGCTCATTGGTATTGTCGGCCTGCTGATCACGGCGGGTGGGGTTGTTTACGGCATATTCAAAGCATATGATGACCTGCACACCTACGGAAAATTGACCGACTTTGAAACATTGATGTCCGCTAATTTGACCTTCCGGGGGCTTACCATGATGGCGGTGAGCATACTGGGAGAATACGTCGGCAGGATCTACGTGTTGCTGAACCATGATCCGCAGTTCGTGGTCAGGGAGCTGGTTACATTGGACAGAAAACAGGGTCAGGTCAAAAGCCTGAGCTCCTATAAGGGCAGAGATGAACAAATCCTCAGCAGCGGAAATAGTTAGCGAGATCAGAAAGCTGCTTCTCGAACGGGCCTTTTCCAACGCCTGCGGTTCTGCTGCACCAGGACCGTTCCGGGAGCGTGAAAAGCTTGTCGACCTGTTCATCTCCAAAACCATACTGTTTTCAAACAGCAGCGACGGCGCGGTGGACCGCTGGATCAAGGAACGGCTGTGCAGGGCAAATTTGCAATCAGAGATTGCACCACTAAATGCCATCGACCAGTGGCAGGTCGATGCTGCAACCGGGAACATTGCGCATGCGTCGGGAAGGTTTTTTTCGATCATCGGCCTTACGGTCCGGCACAGGACGAAACAGGGCGAGCTCGCATGGGACCAGCCGGTCATCGACCAGCCTGAATACGGCATCCTGGGCATTCTGGCCAAGAAGTTCGACGGCGTTCTGCATTTTTTGCTCCAGGCAAAGGAGGAGCCGGGAAATATCAATTCAGTCCAGCTCTCTCCCACGGTCCAGGCCACATACAGCAATTACACGCAGACCCACGGCGGTAAACTGCCGATGTACCTCGAACACTTCCTCGATCCGCCGCTGGAGCAGATACTCTTTGCAAAATTGCAGTCCGAGGACGGGGGTCGCTTTTTGTACAAGTCCAACCGGAATATGATCGTTGCGGTCAATGGGGAGATGCCCCCGCTGCAGGATGGTTTTATCTGGCTGACCCTGCGCCAGATCAGCGACCTGATGAGTCGGGATAACGTGGTCAACGCATGCACCAGGAGCATCCTGTCCGCGGTTCTCTGACAGAAAGGAGCGAATTTTATGAAAAATGCCGTCTTGAGCCTGCTGGACGCGACTCCGCTGGCCGACAGCTTTGACCGGCTGAAGCTCGAATCGAGGCTGGGCCAGCTGCTCAGCCGCGCCGATGACGGCGACGCCCCGCATTCGATCGCGGATCTCATCCAGTGGCTGGACGATATGAAGGCGTGCAATCATATTTTTCAAAAACGCGTTGGGTTAAAGAGCCTCGCGGATTGGAGCATGAGCAGCAACGGATATCTGTCCCATAAGAACGGCAAGTTCTTCAAGGTCGTGGGGATGCGCGTCACCTCATCGTCCCGGGAAGTGAAGGCCTGGGACCAGCCGATCCTGGACAATGCCGGCACCGGGATCATCGGTCTTCTAACGAAGTACGTAAAAGGAGTACCGTACTTTCTGATGCAGGCCAAGGCCGAGGTCGGCAACAGGAATAGTGTGCAGATCGGCCCGACAGTGCAGTTCACGCAGGAAAACTATGTTGATAATGAAAAGCTGAAAAAACCATTTCTCTACGAAGAATTCCACGATCCGAAAAACCTTATCATAATCAAGGAAAACAGGCAGTCTGAAGAGGGCGCCCGGTTCTATCGGGAGCAGCACGTTCATAAGATCCTGCTTCTTCCCGAGGACCAGACGCTTGATCTTCCCCTGGAATACCGCTGGTTATCCTATGGACAGATCCGCTATTTCATTGACCTTGGTGAATGCGTGAATTCCTGCGCGCGAAGCATTCTCTCTTGCCTGACATGACCGGCTCATCACGATATGCCGAACAGCAGCGGGCTCAGATGACGCTCTCTGCACATAATAAAAAGATGCATGGTGAGAGGCCATACCTGCGCGTCGGAATTCTGGGGTGCTCCGACATAGCCCGCAGGCGTTTCCTGCCGGCGATTCAGAAGGCACGGAATGCACGTCTTTCCGGTGTTGCCAGCAGGGATCCCGAAAAGGCGAAACGTTTCTGTGCATTGACCGATTGCGAAACAACCGATTATGAAACGCTGCTGGCAAGCAAAAAGGTCGACCTGATCTATATCCCGCTGCCGAACCATCTGCATGAAGTGTGGGTCATGCGGGCGCTGGAGCAGGGGAAGCACGTGATCTGTGAAAAGCCGATGGCCTTGTCCGTCGGAGCGATAGAACGGATGACCCAATCTGCCGCGCAGAAGGGTCTCCTGCTGTATGAGAACATCATGTATCTGCACCATCCTCTTCACCAGGCGGTCAGGAACATGATCGCGGCAGGAACGATCGGCAGGGTCACCGGACTGCGAACCTCTTTCGGGTTCATGCATTCAGCAACCGATGGATTCAGAATGAGAACCGACCAGGGAGGCGGAGCGTTCTTCGATCAGGCCCGGTACCCCCTGAGCGCGGCGTTGTTCTTTCTTGCGGGGTCCAAGTATCGGTTCAAGGGCGAGGCTTTTTTCCGGAACGGGCTGAATGTCGCGATGAACGCAAGCGCACTGACCGATTGCAATGAAACCTTTTCGTTCTCGATCGGGTTTGAACAGCCCTATGAGTGCTGGTATGAGATCGTTGGAGAAAAAGGTAAACTGAAAGTGGACCGGGCCTACACGACACCGGCCGACATGGTCAGCGTTGTTCAGGTCAGCACGGACCGCGGCGAGACCGCGGTGACCGTACCCGCAGCCGATCACTTTGTCCTTATGATCGAACGGGTCTGCGATGTTATTCTGCAGGGGGAGGGCTACCACGAGCTGTACGGCGCAGCAAGACGTTTGGCACTGCTGGGCGATCAGGTTTGGGAAAGCTGCGAGGGGATCCAACTTGCACCTCACGAAAAGGTATGCCCATGATAAAGAACTGGCAGTATCTCGATGAGTATCATCAGGAGCGCCGTCAGATCCTGGAGATCGTGGACCGGGTCATTTCCTCGGGAAGGCTCATTCTGGGTCCCGAGGTTTCGGCTTTTGAAGAGGCGTTCGCCGCATATTGCGGGGTCGCGCACGGTGTGGGCGTCAATTCCGGGACCGACGCATTGTTCCTGGCGCTCAAAGCTTTGGGAATCGGTCCGGGCGATGAGGTCATTACCGTTGCCAACACAGCCGTGCCGACCGTTGCGGCCATTCGTGCGGCCGGGGCTCTGCCCGTTTTTGTCGATGTCGAAGAGGATACGTTCTTAATGGATGTCTCGCAGCTGGAAGCCGCGATAACCGGGAAGACAACGTGTATCATCCCGGTCCATTTGTACGGCCAGCCCGTTGACATGGAACCGCTTATGCACATCGCCCGGAAACGGGGGCTTTATGTCGTCGAAGACTGCGCTCAGGCTGCCGGCGCCGAATACCAGCAGAAGAAAGTGGGCGGTTTCGGCGATATTGGGGCGTTCTCGTTCTATCCTACGAAGGTGCTCGGCGGATATGGCGACGGCGGCATGTCGATAACGGACAGCGAGGCGCTCTACGAAAAGCTCAGGGGGCTCAGATTTTATGGGATGAAGCAAGCCTCTTATGCGGAGGAAGAAGGGTATAATTCGCGTCTGGACGAGATCCAGGCCGCTCTCCTGCTGCACAGGCTGGAAAGGCTGGACGATTCAGTTCGAAAACGACAGGAGATTGCGCAGCACTATACGCAAGGACTTTCCAACGTCGGCGATATTGCCGTACCACTCGTGAGGAGCGGGCGCACCCACCAGTTCTATACCTATACCATTCGGACGAAACACCGGGACGCGCTGATGCGCTACCTGATGGAGCACGAAATAGAAGGCCGCATCAATTACCCTACACCGATCCATCTGATGCGGGGCTATGATTTTTTGAGCGTTGAGAACGGCAAGCTGCCGAGGACCGAAAAGCTCGCACAGGAGATTCTTTCCCTGCCGCTGTATCCCCGGCTGGCGCAGAAGGACGGGGAACAGGTCATACATTGCGTCAAACGCTTTTTTGAAAAGGGAGCGGGGTCGTGAATGAAGACGAATACATCATCATGTATGAAGCGGAGGAGACCCACTGGTGGTATGTCTCTTTGCACGATCTGATCCTCCGTTCCGTGCCCCGGAACCTGCCTTCGCTTACGATTTTCGACGCCGGGTGCGGCACGGGCCGGCTGCTCCAGTTGCTCTCCCCGTATGGCAGTGTGCAGGGTTGCGATGCTTCCGAAACAGCGCTTCACTGTTGCCGGAAGCGGGGCCTGACCACGGTCGCTCAAGCGGACCTGAACACGATGACACTGGCACAGGAATCGTATGATGTCATTACGTTGATCGACGTCCTGTATCACGCCGGCATTCGAGACGAGCATGCGGTCTTGAAAAAGCTGCATGCGGCCCTGAAGCCCGGCGGAGTACTTCTTGTTCAGGTGCCGGCATACGAGTGGCTGCGCAGCGACCATGACCGGGCGGTTCATACGCGCAGGCGATATTCGAGGCCGGAGATCGTGGCCATGCTGCGTGATTGCGGTTTTCTCATCGAGAAGGCCACGTATCGCGTCGGGTTGCTGCTCTTGCCCATTGCGATGGTCAGGCTGGCCCGCAACCTGGTCCGTCTTCACACCACGGGAGCCGAGGCGGCCTCCGATGTCAAAAAACACTTCACCCTGGTAAATGCATTGCTTTCGGCGATAATGGTCGCGGAGAACCGCTTATTAAAATACGTTTCCCTGCCTTTCGGCGCATCGGTATTCGCCGTAGCCCGGAAACAGGAGGTTCCCGGCAAGGACCTGCTCAAGGAATCAAGGTGAATATTCTTCTGATCCGTCCATCCGAGCCGCTCCAGCACGTCAAACTGCTGAGCCATACGAAGCCCATGAACCTGGCCTATCTTGCGGCTTTCGTGCGTGGCCGCGGCTTTGGCGTGACGATCGTCGATTATGAGATGGAGCCGTTCAGCCTCGACGCCTATCACCGGCTGCTCAGGGAAAAGACACCTTCGCTGGTCGGCGTTTCGTGCGTGACCCCCACCATCAGAAACGGCGCAAAGCTCTGTGAACTGGCCAAGGCATTCAACAAGGATATCGTGACCGTGGTGGGCGGCCCCCATGCGAACAGCCTCCCCATCGAAACCTTGCAGGAATTTTCCGCATTCGATTGCCTTATCTACGGCGAAGGAGAAGTGACCCTGCTTGAACTGTGTCAGCAGGTGGCTGAACAAAAGCAGGATTTTGCACTGCCCGGACTGGTCTATCGCCGGGGGCGCGAGATCGTCAAGAACCCGGCACGGGAGCTGGTAAGCGACCTCGATACGCTCCCCTTCCCTGCCAGGGACCTGATCGATTACCGCGTCCAGCCCGGACACTCGACCAGGGGTTTTTCGAATAAGATCCTGTCAACCGAGCTTTTTACGTCGCGGGGCTGCCCTTTCGGCTGTTCTTTTTGCGCAATCCAGACGACCTTCGGCAAAACCATACGCTTCCGGGACACCTCGTTCATTCAGGAGGAGGTCTCGCAGATCGTCCGGGATCACCGGTTCAACCACCTGGTGATAGCAGACGATACGTTTACGCTGAAGATGGACCGGGCATTCACGATCTGCGATATCCTGGGAAGGAGCGGGATCGAATCCTGGAATTGCGATACCC
>MHDY01000065.1:20768-21428 GCA_001803705.1 Nitrospirae bacterium GWC2_56_14 | reverse complement strand
TTTCAAAGGACCTCTTACGGGCAATGCGCGAAAGCGGCTGCCAAAAGGTCGCCTTTGGCGTGGAATCAGGAAGTCAACGAATCCTTGATCTGATCGGGAAAAAGATCTCGGTCGAACAGGTGCGGCAGGCGGTACACTGGGCAAAAGAAGCAGGGATACGGCACATCGAGGGTAACTTTATCATAGGAAGCGATCCATCCGAGACGCTCGATGATCTTGCAATGACGCAGGACCTGATCCGGTCGCTTCCCTGGACATTCGTTTCGGTTTCCATCATCGTGCCGTACCCCGGAACACCGGTGGCCCGCCGGATGGGAGAACTTGACCTGATCCCCCCGGATACCACATGGGAGGATTACGTCATGATCGGCGTTCCGCCCAGGTGGCGTACCGTTCACTTTACTCCCCGGGACCTCATACGATTGCAGAGGCAGATAACACGACAATTCTACCTGAACCCTCGATACCTGGTTCGGCAGCTCTCGTCAATCAGGTCCCTGAGCGAGGTCAGGTACTGGATAGCGGCGGGTGCATCGTATGCGAAGTGGTATTTTTCAGGCAGGTTATGACCATGCCAGATCAAAGAGCGAGTGTCCTGAAATGAAAATCAAGGAACGTCCCTATCTGTACGACGCTATTTTGTTTGTCATCGCTGTGGCC
>MHDY01000065.1:8965-20510 GCA_001803705.1 Nitrospirae bacterium GWC2_56_14 | reverse complement strand
AACGCGCTTCTGGCCGGTCCGCAGGCGACCAACGGCGAGACCCCGGCTTTTCTGGCGGCCCTTGTTTTCGCGATCCACCCCAATCACCGCGAAGTCGTTTACGCGATATTTAATAGAGGAGCGCTGCTAACGGTTTTCTTCAGCATCCTGTCCTGCCTGTCATTTCTCAGCTTTATGCGCGGCGGGGTTGGCCGCTACCGCTCGTATGCCGCCGCCCTGTTCTGCTATGTCCTGGCGCTCATGTCACGAGAATACTGCATCATCTTGCCGATGGTACTGGTGTTGCTGATCTATTTCTCTGCTGATCGCTCAAAGCGGGTTGCGCATCTCGTTCACACCGCCCCGTTTTTTCTCGCGGCCGTCCTTTTTTATGCAATATACCAGGACTTTGCTGTTTCCGCCAATTTCATTACACCTTCACAGGAATCGTTCCATGCCGAGACCATCTCCAAAATGTCGGTCGCGACAAAGATCATGCTCTTCTATCTTGTCCGCATGGTGACCGGTCTGGGCGCGTTCACCCTGGACGATTCAGCCGGTTTTGCGCTCATAGCGACGCTGGTCATCGCGGGATTGCTGTTTGCGGCATTCAGGGTCCGTCGCGCCTATCCCCACCTGCTGTTCGGTTTGCTCTTCTACCTTATTTGCCTGATCCCTGTGCTCAACTTATTCAAAACATTTCCTATCGTCTCTCCACGTTATTCCTTCCTTCCCTGTATCGGACTTTTTTTTACGCTCCTGGCCGTGCCTTACGAAGGGAGGAAAAGGCTCTTCCTGCCGCTCTGTATTGTTTTGACTCTGGCCTGGTCTATTTTAACGATCCAGAAGACGTACTACTGGAAAAACAACATCTCGTTCTGGGAATCAATGACTGCCCGCGACGAACACCCCTATACCTATATGCAGCTCGGCTATGCCTATTATGACGGCCGCCAGTACGAAAAGGCGCAGGAAACCCTTCGCAACGTACAGCCGGCGCCGTGGGACCCCAGATACCATGCGACGGTTGGAGGTGCATGCTTCAAGCTGGCGGATTATAAATGCGCTATCCGGTCATTCGAGACGGCATTGTCGCAGGGCGCCGGCTACGATTCAGTACCACCCGATCTTGCGAAACCAAATCCGGCAATGGGAGACCGGGCCAATGCGGAGAGATATTTTGATCTTGTCGACAGGAATTTTCCATGGCTGAAGGAGGAAGCGGAGAAGATTAAAAAAGGACCGTCTTAGAGTCTCATATCACGGAAGCAGATATTTTTTGCCGAGGTCTCCAAAGAGCGCTTGCCGACACAAGCCGCAGAACTCTTCTTCCCATATCTCTTCCCCGGCCTTCCCAGGACCCTTGCCAGCAGGGATCTCAGGTCATGCAGGTTGAACGGTTTCTGGAAGAAGCCGGCAACTCCCTGCCCTGCGAAGCGCGACGACAGCTCCTGCTCGCTGTACCCGGGAAAAGCACGCGGTCGGGCGTGCAGCAGCCGGTCTGCGGAGCGCGGGACGAGGATGCGCGGGCCATTGGTTTTGATGAAGGGCCCAAATTGACAGACTGAGTGGCTGCGTTGAACAGCCGCGGCATAGCTGTGCAGCACGATGTGCTCCGGGAGGCAGCATCAGCAGTGCTTCGGGAATACGTTGCTGCAGGCGGGGTGGTCTATAATGCCGGACGTCCGGACGGTTGACAGCAAAAGTAACGGAAAAAGAAAAGCCAAGCGAAAGAACAGCAGCCAGCTCTCAACCCTACCAGAGTAGTTCGATCCAATTCACGTCGCAATTCCCTGCAACAATCTGGGTTCAAGTTCCAATTATTATCACCCTTAAATTTCCCGACCGTTAATGTGCAATTCGTGGTCATACATTTTTGAATATGATGAAAGAAGTCCGTTTTCTCGTATGTAAACAGGATTATACCTGGTTGAGTGAAAATAAACAGCATGGACCCCGGTGGTTTCGGTATAAAAAAAATGGGAACTGCCGGTTACCAATGCATGATTTAAACCGATGCGGATTTTGCGCTTTAATCGAATTAAACTTTAATATACCCTTAAAATACCCCATCAGGGTTATTGACTTCCACTTCTATCTATGCAATAACGAATAACATATATTCCGTTTTCGCATTAAGCGTTGCCAGTAAGTTTGTGCAGTTTTCTGTGTACGTATTGAAAAAAGCGTTATTGGAAAAGACGCGCTTTCTGAAACATGCACTAAGGGAGTGCACTTGCTGCTGCATCACCGAAAAAATGGGTATGCGGCCGGCGAAGGGAAAATTCAGTTTCATCCCAAAGTATGGGACTTTAGACCCCGTGATTTCAAGTGTTCGAGGAGGGCACAGATGGAAAACCTGACGATATCCCTGGTCGATCTGAATCAAGCATCACCTTCCCTGCTAGCCCAGGAGCTGCGGGCAATTTTTCTGACCGATGATGATCGCGTGCGGCTGCATGAGCCGTCTCAATCATTGCGTGAAAAAAAGACACTCGATTTCATGGAGCGCCCCCCGGACGTTCTTTTTCTTATTTTGCCGGAAGAGGTGGGTGAGCTCGAACGGGCACAGATCCGCACGTTCAGCAGGAAACCGGCAGCAACACCGATCATTGCCGTGATCGAGCAAGCCAAAACCGATGAGATGATCGAGTTGTTCAAACTCGGGGTCACGGACTTTATCACGCCGCCATTCAAGACGATAGATGTGATGCCACGTGTCTGGAGACTTGCCGAGCATGTGCGAAAGAAAAAATCGCTTACGGAGCGGCTGAAAGAAACGATCGGTCTGCGCCAGATGATCGGGAACAGCCCGGCCTTTCTTGCCGAACTGCAAAAGGTTCCCTTTGTCGCCAATTGCGATTCAAGTGTCATGCTTTTGGGGGAAACAGGCACGGGCAAGGAGATGTTCGCACGGGCGATCCATTATCTCGGCCCGCGGGCAGGCAAGCCATTCACCCCGGTCAACTGTGGCGCCATTCCTGGGGATCTGCTCGAAAACGAATTGTTCGGCCATGCAAAGGGGGCGTTCACGAGCGCAGCCGCTCCTTCAAACGGCATTATTCAAGAGACCGAAGGAGGAACGCTTTTTCTTGACGAAATCGACAGCCTGACAACGACTGCCCAGGTCAAGCTCCTGCGATTCCTGCAGGAAAAAGAATACCGCCAGCTTGGGGCGGCAAAAACGCTTCGGGCCGACGTGCGGGTCATTGCCGCCACAAATATCGATCTCGAGCAGGCAGTGAGCAGCGGCAGCTTCAGACGCGACCTTTACTACCGGCTGAACATCATTCCCATGACCCTGCCTCCGCTACGGGAGCGACGGGAAGATGTTCCGTTGCTAACCAGACATTTCATTGATCACTATGTTTCGGAATTTAATAAGCAGGTGGATGAACTGGAACCCGAAGCTCTGCAGAAGCTGCTCTTGTACGATTGGCCGGGGAACGTGCGGGAACTGCAGAACATCATCGAGCGGGCCGTTGTTTTCTCATCCGGACCGGTTCTTCGGTCGGAGGACATACATTTGCCCCGACCAGAAACCCTCCCTTCTGCCGAATCCTTTCAGCAGGCAAAGGCGCGTGTCGTCGTCGAATTCGAAAAAAATTATATTAACAATTTGCTTATCTCACACCGGGGAAACATAACCCGGGCGGCAAAAACCGCGGGAAAAAACCGCCGCGCTTTCTGGGAGCTTATGAGAAAACACGAGATCGACACCGGCGAGTTCAAGCACTCCGAATAAAAACAGGACAATCCCGTATCAAAACAAGGATAAATTTGTCCTGTTCCTAACACCTTCATTTCAAAACCCTTCCCACCTTCCCTTAAAAACAGGTATGACAAGAATGTCCGGGTCAAAACCAGGCACGATTCTGTCGAATATTTCGATTTGTTGTTACCCCCTTGAATTCCAAACGATATTTTTCACACGCTTTTTTTCCAATAACGGCATAGCGGTTGCATATCATCCAGATATGCACGGTGATCGTCTCCAAGGGGGAAATAACGAGATCGCACGGGAGATCCTTGTCTATCTCGCCGATCATCCAGAAGCCGGTGATACCCTGGAAGGCATCATGCAATGGTGGCTGTTGCAAAGAAGGATTCAAAATCAGATCGTATTGGTGGAAAAAGCGCTCAACGAACTTGTGAATGATGGATACGTTAAAAAAAATATAAACGCGAACGTCGAAGTCCGGTACTCCATAAAGGACCTCAAAAAATCAGGTGAGCTTTAAACAGCTGATCGTTTTTTAAAAAAACTGGGAAGGTGTCGACCGTTGGCTACCAATAAAGCAATCGCACTGACCGGCCAGGCAATCCTGGGAATTCTCTCAAGCGAGTGCCCCCCTGAGTTTGCGGGGGCGCAATTTGAACTGTATCAGCCAAGCAACTTCTCAAGTCCCATGGAAGAGGGAATTTCCCTGTACCTTTACCGGGTGACGATCAATACGTCGAGGAGAAATCTTGCAAAGCGCACCGACGCGCAGGGAAAGACGTTTCGCCCATCCTTGCCTGTGGATCTGTTCTATATGGTGACCCCCTGGGCCAGAACAGCGGCGCGGCAGCAACGCCTTCTCGGCTGGGCCATGCGCGCACTGGAAGATATGAACACGCTTCCGGCGAATACTCTGAATCGATATGGAGAACAGGGCAGTTTCGGGCCCCATGAGGCTGTTGAGCTCATATGCGAGCCGATTGCGCTTCAGGATATGATCAACATCTGGGAAGTGTTCAAGCCCCATCAACAGTTGTCCGTAACCTACATCGCGCGAATGATCATGATCGATTCCGAAATTGAATTGACGGAAGGACCCCTGGTCGGAGCAAGAGGCGTGGAAGCAGGGGAAAAGGGATAGGATCGGCATGGGCATCGATACCGCAACCATCAAGGGAACGCCGGTCTGCACCCTGCACACTTCACCTCTTGGGGTTCGGTTCTGGGACAAGGCGCTTCAGACCGTGATCACCAGTGGTCTGAACGTTGTTGCCTATCCTGAGGCAAATGTCGAACAGCGAATGGAAGGGATCAGCAACCCGTCGGGCGTATTCGTTTTTCACAATCTGTCCGGCCTGCAGGACTTCGAATACCGGGGAGGGGAACGATCATGGCAGCAGCTGGACCCATGGACGGAAACGCCTGATCAGAAAGCCTTCACTATAGAAGTGCGTGACCGAATGGGCAGGTTCATTCCCTTTCTTTTGAAAGTAAAGATTCCCCAGCGAGGATTGTATTTATGGGAGCAACGGTCTGCAGCATCCCCGCCGGAGCCCGCAGTTCCCTTTGTTCCTCTCTTCTCCGCGGCGACACGGACGGTCGTGCCGGGGATGGCGGTTCTGCGGGCTGATCTGTGGGATCCGCAGACAGAACGGCCTGCAGCGCATGCCCTGATCGAAGCTTCCTATGACGGCGCGCCGCTGGCCCAGGGTGTTGCCGACAGCGAAGGCAGGGTCCTTATCATCTTTCCTTTCCCGGAACCGGCGCGGCAGCCGCTCAGCTTGTCACCGGTCTCCCCGCCACGAAGCCCGGGAATCATCCCGCTCCGGGACCAGGAATGGAAGATCGATCTGCGCGCGTTCTATCGGTCAGATTCGCATCTTGCAGCAATGCCGGATCTGAAAGCGCTGTGTGAACAGCCGGCCGGCATGTTGTGGCAGGACAAGACGCTTAACGAAGAGATGGACCATACGTTGCTGCAGTTTGGAAAAGAGAGCATTCTGCGTACAAAAAACGGCGCTGAAAAGCTGCCGGTCTTGTATTTAACCTCGGCGGGGTCGCCGCCGTAACGCAAAGGAGGAGGTCATGCCGGAATATTTAGCGCCGGGGGTATTTGTAGAGGAAGTATCGTACCGATCCAAATCGATCGAGGGGGTAAGCACCACGACCACGGGTTTTGTCGGCCCGACGCGGTACGGAGCGGTTGATATGGCGCCGGACATCATAACCAGTGTACTGGACTTCGAGCGCGTCTATGGCGACCGGCAGAAGCTGGTGTATAACGACGAAGGCAGCGGCGGACCGTACGATTATATTAACTATTTGTGGCATGCTGTCAGGGCGTTTTTTGAAGAAGGCGGCAAGCGGTTGTATGTCTCGCGCGTCTTTCTGCCCCTCGGCGATTCGCACGAGATAAACGGCGACGGATTATACCCGGACGGCCACGCCCGCGCGAGCATCCCGTCCGACGGGGGCGGCGACGCATTAGGAATTCGCGCAAGATTTCCAGGCGCGGCCGGAAACATGCGCGTTCGGATTACGCTGAGGCTGGGCCAGAACATCCTCGGTGAAGAGAAAAATGAACCAGCAGTAAAAGGCCTGGTCGACAACGATATTGTCCTGATTAACGACGTAACAAGTCCACCGCTCAGTCCTCCACAGACCGGAGATTTTTACATCGCCGAATCCTATTATGACGAGACCAATAAGAAGAAGTCGTGGCGGTTCAAAAACACGACCACAAGTCCCGCAATGCCGCTCAGCAGTCTCACTCCGTCCGCCGACCCGAACCAGGGCGACAGCGTTCGAGTGGTAACGGCAACGGTAACGGTCGCGCCGGCAGACGAAGGATCTCCGATGATATGGAACAGCCTGCCCCTTGATCCCGCTCACCAACGGGCAGGTTCGCCCGACTCCCTGACAGCGGTGTTCGGCCGGACACCTGCAAATCTTTCCCTGGCCCGGACATTGCCGATAATAGTGGAGGCGGGCACCAGCGTCACGAGTGGTCTCGACATTCTTGGAGTGCTCTTCTCCGCAGACATCGCTCTTGAGACAGCTTTGAAAGATATATTATCGAGCGACGCCGATCGTTCGATCGATGCGATTCTGGTAGGCGGCAATGACGGTCAGCGCCCCTCGTTCGCCGAGTATGAAGGAACCGCATCCGATGATGATCCCTTCAAAACGGGATTGAAAGCCTTTGAGGACATCGAGGATATCTCCATCGTGGCCGCACCCGGCTCCACGTACGGATACGAAAACGGATACCGGTCCGATGCCGCCACCATTACTTCCCTGCTCATCTCCCATGCCGAGAGAATGCGGTACCGGATCGCCGTCCTGGATTCGGGCAACGGCCAGACGATATCGCAGGTCCGGGCAATGCGAGCGCGCATCGATTCGAAACATGCGGCCTTCTACTACCCCTGGGTCACGATCCTCGATCCCGTGACCCGCCAGGAGACCCCGATGCCGCCGTCCGGCTTCGTTGCCGGCATTTATGCCCGCAACGACACGAACCGGGGCGTCATCAAAGCGCCTGCGAACGAAGTCGTCAACCTCGCTCTGGGTTTTGAAAGCATGCTGAACAAGGGCCAGCAGGAAGTGCTCAATCCCGAAGGCATCAATTGTTTCCGGTTCTTTGAGGGACGGGGCAACCGTCTTTGGGGCGCTCGTACGATCAGCTCCGACCCGGAATGGAAATATGTGAACATCCGGCGCTATTTCGCCTATCTGGAGCGTTCCATCGACAAGGGAACGCAATGGGCCGTGTTCGAGCCGAACGGCGAGGCACTCTGGGCCAATATCCGAAGAACGATCGAGGATTTCCTCCTGAACGAGTGGCAATCGGGAGCGCTTCTGGGCGACAAACCGGACAAGGCTTACTTTGTCCGCTGCGACCGGTCGACCATGACGCAGAACGATCTGGACAACGGGAGGCTGATCGCCCAGATCGGGGTGTCAGCGCTGAAGCCGGCCGAGTTCGTGATCCTCAGGATCGGACAATGGACCGCGGATCGGAAAAACTGATCATTAGGCAAAGGAGGAGTCCATGGCAGTATTACGCGAACGCCCTTACGTACAATTCAATTTTCTGGTGAATCTCGGGGACGGCAAGACGGACGGCGTCGAAGCCGGGTTTCAGGAGTGCAGCGGCATCGGCATGGAAGTGACCGTGGCCGAATACCGAAACGGAAATGAAAAAGAGAACAGCGTCCGGAAGATAACCGGGATGAACAAGTCCACCGATGTAACTCTGAAGCGGGGCATCATCGGATCGCTCAACCTGTATCAGTGGCTCGACCAGATACGGAACGGCGATCAGACTGCCTACCGGAACGTGGTGATCCAGCTGCAGAACGAAGACCACACGGCCGTGGTGCAGGAATGGAAGCTGATGCGCGCCCGCATCATCAAACACACAAGCGGGCCGATGAACGCCAAAGGGACCGATGTGGCGATGGAAGAGCTCGTGCTTGCCTACGAGCGCCTGGAAATGGCATAACGCATGGCCGGCCGGACGACAGAACGGCTTCCCGGGATCCGGTTCGAGACCGAGACGAAGCAGAAGGACGAGACGCTCCGGATGGACATTGCAGTGTTCGTCGGTTTTGCCGCCAAAGGAGATTTACATAAACCGACCCCGGTCGAGGACATTCACCGATTCGAGGAGATTTTCGGCGGCGATCTGACTCTTGCCCGGGAGGCCGAGACCGGCAGAAAGGTCTGCGCCTACCTGGCGCCTTGCGTCCGTCTTTTTTTCAACAACGGCGGCAGGCGCTGCTGGATCATCCGTGTACCGCATGCCGACGGGGACGGGCTTGTCCCGTTCAACGCCGCTCTTTTCCTCGATCCCGAGCTCAGCGACTGCGGCACCGACATGGTAATGGCACAGGCCGATTTTCTCCGGTACTGCAGTCCGTCGCCGCGCACCCTTTCCGGCATTCACGCCGCCCTGGCCGTGGAGGAGGCATCGATCATCAGCGTTCCGGACGCTATCCATCTCGGCTGGGATAGGCTGCCGGATGTTCCGCAGCCAAAGGCACCGGAGGCAAACACCACGTCTGTGCAGGCGGGGCAACAGGTGGAAACATGCATTGGAAACGATAAAAGAAAAGAGAAGGGCGACAAAACCAATCAGGCTGAAAGGACGGACCTGTTGCAGTTCTTCGATTGCGACAGAATACCGCCTCCCCGTCCTGAACTCAGCAGCACGAAACCAGACGACGCGGGAAATTTCATTTTGCGCTGGACCGACGTCCCGGATGCAGTATACGTCCTTGAAGAGACAGTCACGGAATGGTCTGCTGCAACCGAGAGCTACAAGGGAAAAGAACAGAGCCTCCTGTATAACAGGCCGCCGAACGACTACTTCTATCGGGTAAGGGCGATAGTGGGATGCGCAGAAAGCGACTGGTCAGACGGCGTTGCCGTCCGCGTCGGCCCGCCGGTCGAGTGGAGGCAGAACGAAGCCGCAGCATATCAAAACGACGCTCTTCGCACTATCCATCAGGCCCTGGTCCGGATGTGCGCTGCCCGCGGCGACCTGTTCGCGGTTCTGACAATGCCCGGACACTACCGGGAAAACGAAGCACGTGTCTATGCCGACGACCTTCAAAAGACTGCGCCGGCCATCGGGAAGTTCTCCGGCCCTACTGCCCAGCTGGAGATGAGCTGTGCCGCACTGTATCATCCGTGGCTGATCACTCATGCCGAAGGCGATGCACGTGTTCTTCGAAGCGTTCCCCCCGACGGCGCAGTGGCCGGCATCATGGCAAAACGCGCTGTCGAGCGGGGTGCCTGGATAGCGCCCGCCAACGAGAATCTGCAGGGGTGCGTTGCCCTGACCCCCGCGATCTCAGAGGAACTAAGGCTCACGTTGCAGGAAGCACGCATCAATCTTATCCGGCAGGAACCGCGCGGCTTTCTCGTCCTCGACGCGGATACGCTCAGCAGCGACCGGGACCTCAGGCCGATCGGCGTGCGCCGTCTTCTGATGCTGCTGCGCAGGGCGGCCCTTCGCCTGGGTGGGCGCTATGTTTTCGAGCCCAATGACGCCGCGCTCAGGCGTTCGGTGCGGCGGGGCTTCGAAGCGCTCCTTGCCGACCTGCACAAACGGGGCGCGCTCAAAGGTACAACCCCGGCGGAAGCCTATCAGGTCGTGACGGACGAATCCGTGAATACGGCGACCAGCACCGATCAGGGCAGATTCATAGCGGAATTGAGGGTCGCGCCGTCCTTGCCCCTGACCTTTCTTACGGTCCGCATGATTCAGACGGGAGAGCACATCTCCCTGGTGGAGGGAGCGCAGTAATGGCAGACCAGGCGAGTCAGGCGAGCGAATTAACCAAGCTTCCTTTCACGGCGTTCAATTTTCAGGTCGAGATCGACGTGCCGGGCATGAAACTCGACAAACTATACGGCGCATCGTTTTCTGAATGCGACGGTCTGGAGATGACCATGGATGTGAAAACCATCCGTGAGGGCGGCAACAACAACGAACAGATCCGGTTGCTCGGTCCATTGAACTACGGCCAGATAACGCTAAGACGGGGCATGACCGACAATTTCGATCTCTGGGACTGGTTCAACAGGCTGGTGCAGGCCCCCTCGAAAGACATCCGGGAGGACTTGCGGGGAAACGCGACCATCGTTCTCTATGCCGAAAACAGGGTCACCGAGCGGGCCAGGTTCGCACTCAGCCGGTGCCTGCCGGTCAAGCTGAAGGCACCGGGGCTGAACGCCAAGGACGGGATCGTGGCGATAGAAGAGATGCAGCTTGTCTATGAATCAATGACCATGGAAAAAACCAAATAGCACTGCGGGATCGCGCGCTATTCTCCAATCATGCAGACTCATATCAGGAGAACATATGCCGGACAGGCTTGCCATCGTGAAGGCGGAACTGATCGAGTTGAAACCGGACGGAGATACGGGAGAAAAGGTTCCCGTCCAGTTCAATCCGGAAACACTCAAGGTGAGCTACAGCAACCAGGTAGTTCCTCCCGATAACACCGCCAAAGACCAGCGCGAAACGAGCAGCACGCAGTTCGTGGGCAAGGGTTCGACGAAGCTCAGTCTCCAACTCTGGTTCGATGTTACGGCCCCGCTGCCGCAGGGAGAGTCGGCAAATGTCGATGATGTGCGCCAATTGACAAAAAAGGTGGTTGATTTCATCACACCGAAAGAGGTCGAGGGCAAGGATGGAAAATACCTGCCGCCCGGCGTCCGGTTCGAATGGGGAACGTTCAAGTTCGACGGGGTCGTTGAATCCCTTGAGGAGTCCCTTGAGTTCTTTTCACATGAGGGAAAGCCGCTAAGGGCGAGCATATCCCTCAGCATGTCGCAGCAGTCGATTCAGTTCGCCTTTGCCGAACCGAAAAATATGAATTCGCCCCCCGGGACCATGCCGAGCGGAGCTCAGGCCGGAACCGCGCCGCTGACCCAGGCGGCAGCGGGCATGACACTGCAGGAACTGGCAGCAAAGATCGGCAGGGCGGCAGACTGGAAGACGATCGCAGAAGCCAATAATATCGAAAATCCGCGCCTGCTGGAACCGGGCAGACTGCTGGACATGCATGTACGGTGACGGGAGTGCCGGAGGGAGGAACAGAGTATGGGAATCGTCATCCATGAATTCGAGATTGTAGCCGATCCGCAGCCGGTTGAAAAACAGACCGCAGCCTCGTCCCAGCCACCGCAGCCCACGGTGCTGGATGTAAAACGCGCGGTTCAGCACACACTCGACCGGTCCGCTCGGGTCTGGGCTCATTGACCGCAATGACGACGAGCTCAATAGAGGTAAGCAGGCCGACGATAGCCGTAGCCGGACAGGACGAGAAA
>MHDY01000065.1:1936-8954 GCA_001803705.1 Nitrospirae bacterium GWC2_56_14 | reverse complement strand
TCATATCGGAAAACGTTAACGGACTCTACCGGTGCGAAGCCGTATTCGGCAACTGGGGCACGGTCAATCAGAGCGTCGACTATCTTTACTTCGACCGAAGCCTGCTTGAATTCGGCAGGCAGTTCAAGATCAAATTCGACGGACAGGTCCTCTTTGACGGAAAGATCACCGGGCTGGAAGCGCATTACCGCAAGGAAGGCCCGCGGGAGATCACCGTGCTGGCGGAAGACCGGTTCCAGGATCTCCGGATGACACGGCGAACGAGAACATTTGAGAACGTAAGCGACGCTGACCTGGTGAACCAGATCGCAGGCGATCATGGACTCACCGCGGACGTCGATATGACCGGACCGACGCATACCGTGCTGGCGCAGGTCAATCAAAGCGACCTGGCTTTTCTGCGCGACCGCGCGCGCGCTGTGGGCGGGGAGCTCTGGATGGAAGGCGCGACGCTCCATGCAAAAGCGAGATCCGGCCGCGGCCGCGGCGCCGCGCTGGAGATGACCTATCAGCAGAGCCTGCAGGAGTTCTCTGTTCTTGCCGATCTGGCAGGGCAGTGCACGGCCCTGGTCGTGAGCGGCTGGGATGTCGCCGCCAAATCCGCGATCTCCCATGAGGCCGGGCAGTCGGTCATCAGCAGCGAACTTCAGGGAGGCGTCAGCGGTGCGAGCATTCTCTCGTCCGCATTCGGCGACCGCAAGGAGACGATCACTCATGCGGTTCCGCTCACCACCGAGGAAGCCCAGGCGCAAGCGGAGGCCTTCTTCCGCCTCACGGCCCGTCGGTTCGTGGTCGGACGGGGAGTCTGCAAGGCCGATCCCGCGATCCGCGTGGGCGCTTCAGTCGATCTCAAGCAGCTCGGCCCCCTGTTCGACGGCAAGTACTATCTGTCGGAAGTAAAACATCTTTTTGACGGTCTTCGCGGCATCAGGACGCAATTCACGGCCGAGCGACCGTGGCTGGGGCAGGTATGATCGAGACGGAGAACGCAGCGCCTCTCACGCACATCCAAAACGCCCGCGTATCTTCCGGACTGGGCGGTCGCTGGTACGGCGTCTTTCCCGCGCTCGTTACGGACATCAAGGACCCCGACGGCCAGGGCAGGGTCAAGGTCACGCTGCCCTGGGCCCCGGACAGCGGCGGGAGCCGGTACGAAGCCTGGGCCCGCGTAGCTGTGCTCATGGCCGGGAGCGGCCGCGGGAGCTGGTTCATCCCGGACGAGAATGACGAGGTGCTGGTTGCCTTCGAAGCAGGCGATCCCCGAAGGCCCTATGTGGTCGGCGCACTCTGGAACGGCAGCGACAGCCCGCCCGAGTCCATGGACGGCAGCGGGAAGAACTACAAAAAAGTGATCAAATCCAGAAACGGCGTCATCATCACGATCGACGACAGCGACGGCCAGGAGAGCCTGAAGCTGGAAACCCCGGCAGGTCAGACCGTGGTGCTCAAGGATGGCCCCGGTTCGATCGAGGCGACGGACAGCAACGGCAACTCGATAAAGATGGAGTCGAGCGGCATCACGATCAATGCATCCGCAAAAGTGACGGTGAACGCCAGTATGATCGAGATATCGGCCGGCATGGTGACCGTCAACGCGGCCATGTCAAAGTTCAGCGGCGTGGTGCAGGCGGATACGGTGCTCAGCAACAGCGTCATCAGCGCCTCCTATACGCCCGGGGCGGGGAACATATGGTAACCGCACTCATCAGACATACGGCGAAATGGACCGCCCCGTCTCCTTTCTGGACGGCCGATCCGCAGGCCAGTACGAGCAGGCAGAACGGTTCACCCTGGCAGCCGGCGATCCTGCGCTTTGATAACGATCTCTTCATGGAAGAGACGCTGTCTCTGCTGACGTATCATCCGGAAGGGCTGATGGAGCGGATCGCGAGGCCGGAGACCTGGATGAAACCGATGAAACCGCCTGTCACGATCTCCAGGAATGAGGCGATGGAGCCGATCTCGGAATTCTCAAAAAAGATCAGACAGCAGGATGCCAGGATTTCTTTGCCAACAGTTGCCGCGGCAAAGACCGTTGAAGAGAAAGACAGTACGAATGCTGATAATGACGATGAAGAACTTCTCTTCAAGCTCTATCAACCCGCTCATAAACGGTTCTATCTGGTCGCCGCATCACTGGTATGCCAGCAGGCAGGCATGCCGGACCGCCGCATCGACGCGGGAAAACGGGAAACCGCCGGGTTTGTGATCCGCCGGGTGTCCTATAAGGATCCAAATGCAGAGTCGAAGAAAGAATATAAAGCCACGGACGAACTGTGGTCGGAATACGCCTTTATCGCAACAGCTGAGGGATTTGCCTGGAAGAGCATCCCAATCGGCAAGCAAGAAGAGATACAGACCGGCGAAGAACGTCTTCCCTTGTTTGCAATGCACTTCAACGATGATCAAGGGCAGAGCAGACGAATGCTTGCCGGATCGATCCCGGTAGGCAGGCGGGAGGAATACCTTTCGGCCCAGGAATACGTGGAACCGGCAAAAGAGAACACCGACGTCAGCGTAAAACGGGAAAAGGCGAAGACCGCTCTTCAAGCGCTCTTTGAAGCCCAGGTCCTTGCGCCCTGGCAAGCGCTGGTGCAACAGGCGAAAATGACCGGTGAGACAATGCGCAACGGCAAAGCCGCTGAACAGGACAGCGACTTTGCTCCGAAGCACAAAGAAGCGGTAGCAATGCTGAAAGAAACCCGCGAAAAGATCCAGACAGGCTCCTGGTACATTATGCTCGACTTCGCCGCATTTCTCGAGCGCTACCTCGCTCAAGTCTGGAAGGAACTCACGACGGGCAAGCCGGACCGTAAACTGACTGATCAGGAAGAGGCCCTCATCCGCAAGCTGAGAGTTGTCGGCGTCAGCGTTGATCTGAAGAATGACCTGCTGAAAGTCACTCACGGCAATCCTGAAATTCCCTCGCTTGTTGACGCGCTCGTCAAAATCAGCGACAAGGACACCGCCGCCAGGCTGGAAGCGGCTGTCACACCGTACAGCATGGATGCCGGTCCTGTTCCGCCCTGGCCCGGATTCCTCTTCCCGTTTGCCGACCCTGGAGTGAGCGTGTCCGCTTCCGGTAGTGTTGCAGACGAACCAAAATTCGCGGGTCCTCTCGACATCTCTGTCGGTTCCGCGGGCTGGGACTCGCTCGAGGAAGAGCTCCTGAAAATCGACATTCTCAAAAACCTGATAAATGACGCCTTGGCCGTCCTCGAAGAATTGCCGGATGTGGCACCCGAGATCCAGCTTGGTGAGCAGCCCCTGAACCCGGGCAACGGCTGGTTCGTGATCCGGTGTGTATATGAACGTCCCAACTGCGGACCAATGAACCCGGCGGCGCTGAGTGCGCCTACCGAAAAGTTCCAGATGGCGCCGTTCTTTGACCCCGACGCGCCGGCGAGGCCGGTCAGGATCACGCTCCCCATGGACATCTCGCCCGCCGGTCTGCGAAAGTTCAAGAAGAGCGCAACACTGATGATGTCGAACATGCTGTGTGGCAAGGTCGGGGAGATCCGAAAATTGACTTTCGGCGACCTGGTGCTTTCCGTGCTCCCCTGGCCTTTTCACAAGGACCTGCCCGAACCCGGAAAGACGGGGCCCTGCAAGGAAGGCGACAGCAACGGGATGTACTGCTCGCTGTCGATCCCGATCGTGACGCTGGCCGCTCTTATCCTGCTGATCATCATTGTGGCCCTGTTCGATATGTTCTTTCGCTGGATCCCCTTTCTTTTTACCTGTTTTCCGATTCCCGGCTTGAAAGGAAAGAAAGCATGAAGAACGCAGGCCGCATTTTCGGACAGGGGCTGAAATTTCCGCCGGAAGTGGGACCGGACGGCAGGCTGATGTGGTCCGCAGGGGCGGATAACATCCGTGAAGCGATTCGCATCATCCTGTCGACGGAGCCGGGCGAGCGGCTGCGTCTGCCGCAATTCGGCGGCGGGTTCGGCCGCTTCCTGTTCGAACCGAATACGGTCACAACCCGCCAGCGGATCCAGGAACGCATCATCGGGATGCTGGGCGCATGGGAGCCGAGGATACAACTCGATTCAGTTTCCGTGGAGCAGGACCCCCTGGACCCCCAAGCGGCGGTTGCGGTGATCCAGTACAAGCTCGTGGCAACGCAGGCAAGGGACACGCTGAGACTAAAAGTCGCTCTCGGAGCGTCATGAGGAGAATCGTATGCCGCTGATCATCCCGAAACTGGACGATCGCAACTATCAGGAGCTGGTCAGGGAAACGCTTGCCCGCATTCCGGTGCACACACCGGAGTGGACGAACTTCAATGAAAGCGACCCCGGCGTTACCATTGTGGAGCTCTTTGCGTTCCTTACGGAGAGCCTCCTCTACCGCAGCAACCAGATCCCGGAGCGCAACCGTAGGAAGTTCCTGTCCCTTCTCGGCATACCGCTCCGGCCCGCGTCTTCCGCACGGGGCATTGTTGCGTTCTCCAATGAGCGCGGTGCGCCGCAGACCTTCACGCTCGCTGCCGGTCTCGAGGTCCGCGCCGGCCAGGTCCCGTTTCGTACCGACCAGGGGCTCGACTTGCTTCCTGTCGAGACGTTCGTGTGTTTCAAAAAGAAGCTGGAGAAACCGGACGATAAAGTGAAGAGCTATTACGACCAGCTTTACGCATCGTTCCTGATAACCCAGGAAGCCAAACCCGTGTATTACCAGACCACGCAGCTCACCCTTGAAGGCGGCGCCGATCTTGCGGATACCGTAGACGGATCTCTCTGGGTGGCGCTCGCAGTCCGAAAAGACGATGCGGTTGCCGACATCCGGAGGCAGATCGCGGGAAAGACGCTGAGCCTCGGCTTCGTGCCGCCGCAGGGCGACGGCAACCTCGACCTGATCCCCGGCGGCCGCTCCCGGTCATTGGCAGGCGCCTCCATCAAATATGAAATTCCGGTGTTTGAGACGCTTTCCGAGCGGCCCGAGGAGCGGGCGCCCCGCTACCGGCCCCTGGATGCCGCAGCAACAGGAGATGTTCTCACGGAAACTGCGGTCGTGCAGATCACCCTTCCGGCCGAAGCCGGGCTCAAGCTGTGGGACAACCTGGATCCCCTTGAGGCCGGTGTCGGCGAATTCCCACCCGCGCTTGAAGACACCCATCTGTACGAGAGGATAATAACCTGGATTCGGATCACACCTCCGAAATCGGCCGAGGCAAAGTTCAGATGGGCCGGCATCAACAGTGTATTGATCTCGCAGCGCGCCCAGGTAAAGAACGAGGTGCTGCCAGGTGGCACCGGAGCGCCGGACCAGAAGGTCGTGCTCTCCCGCACCCCGGTTGTGCCCGGCAGCGTTTCGCTTTCCATAGTGCTGCCCAATGAAAAGCCGCAGATCTGGACAGAGATCGATGACCTTATGAGCGCGGGGCCGGAGGTGGATGTTCAGGACCAGCGGTCGGGGGTCCAGGGCGGCCGGACCGCATCACCGAAGACCGCAAGATCCGCAAAGGTCTTCGTGCTGAATGCCGAATCAGGCGAGGTCCGTTTCGGCGACGGCATGCGGGGCGCCAGGCCGCGGGCCCGCGCAGCCATCAGGGCGAGCTATGAATACGGCGACGGCCGCGCGGGAAACGTTAATCAGGGCGCGATCAAAAGCGGCCCGAGCCTGCCTCCGGGAATATCCGTCACGAATCCGGTGCCGACATGGGGAGGCACGGACGCGGAATCCGCTGCCGAGGGCGAAAAACAGATTTCCCGTTTTCTCCAGCACCGGGACCGCCTGGTAACGGCCTCGGATTTTGAAACCATCGTAAAGCGGACGCCCGGCATCAACATCGGCCGTGTGGACGTGATCCCGGCGTACCACCCGGCCCTGGAGCCGCCATGCGAGCCCGGAGATGCGGCTGGCGCGGTAACGCTCATGATCGTTCCCCGATATGACGCGACCCAGCCCGATGCGCCCCTGCCGGACAAGGACTTCATTACTGCTGCCTGCGAATACGTCGATTCCCGGAGGCTGGTAACCACAGAGGTCTTTTTGCGGGGGCCGGTATACAAGTCCCTCTGGATATCTGTTGGCATGACCGTGGTCGCCGGCCGCAGCATCGCCGAGGTGCGTGAAGCGGTGAAGGAAAGGCTGCGCAGGTTCCTTTCGCCGCTTCCCACTGCAGGAACGGAAACCGGCTGTGCGCAGGCGTCCTTTGCCCATATGGCGACCGGCTGGCCGCTCAGAAGGCCCGTGAACGATCTCGAATTGGCGGCGGAAGTCGGCCGCGCCGAAGGCGTCTCTTCGATCACGAAACTTTTCCTCTGCGGTGTGGACGGCAAAGGCAGCCAAATAGAAATGCGGGGACTGCAGCTCCCGCGTATCATGGGAATCTCCGTTCAGGTCGGCGATCCCATGGATGTGGAGCAGCTGCGTGACGGGCAGACGACGTCGACTGACGGCCAGGGTACGGGCACGGGCGAAGGCGGAAGCCGACCCCTGCCGGTGCCGATCGTGCCGGAGGAGTGCAGATAAGCATGGACGCGAACGGATCAAGATTTCATCTTATTCTCCGGGAAGACGAGTGGGGCAGCTGCGCCGTGGATGAAGACGGCGCGCACGCTCTTTCCACGGTCTGGGCCCATCCACATCCATCCGACAACAGCCCATCGTGGGGCATCGACTGGTCCCGGGCGCGGAACGAGATCAGGCTCCACCCCCGGATCTTCCAGTTCATACCCGCGCCGAATGATAAGAAGCCGCAGTTCGAAGCCCGCAGAGGCGCCGCCCGCGACCGCTACGGCAATTGGTACTGGATCGCATCCGACGAGAGGGAGATCCTGGTCACTTCATCAGGCACGGGCAAGACTTCCCGGTTCTGGGCAGCGGGCTGGGGTTCTGAGTGCGCGCATGCGCGCGAGGCCGGCGAGTTCGGGCCGATCGAGCCCTTGCCGGCGCCGATACCCTGCGATCTGCGCGGATTGGCGATAACCGAGGACCACTTCCTCGTGGCCGGCGTTCTAAGCCCGGCCGGAGTGCTCATCTTCGATCTGTTCGCGGGCGGACCGCCCCGGCA
>MHDY01000065.1:0-1876 GCA_001803705.1 Nitrospirae bacterium GWC2_56_14 | reverse complement strand
CTGGGTCCTGGACCGGGACAGAAGCTGTATCTGGGGCCTGGATCGGCATTTCAATATCCTGAATCTTCAGGAATCCTGGACCATGGAGTCCGACACCCGGGGAAGCGAATTCCAGCCGGCGGACAAAAGTGAACGCAGAGCACCCGAACGAAGAGTACCGAACCCCGCTTCGATCGCAGGCTTGTCGCCTGTTGTGGCCGAGGATCCGATAGGGATCGAGTGCCTTTCCGACGGCTCACTCCTGGTCCTGGATCGCAAGGAAGGGGCCGCATATTCGAGCATCCTCTGGTACACGGTTAAAACCGCTGTTACCGGCGGGTTGCCGGCGTGCGAGCTTGTTTTTATGCAGGAGATATCGCTCGACTGCGTGCTTGATTATACGGGTGAAGACCCCGGGGTCCTTCCCGGGAAGAAAACGGAAGACTTCAGCCTCATTGCGCACGATTTCGTCTTCATACCAAAGCACACCGAGAACGCTGAGATGGTTCCGGATAGTCTGTATGTCGCGGAACAGAAGGGGAACCAGTCGTTCGCTTTTACCCTCAACTGCGCCGACGGCGCGATCAGACTCGAGCCCCGCCCGGATTTCTTCCCCATGCGTCTGTTCAACGGCAAGGCGCTGGCGGCCGCAAGCGGACAGGCATTCTATGATTTCGGCGACCAATGGGTGCCGCTGATTGCGCAGCCGAGGCCGCGGTATGCTGCGGAGGGCACGCTCTACACGCCTCTTGATGAGGGGACGCTCGACGGATATGAGTGGGACTGCGAGTGGCATCGGCTGATGCTGGACGCGAGCATTCCAACCGGGACCAGGGTGCAGATATGGTGCCGGGCAGCAAATGAAAAGCGGAACCTCACGTCAGCGGAATGGTGCAGCCAGCCGGAACCCTATCAGCGGGGCGACGGGTGTGAGCTTCCTTTCATGACAAACGCCGCAGGCAACAGGCCGACGTGGGAAACGCTGTTTCAGCATGTGAAAGGCCGCTATCTTCAGATCAAACTCACACTGACTGGCGACGGCCGCACTACGCCGCGGATCAGGGCGCTAAGGGCCTACTATCCCCGTTTCTCATACCTGAACCGTTATCTTCCCGCGGCCTACCGCGAAGACATCAAGTCAGCGTCGTTCCTCGACCGCTTTCTCGCCAATTTTGAAGGCCTCTTCACGTCCCTGGAAGACCGGATCGCTGCGGTGCAGGTCCTGTTCGACGCGCGGTCGTGCCCCCCGGAGGCGGTCGAATGGCTGGCGGGCTGGTTCGGTATTGCCACGGATCCGTCCTGGAACGAGGCGCGACGCCGGATGTTCATCGTTCATGCTGTTGATTTCTTCCGGCATCGCGGAACCATGCACGGCCTGCGCATGGCCCTGCATCTCGCGCTCGACAGCTGCGTGGACGAGAGTATCTTCGACGAGCCCCGGTCGGAGTCGGTTGAAACCATCAGAAGAGAACCCTTCCGGATCGTGGAGTGGTACCGCACGCGCCGCACCCCTGCCATTGTCCTCGGTGATACGAGCGGAGCAAGCGGGCCGCAGCTGGCGGAGCTGACAAAGCACTGGCGTCCACAGCAGGGAGTCGACATGTTGAAACAAAAATATTCGGAGTTTATGAAACAACAGGGAGTCTCCCCTGCGGAGTTCAGGCCGTTTCCGGTATCAATGCCGGAAAAAAGGGACGAAGCAAAGACATGGACCAAATTCAGCGTTGACACCCTCGGATTCGTTCCCGAAGCAGACGTACAGCAGACGCAAAACTGGAGAGACTTCCTGAGAAGGAGGCATCGGACCGTAAGCAGTCTGAACAACGCGCACGAATCAGACTGGAAATCCTTTGATGAAATACCGCTGCCAAAGGAACTGCCCCGGGACGGAGAACCT
>MHDY01000064.1 GCA_001803705.1 Nitrospirae bacterium GWC2_56_14 | reverse complement strand
AGCAGGCAGGAAATACGCCGTGGGATCGTCTTGATGGCTGTATTGGGATCCTGCCGCGCTTTCGATCCGCCAAGCTGGGATAGGTGACACCTGGTTCGGAGCTGTGCCGTAGCGAGGACGCTGAACGGTTGTATGGAGAGTTGATCGCCAACCGCCCCATACAGACCTGAGCACAAGTCGTCGGCTGCAGGCCCTCGTCGAGGCAGAGGTGTTCACCGCTCTGGCGACACGGAATCTTGAGGAGAGGCGCTACATCCTCGTGCCGCTTCGGTTGGCCCCAGAAGAGGACAGTTCGCTGCACAAGCTGCTCCGGAGAAGGTTCAGCCTGGATAAGTGCCGGGTGTCACCAAACAAGTTGCTGCGAAAAGGAGAATAGACATGTTCAAGAGAGTCATCTTGTTCATTATCACCAACCTGGCAATTGTTTTCGTCCTCGGCATCGTGCTGAACCTGCTGAGGGTTGGCCGCATTCTGGATGAACAGGGGCTGGGCCTCGACCTCGCCAATCTGATTGTCTTCGCCGCAGTCTTCGGCTTCGGCGGCTCGCTGATTTCGCTCGCCATCTCCAAGTGGACCGCAAAACGCCTCACCGGTGCCCGCGCCATTACAGAGCCCTCCAGTGAGGTGGAGGCCTGGCTGGTGCAGACAGTTAGCAGACAGGCGACAGCCGCTGGCATCGGCATGCCGGAGGTGGCGGTTTATGACGCGCCGGATGTAAATGCTTTTGCCACCGGCATGCGCCGCAACAACGCCCTGGTGGCGGTGAGCACCGGCCTTTTGCGTTCCCTGAACCGCGACGAGGCCGAGGCAGTGCTGGGTCACGAGGTAAGCCACATCGCAAACGGCGACATGGTCACCCTGGCGCTGATTCAGGGGGTGGTCAACACTTTTGTCATTGTTGCCTCGCGAGTTGTCGGACATCTTGTTGACCGGGTGGTGTTCAGGACCGAACGCGGCCACGGCCCGGCCTTCTATATCACCTCCATTGCGGCCCAACTGGTATTCGGCATCCTTGCCAGCATCATCGTTTTCTGGTTCAGCCGCCAACGTGAATTTCGCGCCGATGCCGGGGGGGCCTCCCTGGCAGGCCGTGAGAAAATGGTTTCGGCCCTGGAAAAACTGCGGAGCAGTGTCGCACAGCCCCATTTGCCCGACCAGCTGGCGGCCTTCGGCATCTCCGGCGGTACCGGTCGAGGGGTCAAACGCTTCTTCATGACCCACCCGTCGCTGGAGGAGCGTATTGCGGCCCTCAAACGCGGCGTGTGATGTTATTCACTTTGTCAAGTTCCAGCTCTTTTTGATCATAATGTTTGCGAGGCAGCGCCGGGTCCGGGTGAAGGTTGGCAACTGGAATCTGATACACGCGGCCAGAACTGTAATCCTTCGCGGCAGCCTGCAGCGAAGGAGCACTGGACTCTGGAGCGGGCATTTCAAAAAGCGACTGCTGGAATTCTTCACTGGCATCAGATCTTTTCATGCAATTTCCCATTGTTTTTTATTTGGCATAAGAACATCCTCCTTACTTATTTATATCAGGAGGGTGTTCGGTAAACGGTCGGACGGAGCGATAGGTCACTTACTCAAAGTGAATTTGAACTTAGGGTTCCAAAATCAGTTGCCTCAATCCCAATACCCAATCCGCAAGATGTACATCATGTACCGGAACGCATATGATGCCCTGCGTGATCCACCAACCATTACAATATCTCGTATGCCAATTCCGCAGGAAACACGTTTGTTTGTGAGCCGCTTCTCGATGGCATGCCAGGTCACGCCAGCAACCCCTAGTTTTTCTTCACAACCTTTGCGCCGCACCGATCTTTCTTTCGGTCCCTCTCCAATTGTCTTGAAATCGACAAGTTCGATGTTGCCTGTCGGTACGCAGAGCATGTCCAACACCTCGAGGTGATTCCTTGCCCATGAGGCGGAGCTGTGCCAAAGCCCTCCAGAATTTTTGCAATAGCTCTCACAATAGTAATCGACGAATTGGATCACCTTTTCCTTCATATCAGGTGACAGTTTCTCGAAAACTGTCATATATCGCTCCACCAGTTGTTGTTCCGCATCGAGCCTTGGCGCGATCGGAAACCGCTCCGGATGTAACGACTGGCTGATGGATTTTTTCCATTTCTGTTTCAAAGGGTGAATCCGTGTATTAAGACCAGTGGTTTTTCTTTTAGGGTTCCGAAAATAATCTTTCATCGCAGCCCCGGTCTTACAGCTCCATAATTCCCGCCTCTCATCGTCGTGCCCTACAAGCTCGAGATGCCTTGCCACCGTTCTGTGGCGGTATGAGTGGTGATTTTCATCGACCCTCAAGTTAGCTATGTAGCGTGCCTTTGCAAACCAATTTTCAAGGGTCTCCTGCGACACAAGAAGTCGTCCGGCAATTTCGGCAACGGAAATTTTCATTACCTGATGCATCGTTAGGGCTTTTTCAATAACCAGCCACAGGCGGTGATACCCATTCTCTTCGGGAAACTCTATTCTGTTTGTATTGGGCTCTTTGGCGGATAGCAGCAATGGATCCCCCAAGTCCATGTTGCCTTTTGCCAGCAAGCTTCGAAACAGGTGGGGCCAACCCGTGAAAAATCTCATATTTCGATTGGTAACGTTCCGATAGATGGATGCCCGCGATAATGCAGTCACTCCAATCAACGCCTCAACATCAAGATCCGGTATGGCTGAAGGGTCGGATAGTGCCCTGCTCAGCAGCCAGTCGCTCAAATGGAGATAGTTGGCGAATGTGGTGGACAAGTCAGCATGTCCACAGAGGCTGGACACCGCAAAGGCCGCCGGTCTGCCAAGATACTCGTTTCCCAATAAAGACTTCCTCAAGGCCATGACACGAGGTTCTTCGAACTCGGGATGGTCCAGGAACGGGGCTGCTGATCGCAACTTGGCAGCATTTCCAGCTAGTCTCACCATTAGCCATGATGCAAAGGAGTGACGCAAGGTATGGAAGCTCAGGGTTTGGTCGCCTGTTGCCCGGTGAAGTGCCTCTCTAATCGGCCTCATCAGATTGGACTCAGGCATTGGCTCCATCGGCCTGCCAAGCATCTCGAAAAGCAGTGCCTCCTTTCCCAGCAATTCGTGCTGGCTGAGCCATTCATGCAACAGTGCCATTTCGTCCGGTGGCAAAAGTAGATGAAGAGGTATTCGTCGGGATGATCCGGATGTCTTCAAACCTCTTTTACTGGTGGGCCGCAGGACAAGTTCGGGCTTGTGACGACCAATTATGTCTCGTACCCGCAGAAACAAAACCTCGTTGCGACGCAAGCCGCATCGAAAACCGAATATGGCGACCAGCAGGCATGCGGTGGCAGTCCTGGATCTGTTATTGTCTTCAAAACCGAGAACCGTTTTCAGACGGTCAAATTCTGTCTGACTGACTAGGTTGGCATTCACTCTCGTTTCGGGTGGCCCGGACCTCTTGCTGAAATATCCTGAATGTATATTTGCCACCCCGTGATGCTGAACGAGAAACCTGTGGAACCTCCCTAGTGTCTGGAGGGCATAGCCACTCTCGTTATAACTGGTGACCGTCTCGACAAGTCTGTCGTAAAATTCTATGAACTCGGCTGTCTCCATTTCCTGGAGATCTTCGTTCTCAAATACCGCGAGAAGTTTTGCTGCCACAGAACCGAGGTAGCGCTCAACCGTTGATGGTTTGTTTCTCCCCCTGTCGGACAGAAGGTACTCTGACCACTTGGCGAGGAAAAGGATGAGTGGACATAATTGGGCGGCATTCGCCTTGACGAAAAGATCAATTTCGCTTAGCAGGCTGGGGATGCTCTTTTTGACACCCCTGGTCTTGGAAAACAGCTTGCGGAGCCGGCTCAAGAGGTTTCGCTGTTCATCTGGCACAAGCATCATGGAGTGAAACGGACTCTCCCATGGTTTCTGGGTCCTTAATGCATGATCTTCATCATTTCCAGGGCCTCCTGTTGCCTGCCGGGGGACCGCCTTGCCAGACAGAAGGCGGGTCCATGTCTCTGCCGGAACGGAAACCGAAACGATATCTCCCGCAGCATAGGAGGCAAGATAGGATGGGACTATAAGCCCGAGACGGATTTCAGCCATGACTATCAGGTGTTTTAAATTTACGGGATGCAACTCTTTAGCAAGGCCGACCTTCTTCAGAAACATCGTCACGAGGTCGTATGCATTGGGCAGGTGACGATTCTTTCGATCAATCAGGCCAGGAAGTTGCAACCATTGAAGAATCAGGGAGCGGGTCACCGGATCGCCGATCCAGCGGCGGTTCATGAAGATGGGCGCTTCGGCATTTCTCTTTCTGCTCCCCTCATAATATACGTCAGATGCCTTTCTGGGATGTTGCCAGACCCGTTCCATGTCTACCCATAGAATCGTGTCATGGATCATTACCTTCGGCTTGGAGATGGCACGAAGCCAGGGCTCCAGCCATTGGCGCTGGATCAGCCCGCCGAACAGCATGGCTGAAAGCAATAGCCGGCCAAGATGTTGTTCGTAGGACAAAGCCGAAGCATTTCTCAGCGATTTTATAAAAGCTGCCTCAATTTGCCTCAGACGGGAGAGTTCGACAAATCCGGCGGGGGTGAACCTGGATTGCTCGCGTTTTATAGTAATGGTTACCGGCGGAATTGCGACTTTCCAGCCAAGCGTCTTTCTGCCCTCCGACAGCCCTTTGGCAAGAAAACGTATAACAAAGGATATGGTCCTAGCAGAATTCTCCTGGCTGAACGTCGTCAAAAGATTGTCGAGTTCTTCACGTGTCAAAGAGGCGTTATGGCCGCACCTCAAAATTTCAGGCGGCAGTTTTTGAAGGATTTCGACTCTTTTATGGAATAGGTCTATATGCCGGGATGTTTCCGGAGGTTTGTTTCCAAGTAGTTGCCGCCATATTGGGCCGAGGTCTACTATTTGCGCCATGTTTCACCTGAAAGACCTTTTTCCAGGTCCCAGCCGATATCGTCCATCAAATACAGTAGATGCGTGAATAGTTCATCGCGGTAGACCAACGGCGATAATCCGGAATACATGCCCCATGGCTCCACACCCGACTCCCAGTGGCCCATGAACGCATTTATCACTTCAACTGGACATCCCCTGTAGAGAAGATTCGTTCTTAGATAATGGCGATTTGCATTTACCGGCAGATCATAATTAATAACCTTCATCAGTTTACTGATCCATTTCGGTCTGACCTCGAGACCGCGCATGTCATTTTGGATAAAGAACAGTGAAGGTGTTTCCCGCTCCAACCGTCTCCCGATGACGTCTTTTTGCCGGGAATCAAAGAAAAGATCCTGATTATGCATGAACAACCAGTTTTCGAAATGGGATAGATGTTCTTGATAAAGGTCGAGCTGCTGAAAGCATATATCCGGAAGCCAGATAATCCTTGAATGATATAAGTCATCACCATCTTTATCGGAAATAACGCAAAATCCGGTCGTCCTGTCCATTTCCGCTTTCTGGAGCAATGGATCGCGGGTCGCTCGGTAGCCTGTGGCAAATCCGATCATCAGTACTGTATAGATGGTGATGTCATTGTGTAATCGAAGCGGTGAGTCATCTTCTTTTTGCAGGTTATCACGAGCCGTTTTCAGGCGGGCGCGCAAGTCGCGCACCATCGCTGTAACTGTTAGTTCCCGTGGGACATAGCAGCTGCCCACATGGCTGTTCCCCTTTGAGTCAACGGTTTCATTCATGACCTTTATTGCCGTAATGCCCGAGTCAAACAGGATCTCGGAACAGGCAAACTTATAGAACCTGTTTAGCTCCTTAACAGAAATCGCGGTGTAATGATTCGAAACGGTACCGAGTAGGTCATTGCGGCCGGTAATCGACATGGCCACAGTAATGTCCAGGCCGGGCATACGCGCAATCATGTAGTGCAGGTGCATGGAAATCCGCTGAAGGGTCTGTCTGCCTCCTGCAATTCTACGCAGGTCGCCGAAAAATTCGTCTGCGGCCAGCAGGTATTCTTCGAGATTTCGGTTGAATATCTTTACAGTTTGGTAGCCAGGCTTGAATCGTAAAAAATGACGGTCCATGGCCTGTACTGCCGGCTCCGGTATCGGCAGGGTATATCGTTTTGCCATAGGCAAAGCCTGACGTTCAAGTGTGGCCGAAGATACAAGGGACTGTATCGGAGTCCTGGGCTTGACAACCCAGTAGCGTGATGGGTTTTCATCCCATAGAATGCCAAGACCCTCACCAAAGTGAGCTGAATCTGGCAGGAGATCACAGCCTTTTACCGATTCAGGACTGGCTGAAAGCCAGAACACAATAGCGAGAAAGGCGGACAGTTCGATGCAGGGAACGTCGTTGATATTTCCTTCCTGAACTGACAGATTTTGGATGCCGGTCAAAAATGTTGCGATTTCATGGGAGTTCATCCGATCCCAGTCAGTTGCGAGACGCTGGTTCTTCATTTTTATGACGGATGACACGGCCTTTGCCTGGAAAAACTGCTGACCACGGCTCAATCCACCCGATGGGTCAGGTCCAGGTTTCTCGAGTACAACCATGGATCTCCGGGAATTAAACTCCAACGGGGAACAC
>MHDY01000063.1:6507-6581 GCA_001803705.1 Nitrospirae bacterium GWC2_56_14 | reverse complement strand
TTCGATTTCGGATTGCGGATTTCGGATTGATTCAATTGCGGATTGCGGATTTCGGATTGCGGAATAAAATCTGA
>MHDY01000063.1:0-6466 GCA_001803705.1 Nitrospirae bacterium GWC2_56_14 | reverse complement strand
CTCCCCCCAAAGTCTCTTCTCAATTGCTCCCAGTAAAGCCCCAAAGGTCTCCGGCTGTATGGCCGAACAGACGACTCCGTTAAACCGGGCCGCGATGATCTTTGCCCAGAGCGGGTTCACGAGATCGACCTTGTTGAAAACGACCAGGCGGGGGATGTGGTCAAGGCCGAGTTCGAGGATCAATTTGTCCACGGACTCCATTTGATGCTCGAACCGGGGATTGCTGATGTCCACGACATGCACGATGAGGTCCGCGTCCTGCATCTCGTCGAGCGTGGCGCGGAATGCGCCCAAAAGGTCCTTCGGCAGGTCCTTGATAAAGCCCACGGTGTCGGTAATGACCACCTCGCGGTCTCGCGGAAAACGGAGCCTCCGCGTTGCCGTGTCGAGCGTCGCAAAGAGCAGGTCCTCGGCGGCGACCTCGGACCGGGTCAGCGTGTTGAACAGGGTGGACTTGCCGGCATTGGTGTACCCGGCGATGGAAACAATGGGAATGGCGGACCGGACGCGCCGCTCCCGGCGCTGCTGACGCGCCTTGCCGAGGCCTTCGAGCTGCTTTTCAAGCCTTCGCAGCTTGTCGCGCGCCCGCCGCATATCGATCTCCAGGCGGGTCTCGCCCGGACCTCTGCCTCCAATGCCTCCGGTGAGGCGCGAAAGCGCGGTCGAACGCTCCGACAAACGGGGGATGCGGTACTTGAGCTGCGCAAGTTCGACCTGGACCTTGCCGTCCCCGCTGTGCGCACGGCGCGCAAAGATATCGAGGATGAGCTGGGTACGGTCGATGACGCGCATCTCGGTCATATCGCCGATGGACCTCACCTGGGCAGGGGTCAGGTTCTGGTCGAAGACAATGAGATCGGCGCCGAGCTGCTGGGAGCGGATGATGAGCTCCTTGAGCTTCCCCTCGCCGAGCAGGAACCGGGGATTGATGTCATGGGGCCGCTGGATCACGGCATCCAGCACCTGGATGTTGTCCGTCCGGGCGAGCTCCTTGAGCTCTTCGATCGATTCTTCCTGTTCGGACCGGCCTTTTTTAGAGACGCTGACCAGAATGGCGCGGTCCTTTTTCCCGACGGCCACCGCTGTCTGGGAACGCTCCATTTCCCGTTCGATCTCTGCTATAAAATTGGCCGCATCGATGTCAAGATCGTGAATGGACTGCGGCGGGAGCACCTCGTAGAGCTTCTGGTCCTGATTTTGCGGCACCAGATGGGCAACGGAGATGGCGCCGGGCAGACCGTCAGGACGGACCGTGAGCGCCGCGATCATGTCGAGCCGGAGGAGCGCCAGGTCGGTGAGGTCCTCCTGGTTCAGCGGCTGGTCGCGCAGATGGGTATGGATGAGCCGGACCCCCCGAAGGCGGCGCGTGCCGAGCCGGTAGGCGGAAAGATCGGGTATGAGGATGTCGCGGTCGGAACCGACCAGCACATCCTTGACGGAGCCGGAGCGGTCAATGATCAGGCCGACCTGTCTGCCGATCGCCGATGACGCTTCGGTCAGCGCACGGGCTGCTTCAGGCGTGATCAGCGTATTGGGAGGGTTCTTTCTCCGGTAGAGACGTTCCAGGGTCTTTATTTCCGCCGGTTTGAGGCCGGTAATGTTTCCATGAACGGTTGAGATAGCGGCTCCTTTGACAACACGCTGCAGAACTGTCTTATTGTATCACAGGGGTGCTGTTCTGAAAATAAATTAGCGCAGACGGGAAGATCTGCGCTAACGTGTATCATCTGCAGGGAGGCGCCGGGCTTTTCAGTATCGGCCCCGAACCGTACCTTGATGGTCATCTTCCTGTCGTTATTTTACGAGGTACACAATGTCGTGCTCACGTACATGATCATTTACCTTGAGGCCGACGCTTTGGCCGGCCGCGGCCTCGTCCACATGCTGGTGTTCATACTCCATGGATTCGATCTTCTGGGTCAAATCCGTGCTGTGGCCCTTCAGGTGGATAGTGCTGCCTGCCCTGAGCGTCCCTTTGTTGATCTGGACCACTGCGACGCCGAGATGGCTGTAGTAATGGGTGACCACGCCAAGCGCTTCTTCGTTCGCTGAAGGTTCTTCCACCGGCGGGATCCCTGCTGGCGGAGGTCCGGGCGCTACCATCGTGGTTTTTTTCTGCACGCTGGTCTTAGACGATAGTGCACGTGGAGCTCTCTTTTTTGCGGGTGCTTTCGCAGCAACGGCTTTTTTCTTTGCGGCCTTCTTCCTGGTCACCTTCTTTTTAGCGGCTTTTTTCTTGATCGCTTTTTTCAGTGCTTTTTTCTTCGCGGTTTTCTTTACTGCTTTTGTGGTTGTCTTGCGACGAGCGGTTTTTCCGGTTTTTTTCTTGATCGCTTTCTTCGGCATGGTCAGCATTCCTCCGTATCGCGAGTAAATTCCCACAATGTCAAAAAACCATGAAAATTCTAGCAAATATTCAGGAAAATGCAAGGGAAAATATTGTCCGGCCAGGGTCTGTAATTCCAAGAGCGGATCTTTATGCGCGAAATTATGTACTTATCTGCGCATTTATGCGCTAAGTGTGACCTCGCTATTTCATAACAATTTGAAAAATCATGATAATTAAAAAGAATAGTACTTGCAATGTTATTATCACGTCTTGATCCAAAAATGATCGAAGAGGCGAAATGAGCATCGTTTCTCAAAGTACGCCATTGCTTTGTTGTTAAGAAAGGATGGTTTAACTACATGAGCTTGGAATCTGCGGAAGACCGTGGCCCAGGGGAGAATGACACGCTCCGGTGTAAATTGTTCGGAGACAGGGTGACTTCCCATCTGTGCATTTTAAGAAGGCAGGAACTCATCACCCAGGGCAATTTCTCCTGCGATGGGTGTACGCATTGTAGTTGAAAGCCCAGGATCAAATGCGGTAAATAGCATCTATTTCTCAGGCATGGACCTCTTCGTCCGTAAAACAGCGTTCTGCTTGACATCGTTGCATAAATATGAAATACTGAAATAACTTGTTTTTAACAGATTAAGTATGCCGATATTGCTGTACTGTGTTTAGTCTACTCTTATTCGAGGGGGGGAACTATGAAAAAGCAGCTAACAAGGATTGGATCTGTTTTGCTTTTTATTGTCCTGTCTGCGATTTTGGCGTCTTCGGCCTTTGCAACCAACGGTATGAACCTCGAAGGCTACGGTCCGATTGCGACCGGCATGGGCGGCGCGTCCATGGCGTATGACAACGGAGCTGCTGCGGTCATGAATAACCCCGCAACGCTCGGTCTGATGGAGGAAGGCGACCGGCTTGATGTGGCCCTGGGCCTGCTGGGACCGAATATCACCGCTAAAAGGGCAGGTGCGCCTGATGCAAAATCATCAGCCGATGCCTTTTTTATGCCTGCATTTGGTTGGGTGAGAAAAGCAGGTTCAATGAGTTATGGCGTGGGGATGTTCTCTCAAGGCGGCATGGGAACAGAGTATGATGCGAATTCGTTCATGGCTCTTGGTTCTGGCGAGAAGGTGCGTTCAGAGCTTGGCGTTGGACGAGTAATTGCTCCGCTTGCCTATAATGTAACCCCTGACCTGACCATAGGTGGCAGTATCGATTTTGTATGGGCATCGCTGGATCTCAAAATGGCTGTACCGGGTCCGGATTTTATAGGCATGGTAACGAATTGCTCGGGTCCTGCATGTGCTGGACTCGGTCCTATTGCGGCGGCTCCCTGGACCCGTCTTGATTTTTCAGGCAAAGGCGATTTTAGCGGTGCTGCTACGGGAACAGGTTTAGGTGGCAAGCTTGGAATCGCCTATAAAGTTAATTCAGACGTCAGCATCGGAGCGGTCTACCATTCCAAAACGAGTTTAAGCGACCTTGAGACTAAGGGTGATGGCGCCGCCATCAGTGCTTCCGGCATGGGCACCGTTGGTACGGGCAAAATCAGTGTTCGTGATTTCCAGTGGCCCGAAACGTATGGAGTTGGCGTCTCGTGGACTGCCACCAAGGAACTTCAGGTTGTCGCCGACATCAAACGCATTAACTGGAGCGATGTAATGAAGAGCTTCAAGATGACCTATGAAGGTCCTCTCGCTGGCGCTCCTGGTAACACGGTCGATTTTGCGATGCCGCAGAATTGGAAGAACCAGACCGTGTATGAACTGGGTGTCGCCTATAGAGTGAGCAATCTGCTCACTTTGCGCACAGGTGTTAATCTTTCGAGCAATCTGATCCCCGATACCTATCTGAATGCATTGTTTCCGGCAACGATCCGGAATCATTACACGATCGGAGCTGGTTACATAATGAGCAGGGCGTCGAGCGTGGATGCATCTTTTGCCTATGCTCCTGAGGTAAGGAACACGAGCGGCCAGACGATCACCGTATCTCACAGCCAGAATAACGCTCAGCTCATGTACAGCTACCGGTTCTAGCTCCGGCCTGTACGATCAACAATGTAAGCAGGGTGGCCATCAACGCATGGTCACCCTTTTTTAATTATTTGTCTTGAACCATGGTTCTCCTATGGATAGAATGGTAATTATATTTCGACGCAAATTCACAGCAATAGCACTTTTTTTGACGCTAGTCCCGATGGCGTCAATTGGAGAGGTGCGTACTGTCGGCACGGTTACTGGAACAGGATCCAGCGGGAAGTCTACCATCGTTATCGCAGCGGTAGGCGATGTCATGATGCCCGGCTCGCTTCAAAGTGCTATGGCAAAGAACAAATACAACTACGATCTTCTGTTCGAAAAGATCGCGCCGGACCTCGGGGCCGCCGATATCACCTTTGCAAACCTGGAAACTCCGGTGGACCATACTGCGGCTGGCTCCGGATACCCTGCCTTCAATGCACGCTTGGAACTCCTGACCGCTCTCAAGAAAGCGGGGGTCGACGTCGTTTCACTTGCCAATAACCATGCACGGGATGCGGGAGCGGGCGGCCTCCTGCGCACCCTCAAGAACGTCGAAAAAGCAGGGCTCGTGGTCGTTGGCGCCGGCAGGACCAGGGTTGAGTCGCTGGCGCCGGCGTATTTGAGCTCGCAGGGTGTGATCACCGCCTTTCTTGCCTACACGTATAGCACGAATAACGGTCTGCCGAAAAAACGAAAGGGTGTGCCCGCGGTGAACCTGCTCCGGTCGGGCTCCCGGGAGGACCTGGCTGCCGCGGTCATTCAGATACAAGAGGCCCGGTCCCATGCCGACCTCGTTGTGGTATCGCTCCATTGGGGGGATGAATACAGGCTCGCACCTACTCCCTGGCAGAAACAGGCGGCTGTCGAGCTGGTCGAAGCAGGCGCCGACATCATCCTTGGCCATCATCCGCATGTGCTGCAGCCCGTAGAATCCCATAAAACAAAGGACGGCAGGCAGACGGTCATTGCCTACAGTCTGGGGAACTTCATCTCGAGCCAGAACTACGGGGTGTCTTTCAGGAATAAAAAACACGCCAGGGCGCTGCGGGGAGACGGCGTTATCCTCATGGTCTATGCGGAAAAGGAGCAGGGAAGGACTGCCATCGTCGGGACCGCATTCGAGCCGACCTGGTCTCTTCGTGAAAAGGCCGGCGTTGCCACGGTCTTTCGCCCGGTCAGCCTTTCCCGGGAAATTAAAAGGGCGTCCGCCATGAAGAAGCTGTCGAAGAAGGAAGAAGACACCCTGCAGCTGCTGACCTACCGTCAGAAGGTGATCCTGGACACGATCCGCACCGCTCCTGCCGTGACCGGACCATAAAAAAAGAACAAGTTGACTGATCAGGTATGTTGGATTATGATGGCCACGGTTACGCTCTTATGACGAACATCCTGATCATAAAACTTTCTGCAATCGGCGACGTGGTGCAGGCCTTGCCCGCGCTCGAAGCCATCAAACGGACCTTTCCGGCGAGCAGCATTACCTGGGTCGTTGAAGAAGCTGCAGCCAGCATCCTCGAAGGCCATCCCCTGATCGATACCGTGCTTATCTCCGGCAGGAGATCCTGGCTCCGGATGCTCGGACATCGGGCCACCTTCCTTGAGGGCTTTCGGAAGATCGCTGCTTTTCTCCGAACGCTTCGCGCGACCAAATACGATATCGCCATCGATCTGCAGGGGCTCTTTAAAAGCGGGGTCCTTGTGGGGCTGGCCCATGCCGACCGGAAGATAGGTTTCGCCGGCTCTCGTGAACTCTCTTCTTTATTCCTGAACGAACGCCTGCCTGCCTACGACCGGGAAAAGCACGCGCTGGAACGGTATCTTGATGTGGCCCGCTATCTGGGCGCCCGCGAGGTTTCTTCTTCCTGCACGCTTCCCATCGAACGGGAACGGCCGGTGATGCGGCAGCGGCTTTCCGACGCCGGGCTCAAGCGCAGACCGCTGATCATTATGAATCCCGTTGCCCGCTGGGATACCAAGCTCTGGCCCGAGCGGAACTTCGCAGCGCTTGCGGACCGTCTCATTACGGAAAAACAAGCGACGATCATTTTCACCGGGAGCAGGTCGGACCATGACATCGTGTCCAGGATCCTGGGCATGATGAAGC
>MHDY01000062.1 GCA_001803705.1 Nitrospirae bacterium GWC2_56_14 | reverse complement strand
CGGTGATCGGGGTAGTGACGTTTCCGCCGTTGATCGAGCAGCCGGTACGGTTTTCGAAGGAACGGTCGATCCCCCGGTTCATCAGGTCGCCCGCCACACCCGGGCTTGCGTTGTGGTCGTTAGCGGGGGCATTGGTCAGGGTCCGCCCGATCAGGCTATGGCCGATTTCATGGGCCAGGGTCTCGCCATACAACCGCCCCAGTATCTGCATTCCCAGATCCTTTTCAACCGAACTGCTCATGCCGGTACCAATCAGGAGCGAGACTACCTGGTTGGTGACCTCGTCCAGGTTTTCGTTGGCGTTGCCGGACACCGGGTCATCGAACGCACCGGCAAAGACGTCGATGTTCTCGTTGAAGACGGTGGGGCCGAACGGCCCGTGGGTCTGCCCGTAAAGCGCCACACCTCCGCTGTCGCGCAGGGTGGCGCGGGTCACCATATTCACGCCCGGCTGTCCCGCCCCGAACTGTGCTGGCAGCGTTTCGCCGAGGGGCAGCCAGATCGTGCGCACGTTTGCCGTCCTCAATATCGAGTTGCATACCTCCTGCGCAACGCCCAACACCTGCTGAATCTCGAAATCGATCAGGCTGTAGCCGGTTAACAGGGCGGTAAACGCCGGATCCACATCGACCGTGACGAACTGGGGAATGCAGAGCGGGTATTTCTGGCTTTCCACCGAATTTCCGTCCGCATCCAGCACATCGAAATCGATCGCGGTCGGCACGTTGTTCGCGGTCACACCGGGTTGGATGCCGGTAATGTCGACGGTCAGGCCGCTCTGCACCCTGGCGCCTCCCTTGAGGGTGTAGCGCCCGACGTTGTCCGGCGGCACGCTCCAGCGTACCGAGCCCCCTTCGGGAATTGGGCGGGTACGCACGGTCAGCCTGGTGGTGCCGGTCTTGTCCCCTCCCGTGGCGCTCGGATTGAAGGCGCGGGCATTGGCCCAGGCTCTCCTGTCTGCCGGTTCGATAATCCACGAACGCCCCACATCCTGTCCCGGAATCTTCACGTCCAGACTTTCGCGTCCCGCTGCATCTGCACGGGAAACGTTGATCTCGCCCCCCGGCGCTTCGCTGGCCCGCTGGATCGCCTCCTTGACCTCCGGTACGGAGGTAAGCTTCCCCTCTTCGCCGGTTTTCACGCCGCCGCCGATCATGCCGTTGATCGCATTTTTGGTCAGTTCCTGCGCCTGGGCTTCGGTGATCAGGCCGTTCTCCTTGGCGCTCTGGATGGTGCGTGTCGCCTTGTCGATATCCTTCGCCATTCTCGCCTGCAGTGCCAGATCCGCTGCCTTGCCACCGAAGAATTGGGCGGTGTCGAAGGCGCTCTGCAGCGCGGCCGCTGCGTTCTTCTGATTTCCTTCTAGGCCGGTGATGTCCTTGAACAGGCCTGACTGGCCGATTAGGGTCATTGCACTCGCCAGACCGGTTGGATCGGGGGCCGCCGGGGCATTCTGCATGGCGATGATCGGTGCGGGGAGATCCTTTGCCGTGAGGTCGGGCGGCTGGGTTGCCCGGCTTTCGGTGCTGACCGGCTGGATGGCCGGCGGATTGTCCGGAATCGGGGACTCTTCCCAGCGCCAGAAGCGTTCTTCTTCCTTCCGTTCGCAGGAATTGCAGGCTCCCATCACCGCCTCTGCATACACACCCCGCGTCGGAATGGCCACGCGCACCGGTTCGATCGGCGTGTTCGGCTGGTAGTGTTCCAGCAGGTCGATGGGATTCTCCACATCCTGGTTGTAGGTCGGATCGAGGTGGAAGCCGCGCGCCACCGGCATGACCAGGGAGTTGCCGACGATGCCGATCAGCGTGTTCTCCACCACCGAGGCGATGCTGCGGCCGCCGCTGTTGGGAGCCTCAAAGCCGTCCAGCAGCATGAACCGCCGATCCTCGCTCGTCTGCTTCCAAAGTTCGTGGTGACAACGTTCCAGGTTCTCGTTGAGATGATCGAGCAGGCGCCGCGCCAGCTCCTTGTCCTCTTCGCGCGGCTTGCGCAGTTCCTCGCGGGTAAGCGGCGTATAGATGCGCACGGAGTCCGACCCGGTCAGATCATTGGCGATGCGGCCGCTACGGAAGAGATAGCCCGAGGAATACTTGGTGCGATAGGAGATCTGTCCGCCATCGACGATGACCCGAGAACCGGCCGGCAGTACATTGAAGAAAGGAATGCCAGGAAAGGCGAATTCGCTGATCTTGATGAACTTGATGTCCTTGCGCGCCACCGGCGGCAGCGCACCTGCCAGGCGCAGCGAAACCGCCAGCCGGGTGTCGTTGCTGAAGTTGGACAACAGGGTCGGATCTACCGGCAGCGGATGCTCCACATCGTTGTTGTCTACCCAGGAGACCTTCATCAGATCCACAAATGCACTGGCGATGCGCGGTCCGAGCTGCTCCAGGAAGATGCGGTCCTTGAGCGCCTGCCCCTTGAGGAAGTTCCGGTACAGTTCCTGGGGATTGAGCATCGGCAGCAGCAGTCCCATCCAGTTCCAACTGGCCGGGTTGAAATCGTCCTGATCATCGTCCCGCGGCCGGGCGAGCTGAAAGCGTATTGTCAGCTCCCCTTCCAGGTAATCGAGCTGCTCGTCGGCATAGGCGCCGGTTGGCATGTCGCTCCCAGCGTAATTGTTGTCTATACGTTCGAGGGCGTCAAAACCGGCACGCAGGGCGCGCTGGGGCATGACCGGCTTGAGGGTGTTCCGCCAGCGCAGCGCCTTGGCACGATCAAAGAGGGACATCTGCAGCGGGACGAAAAGGCACTCCTGCACGTCGGTGAGCCGCTGGCGCACGATCAGATGGCGGAGCACTTCGAAATACTCTACCGTCATCGCATGGCAGTGGTTGTAATTTGCCACCGATTCGGTAGTCACCGCGACCCGCTCCCCCTGGGTGACGGTCTGGATGACCGTGGAACGTTGGGCACGCATGGCCGCCGCTGCCTGGGAGGTGCGGTCGCGCAGGGTCTGCAGGCTGTCCGCAGACACACTGCGGGAGGAGTTCTGCCATGCTTCCGAACTGGCCTTGCTTCTGCCGCCGGCAACGCCGAGCAGGCCCCCCACCGGGCCGACGATTGCGCCGATGCCGAGGCCGCCACCCACGGCGCTGGATTTCGCCCATGATCCGCCCCGCGAGCTCTCGCTTAGTACCGAATTGACCATTTCACCGATGTCACGGTCCCGTGAAAGGGTCGCCTGCAGACTCTCGGTCTCTTCAAGCGATTCCTCGCGGATTGCCGATTCGCGCCGTTCCCAGTCGAGCACGGCGATCTGCTTCTTCTGCCCTGGAGCGAGCGGCAGGCTGTAGAGCAGCCGGCCCATGGAATACCCATCGGCAATCCATTCCTGCTTGAAGCGCAGCAGATGCCCGTGGGCGACCGTACACGCCTGATGGATCGTCGCGGAATGGTCCCAGTCGATCCCGTTGCGGCAGCTGAGCGGCGTCCGCTCCGGCGCCGCGGCCAGGGAGGTGTCGAGGGCATGGATGATATCTTTGAATTTACTCGTTTTGGCCACCTCGAGGATTGAGGATGCAGTGACTTTCTCTGGATTGGTGACCGTCTTGCGCCATTCGTCGGCATGCAGTTCCAGATTTTCGACCGCCGCGGCTGCACGGTTTGCGGTAGAACGGAGGAGGACCGGGTTGTCGTTCTTTTCCTCAACCAGCGAGAGGTTTGCGAGCTTGATGATTTCGTTCAGCACCGACGGCGGGATACGCTTCGGTTCGGCCAGGGTCATACTCTTGACCACCGGTTCGGTGGTGCGCACCACATAGCTGTAGGAAAATTCCTGAAGGGTCCGGTCGGGGCGGGTGAAGTCCACGCAGCGTCCCTGTCCGATGTCCGCGCTGAAGACCCCATTGACCAGGTCGGCGGCATCGGGGTTGCGCGGCGTTTCCTCATCTCTTCCCTGCTCATCGGGAAGCCGGGCCGGAGCATCGACAACCAGAATCACATCCGATGGCATCGTGCCGTCATCCCTCAGGTGAATCGGCACAGCCTGGGGAGGATCGAGCGCGACGGTGGCGTGGGCGGCAGCGAAGGTCCCCAGCGGATAGGCGCCGGAGAAATAACCGGCTGCGCCGGTTTCGGCCACCATCACCGCGACAAAATCCGTATCCTGCGGCTCGTCCACCGTGGCGGTCCAGACTATTACCTGTTTACCGGCCAACTGAACCCGTCCCGCGCGGTCGATCACCCGTCCGCGCAGTTTGACCGGCTGCTTGAAACCGGGATTATCGGCAGGCCGTGTGGTGGGCAGCCCCAGTGGTTCGACCGGTAATGCCAGCGTATCTCCCAAATCTTCGGGTGTTTTCCCGTCACCTGCCACTATTTGACCATCGGGGCTGCGTGCGGTAAAGCGGATCACACCCTGGATCGCCGTATCATCCGGCAGGGTAAGAACGGCATCCCCATCGGCAGACGCATCGGCAGTGATGGCATAGGGTACGGCCACCTGTTCCGTGGTGCCGAGCAGGAGGGTCAGCGCGGTCAATTCGGCAGATACCTTGTAGCCTGCGTAAGCGCCCTGATGATTCGACTGCGGATCCAGATCGACGCGGACCATTTGCGTCTTTTCCCGTGCAATAGTGCCATCGACGGTGAGGTGCTCCTTCAGCACCTCGAACAGCTCGGCATCGATTCCATTGATTTCACGCAGGGCATCGAGGCTGGCGAAGCCTCCCATACGCTCCCGTGTGGCGATGATTCGCCCGGCCAGCGAACGGCTGATGCCGGGTACTTTTTCCAGATCGTCGATCGACGCGTGATTAAGCTCAACCTTGTCGGCCATGGAGACTTCTCCTTTCTATTACCCAATCCTAAACCTGAAACCCGGCATGTCAAGTCTGCGTAATTATTCGAATTTACGGATTGAAGGCACCTTCTCGTCATGGGCCACGGACAGTTTTTCCTGAACAGATGGAGACGATTCTGGTATCATGCCGCCGTCTGGCGCACCCATGCGATTGGCCGGGGGTGACGGATTGGTTTGAAAAGATCGCGGAAACGAGAGGTGAACGTGAACGAATCTCCAGATGTACCCCTGCAGCCCCGCCCAGGGCTGAAGCCGGTGCGCGGGCGCTGGCCCGGGTCGTGCTTCGTCTGTTCCGAAGGGCATCCCCACGGGCTCAGCCTGCGGTTCCACCACACGGAGGAGGGTGTGGTCTCCCACTGTTCCGTACCGCACACCTACTGCGGCTTTGACGGCATGGTCCACGGTGGCATAATTTCGGCATTGATGGACGAGGCGGCCGCCTATGCCTTGTTCGCGAGGTACGGCGCGCTGGGGGTGACCCGGGAGATGGCCACCCGGTTCCTGAAGCCGGTGCTGACAGATACGGAACTCACGGTGGAGGGGAAAGTCATCTCTTTCGCACCGCCGAATGCGGAAGTGGCCATGGCGATCTACGACGCAGCGGGAGCCTGTCTGGCCGAGGCCACCAGTACCTGGGCATTTCCCCGTTTATCCCGCATAGCGGCGCTGGCCGGAGTGGATGAGAAGGTTCTGCAGGATTTTCTGGACGCATGTCAGAGAAAGGACGACTGATGGAGACGAGAATGAGCGACACCCTGATTCCACGGACCCCTTCCGCCTATGACTACCCCCTCCTGATCAAGAACCTGCTGTTCTGCCCGGTGGTGGACAATCCGGATCAGGAGATTGTCTACCGGGATCTGTACCGGCTGACTTACCGGCAGCTGCGGGAACGGGTGCGGCGCCTCGCCAGCCTCCTCACCCGGCAGGGAGTGAAGCCGGGGGACACGGTGGCCGTCATGGACTGGGACAGTCACCGCTACCTGGAGCTGTTCTTTGCCGTCCCGATGATCGGCGCCGTCCTCCATACCATCAATGTCCGGCTGTCGCCGGAACAGATCCTGTACACTATCGATCATGCGGAGGATGACATTCTGCTGGTGAACAGCGAGTTCATCCCGATCCTGGAGCAGATCAGGGGGAGGATCGACACCGTCCGTTCCTATATTCTCCTGACTGACGACCGGGAGCTTCCCCGCGGTACCACGGTTCCCTTTTCGGGAGAATATGAAGAACTCCTGGCGGAGGCGTCGCCGGAATTCGAATTCGCCGATTTCGACGAGAACACGAGGGCCACGACGTTCTACACGACAGGGACCACCGGCATGCCAAAGGGAGTTTATTTCAGCCACCGGCAACTGGTGCTTCATACTCTCGGCGTACTGGCGGTGCTCGGTTCCACCACTGCCCACGGAGGTTTCCGGCGGGATGATGTGTACATGCCGATCACGCCGATGTTCCACGTTCACGCCTGGGGTGTTCCGTATGTGGCGACAATGCTTGGTGTGAAGCAGGTCTATCCGGGTCGATACCTGCCCGATACGCTGCTGGAGCTGAAGGAGAGGGAGGGAGTTACCTTCTCCCATTGTGTCCCGACCATCCTGCATATGCTCCTCAAGCACCCCCACGCGGCCCGGATCGACCTCCGGGGATGGAAGCTGATCATCGGCGGAGCGGCCATGTCCCGCACCCTCTGTATCGAGGCGTTGAAACGGGGCATCGATGTGTTTACCGGCTACGGGATGTCGGAAACGTGCCCGATCCTGACGATTGCCCAGCTGACTCCCGAGATGCTGCATTTGTCAACTGAAGAACAGTCGTCCATCCGCTGCCGGACCGGCATTGCCCTGCCGCTCGTGGATCTGAAGATAGTGGACCACGCCATGCAGGAGTTGCCCCGGGATGGCGCCACGCCGGGAGAAATCGTCGTGCGTGCGCCGTGGCTGACCCAGGGCTACCTGAAGGACCACAAGACGTCCGAACGTCTCTGGGAAGGTGGCTATATGCACACGGGGGACGTGGCGGTTCGGGACGAACGCGGGTCGGTGCGCATCACGGACCGGACCAAAGATGTCATCAAGGTGGCGGGGGAGTGGGTCTCTTCACTGGAACTGGAAGACATCATCGCTCACCATCCGGCGGTTGCCGAAGTTGCGGTCATCGGCCAACCGGACGAAAAGTGGGGGGAGCGCCCCCTTGCCCTGGTCGTGGTAAAGCCGGGGGAGAGCGGTACGGTGACCGATAAGGAACTGACCCATCATGTGCGTGAATATGCCGACAAAGGGGTCGTGAGCAAGCAGGTGGTGCTGGTCAGGGTTCGCTTTGTGGATGCCATCGACAAGACGAGCGTAGGGAAGATGAACAAGGTGGCTCTCAGGGAAAAGTACGCATAGAAGGTCATGATGCTGCGCAATCTTTTCCTTTGACGTACACTTGGAGAAGCCGGGCTGTAACGGCACCATCAATACCCAAGGGAGGCGGATCAATGGGTGAAGCGTTTCAGGGTAAGGTCGCCATCGTAACCGGCGGCGGGCAGGGGATCGGCAAAGGGGTCGCGCGAAGACTGCTTGCCGAGGGGATGGCGGTGGTCATCGCGGACAGCGACCGGGAGGCGGGTGAGGAAACCGCTGCCGAATTCGCGCCGTTCGGTGCGGTACTTTTCCTGGAGACTGATGTGGGGGATGAAGAGGGGGTCGTGCGGATGGTGCGCGAAACTGTTTCCCGATACGGCCGGATAGATGCGCTCATCAACAATGCCGGCATAGCACGGCACGACTGGGGGGCGGTGGAACGGCTGGAGCTTGCCGACTGGAACCGGCTCATCGGGACGAACCTTACCGGCGTTTTTCTCTGCACTAAGCACGCAGTTCCCTACCTCAGGGCCGCCAAAGGTTCCATCGTCAACATCGCCTCGACGCGGGCATTGCAGTCGGAGCCGGACACTGAACCATATGCGGCCAGCAAAGGGGGGGTAGTTTCCCTCACCCACGCCCTTGCCATCAGCCTTGGTCCGGACGTCAGGGTAAACTGCATCAGCCCCGGCTGGATCGCCGTCGGAGACTGGAAGAAGGCCAGCCTGCGCAAAATGCCGGATCTGAGCCCGGAAGATCATGCCCAGCATCCTGCCGGCCGGGTCGGACGCCCGGAAGACGTCGCCGGAATGGTGGCGTATCTCGTTTCGCCTGCTGCCGGGTTCGTTACAGGTCAGAATTTCGTGATCGACGGAGGGATGACAAGGAAGATGATGTACGTCGACTAGAAGAATGTCACTGCCTTTGGAGTTCTCGGCATTTCACATCTCCTGGGGCACCTGAGCCCCAGCATCATGCACGGTCATTTCCCGGGATAAATCCCCTCGCCTGCTTTTCTGCATCGGCAACACTCTTCTCTGCATCCACTGCTACCTGTGTTTCCCCTCGTATATCCGCACATTTTTTATCCGCATACTTGCATTATTCGATGATCTGGTAAAATAAACGGGTATTTTATTTAATGAACAAGCGGCTGCCACTGGTGGAACGGCAAGTACTGTGGAATGAAGAAGGAACAGAGAAAAGGAGGGACTGGTATGAAAGCTACCCGAACAAAGGCAAAAAAGCTTTATGCTCTCGGTGCGACACTCACGCTATCTGTTCTGACGGCAGCAGGCTCCCTGGCCGCACCTCTGCCCGGAGGAACACTGGATCCCCTCAGCATCACGAAGTACGTCACGCCATTGATTATCCCGCCCGTAATGCCCAACGACGGAACCGGACCGAACAGTTACGACATTGCCGTCAGACAGTTCAGCCAGCAGATTCTGCCAGCCGGACTGCCCGCAACGACCGTCTGGAGCTACGGATCGGCACTCGATCAGGGAACCTTCAACTACCCGGCCTACACTATCGAAACAACGGCGAATACCCCGGTCAATGTGCGCTGGATAAACGACCTGAAGGACCCGGTAACAGGAAAGTTCCTTCCCCATATCCTCCCCGTCGACCAGACCCTGCACTGGGCTAACCCGCCGGCCACCGGGTGCATGCACGGTGGACCGACCGATTGCACCACCGCCGATCCGGCTCCCTATACCGGTCCTGTACCGACCATTGCACACGTTCATGGCGCCCATGTGGACCCGCACAGTGACGGCTACCCGGAGGCATGGTATCTCCCTGCCGCAGTCGATATCCCGGCGGGATATGCGACCAAGGGGCGGCTCTTTGACGATGTAACCGGCACCAATCCCGGGAACACTGGTTATGCAGATTTTATGTACAGGAATGATCAGCCGGCCACCACTCTGTGGTACCACGACCACTCCCTCGGCATGACGCGTCTTAATGTCTACGCCGGTCCGGCGGGATTCTGGCTTATCCGCGGCGGCGCCTATGACGGGGCAACAGACGCAGCGACCTCGTTGCCTGCCGTGCTCCCCGGTCCCGCTCCCGTTGCGGGGAATACGGTGGCGGCGCTGAATACGCCGGGAGACCCCACGCGCAATGCCATCAGGGAGATCCCGCTGGCGATCCAGGATCGCTCCTTCAACAGTGATGGTTCGCTCTTCTACCCCTCCACCAGGGCATTCTTCGACGGCTATCTCGGTCCGTACATCCCCGGCTCGGACATTGCCCCCACCTGGAACCCTGAGGCCTTCTTCAACACAATCGTGGTCAATGGCAAAACATGGCCGGTCATGGAAGTAGCGCCTGCCCGTTACCGGCTCCGCCTGCTCAACGGCTGTAATTCCCGCTTTCTCAACCTGGCGCTGTTCGAGGTGCTGAAAGACAAAGGCAATGGTGTGAAGCAGAAGGACAAGGCAAAATTCGGCGGTGAAATTCCCTTTTACCAGATAGGTGCGGAACAAGGGTTCCTGCCGAATGTGGTAATGGTGCAGACGGGTTTCGCAACGGTGTTGCCGGGAAATGGAACCATTCCCGCTCCGGTTCCTGCGCCGAATCCGCAGCAGGCACTTCTGATGGGCCTCGCCGAGCGGGCTGACGTTATCGTCGACTTCAGCAATTTCCCCGTGGGGACCCGCATCAGGATGATCAATACCGCGCCCGACGCTCCCTTCGGCGGCTTTCCCGATGTCCCTGCCGATCCGTCCACTTCCGGCCAAGTCATGGAGTTCGTCGTCACTGCCGGGCTTTTCGGGGCTCCCTGTTCTACCGACCTGACTTCCACTCCTCCCCAGAACCTGGTGCTGAAGGCCGAGCCCCTTCTCGGCACTCCGTCGGTTGTCCGTCAGGTCTCCCTTAACGAGGAGATGTCCGGGCAGGTATGCGTCACGGTCACCCCGTCAGGTAACATTAAGGTTATTGCCGTGTCGCCGGCGCCCCTGTCCGAAATGGAGATGATGGCATTTTGTGCGGCAACCAACCCGCCATCGGTACCGATGGGTCCGAAGGCCGCCAAGGTCGGGATGGTGGACCTGGCGGACCCGGCGTTGCCGATGGGCATTGCCCTTGCCTGGGATGACATGACCGGTGCGAGCACTCCGAAGATGATTATGCTTCAGGATGGGACTCAGATGATGGTCAACGTGACGGAAAACCCGGCACTGGATGCCGTCGAGGAGTGGGAAATCTACAACTTCACGGTAGACGCGCACCCGATCCATCTCCACCTGGTGCGGTTCGAGGTGACGGGACGGACGCCGATTCCGGGCGTCGTTCCGGCACCGGTTCCGGTGGGGGTGCAACCGTGGGAGAAAGGGTTCAAGGATACGGTCATCGCCTACCCGGGAGAGATCACCAGGGTGAAAGCGAAATTTGACATACCGGGCCTCTACGTCTGGCACTGCCATATTGTCGAGCATGAAGACAACGAGATGATGCGACCTTTCGTCGTAGAAATGTAATCGGCATCGGGGGCACCTTTTCAGGTGCCCCTCGTACTCCTTATCCTCCTGTTACTTACCGACTTCGTTTCCCCTGCTACCTGCCGATCTTTTCCCAGGTACTCCACACCGACATGCCGGCAAAGACTCCAACCAGCGCGCCGACGATGACGTCCAAAGGATAATGGGCGCCGACATAGACCCTCGACCAGCAGACGGCGAACACGAAAATCCAGAGGGGCACCTTCCAGTGCCACTTCCGGCCCCAACCCAAGGTGGTGGCGAGCGCCGCCGCGAACGTGGCGTGACCGGAGGGAAGCGCGTCCCTCAGCAGCACCTTGCCCAGGACCCTTACATGATCAAGCCCCAGTGCCGCCGCAGGGCGCGGCACCTGGAACACTCCCTTCAGCCCGCTTT
>MHDY01000061.1:21746-29447 GCA_001803705.1 Nitrospirae bacterium GWC2_56_14 | reverse complement strand
TTGATCTGGAGGATAATATCGCCGGGCCGGATACCGGCTTCGTACGCCCTGCTGTCCGGGTCGGTCTTGACGATCACGACCCCCTTCTCGCTCTCGTCGAGACCGAAATGCCCGGCGATCTCGGGCGTCAGCTCCCGTACGACCAGACCGGCAAGGGCGCTGCTTTCGGCATGATTCCCCGGTTCTTCGTCCGACGATGGAGATGCGTCTGCAAGCTTCCGGGGAAGTTCGGACACCAAGACCTCGACCTCGATCTCCTTCTTCTGCCGGAGCAGCCTGACCTTCACCTTCGAAGCGATAGGGGTTTGGGAAACCATGTTCCTCAGGTGCCCCGTGTCCTCTACGTCCTTGCCGTTATACTGGAGGATTACGTCGCCCTGCCTGATGCCCGCCTTGTCCGCGGGACTTCCCTTCATGACACGGCTGATCAGCGCTCCCTTGAGGTTCCTGACGCCGAACTCCTCAGCCAGATCGGAAGTCACCTCCTGGATGCTCACCCCGAGCCAGCCCCGGACCACTTTATTGTATTTGACCAGGCTGTCCATCACCTGACGGGCCATGCTGCTCGGCACCGCAAAACCGATCCCCTGGTAGCCGCCGGTCCGCGAGATAATGGCCGTATTGATGCCGACCAGTTCACCCCGGGCATTGAGCAGCGCTCCCCCGGAATTACCGGGGTTGATGGCTGCGTCGGTCTGGATAAAATCTTCATAGTCGGCAATCCCGACATTGGCCCGTCCCACGGCGCTGATCACGCCCATGGTCACCGTCTGGTTCAGCCCGAAGGGGTTCCCGATGGCGAACACGAGTTCACCGACCTTCAGCTTGTTCGCGTCCCCCCAGGAAAGCGCGGGCAGCCCTTTGGCTTCGATCTTGATGACCGCAATATCGGTTTTCGGATCGGCCCCAATAAGCTTTGCCTTGAAATCCCGCTTATCGCCCAGCAGGACCTTGATCTCCTGCGCCTTTTCGATCACATGATTGTTCGTTATGATGTACCCGTCCTCGGAAACGATGACCCCGGACCCGAGGCTCTGCTCTTTATGTTCCTTCGGCACATCCTGGTGCGGCAACTGGTCGCCGAAGAACCGCCTGAAGAAGGGGTCGTCGAAAAAATCGAAGGGCGCTTCATCGCGCGACTTGATGACCCGTGTTGTTGAGATATTGACGACCGAAGGGGTCGATACCGCAGCCACATCCGACAGCGCCTCGCTCAACTGTGTCAGGGTGTCGACGGACCGGGACGACACCTGATTTTTTGCAGTGAGCTGGGACATGATGTTCAACCGCGATGCAAGGAGAAGACCGACGAGGATACCGATAACGAGCAGCAAAGAAGCCGCGACATACCATCTCTTTTTGGATATCATAATGATGCACATCCTCCGGATGAACCCCAGGAACCGCAATCAGCAAAGCGCATTGTACCAGAAGTAAGCCAGGCTTTTCAAGCACTGTTTATGATTGACAAACAGGGTTGTTGAAATATAATAAGCGCCGGGAACTGTCTGCCCGGCTCGGCAGCAGATTCTCTTCTCCCTGAAACAGGGTGACATGACCAAAAACGCTTGCTCCAGGCGGCCCGTTCAGTACGTACAGGAAGGAGAACAGTCGGTGATCAAGACATCTGATGCAAAAAAAAGTTCCGCCCGTCACCTCGAAAAGCTGGATAAACAATATCTCTGGCACCCTTTCACCCAGATGCAGGACTGGGCAAAAAGCCCGCAGATCATCGTCCAAAGCGGCAAAGGCCCTATTCTCACCGACATCCGGGGCAAAAAGTACCTTGACGGGGTATCATCGCTCTGGGTCACGGTCCACGGCCACCGGAAAAGGGAGATAGACGCAGCCGTCGTTCGCCAGCTGAAAAAGATCGCCCACTCCACCCTGCTCGGCCTGTCCAACGTACCGGCCGTTCTGCTGGGAGAGAAACTGGTGTCGATCGCCCCCCGGGGATTGTCAAAAGTATTCTATTCCGACAGCGGGTCCACGTCGGTCGAGATCGCGCTCAAGATCGCGTTCCAGTACTGGCAGCAGCAGAAACCCGTCTATCGCCAAAAGACCGGTTTTATTTCCCTTGCCGAATCGTATCACGGCGACACCATCGGCTCCGTGAGCGTCGGCGGTATCGACCTCTTCCATGAGATCTACCGGCCGCTGCTGTTCAAGACCCGCAAGATCCCGACCCCGCACTGCTATCGCTGCACCTTTGGCAGGACCTACCCGGACTGCAAACTGTTCTGCGCGGAGCAGGCCGGCCGGGTGATCAAAAGATATTGCCATGAAACAGCGGCCCTCATCATCGAGCCGCTGGTCCAGGGCGCGGCAGGCATGCTCATGCAGCCGCCGGGATATCTGAAGAAGATCAGGCACCTCTGCACGCAGCACAACATTCTGATGATCGCCGACGAGGTCGCGACCGGGTTCGGCAGGACAGGGAAAATGTTCTCCTGCGAACATGAGTACGTCTCTCCCGATATCCTCTGCGTTGCCAAGGGCATTACCGGCGGGTACCTGCCGCTGGCAGCCACGCTCACGACGAACAAGATATACCAGGGTTTCCTGGGTGAACACCGGGACTTGAGAACTTTTTTTCACGGCCACACCTATACGGGAAACCCGCTGGCCTGCGCTGCTGCGATCGCGAACATCGATCTCTTCCGGACGGAAGGCACCCTGGCAAGGCTCCAGCCCAAGATCGCATTCCTGGCAAAACAGCTGCAGGTATTCGGGGAGCATCCTCATGTGGGTGAGGTCCGGCAGAAAGGCTTCATGGTCGGCATAGAACTGGTCAAGGACAGGAAAACGAAGCAACCCTACCCCCTCGAAGACAAGGCCGGGATCCGGGTCGTTTTGGAATGCAGAAAAAAGGGGCTCATCATCCGGCCGCTGGGCAACGTCATCGTTCTCATGCCGCCGCTCACGATGTCGACAAAAGATCTGAAGCGCATGGTCGAGATCGTTTATGCAGCCATAGAGAGGACCACGGCCGGCTAAACAGGGCCTTTAGCCGTAACCAATGCAAAGTGCAAATTGCAAAATTGATGATCTTATAAAATAGCGATAGCGCTGATGAGCTGATGATCGGGAGGGCGCTCATTCCCAGTTTCCGAATCAGATAGCTTCGTTCAGTTGTTCTTTTCCTCGTCCTGTTCGGGCGGGGGCGGCTGTTTTCCGGCCTCATCCATGAACTGGTTCAGCGCCTTGATGGCCTGGCCCGCCTTCTTTCCCCGCTGCGCCTGTTTTTCCTTCACCGCCTCGATCTTGTTTCCTGCCATCGTGAACAGGCCCGCCACATCCTTTCCGTGGACCATGACGAGGTATACCAAAAAGATGCAGGCCAGTGCGATCCTGGTCGCCGGCAGGATCTTTTCACGGCCTTTCAATACGTCGGTCTTCTTGATGATTACCAGGATACCGAACCATGCAAAAACCACAACAGCGGTCATGAGCAGCTTGGTGAAGAATGTCATCTGGAAAGCAGATTCCTCGGGGAACGCGTTCAGCTGCAGCGTCATCGTGCCCGGCTGAACCGGTTGTTCCGCCTGCGACTGGATCCGGTTCTGTTCTTCCACCGCAGTCGTATTTACCGCTGTCGCACGATACTTCTCCGGCACAGACTCCAGATTGTCGACAAAACTGATTACCCCCTCATCATTAACATACTGGTAGATATCGGCAAAAGCATGGCGGGTTCCTAAGCCGAGCAGAACAAGGAAAAGGAGAGCGGACAGCGCAACGTGTTTCGACATGGCAGGAAACTCCTCTTCGTCAAGTGAAGTGATTTGGTGTATACGAAATGCTATTGTAGTGAACCATGCCGGTCTTTGTCAAGAATGATTATCGCTCGCGATTACCGCCTTATCCTGCTCTTGCACTCTCTGCGTGATTGGTATACCATGGCCCCATCATGAACAAAAAACAGATCATCAGCTGGTGCCTCTTCGATTTTGCCAACTCAAGCTACTCCGCCGTCATCGTTGCGGTCATCTTTCAGGTTTACTATATCAACGGCATTGTCGGGAACGCGGCCGGCCAGGGCGACCTCTGGTGGGGACGGGCGATCTCGCTGAGCATGCTGGTGGTCTCCGTCACATCTCCCTTTCTTGGCGGCATTGCAGACTATGCCGGCAGCAGGAAACGGCTCCTCGCCGTATACACCTTCACCTGTATCATGAGCGTTGCAGGTTTTTCCCTGATCACGCCCGGCGCCGTTGTGCTCGGTTTTTTCCTCATCGTCCTGGCCAACATCGGCATGGAAGGCGGTCTCGTATTTTACAATGCGTTCCTTCCCCAGATCGCGCCCACGGAGTATCAGGGCAGGGTTTCGGGGTGGGGCTTCGGCGTCGGGTATGCAGGCTCCATCCTTTCCCTGCTCATCGCCCTGCCGCTGGCACAGACCGGCCGACTCTCCCTTGTCTGGCCCATGGTAGCCCTTTTTTTTGCGATCTTTTCTTTGCCGGCATTATTATTTCTGCCTCGCGATGCGCCCGTAGCGGTCTCGCCCTTCCAGGCCGGCATCAGGGGCTTCCAGCGCGCCCTGGCCACCCTGAAGGAACTCCTGCAGCGGCGTGAAGCGCGAAAATTTCTGCTGGCCTACCTTATTTATGAGGATGGGGTCAACACGGTCATTATCTTTTCAAGCAGCCTTGCCGCCACGACCTTTGGCTTCAACCAAGGTGAACTGATCGGACTCTTTCTTGCGGTCCAGGTCACTGCCCTGGTTGGCGCGTTTATCCTTTCAAAGCCCACCGATATCTGGGGCCCGAAAAAAGTGGTCATCCTTTCCCTGCTCCTCTGGACAATGGTTGCCGTGGCTGCCTTCTTCGTCCAGACCAAGCCCCAGTTCTGGATGATCGCCTGCACTGCAGGCCTTGGCCTCGGCAGCGTGCAGGCCGGAACTCGCGCTTTCTTCACCCAGTTCGTCCCCAGCGGCAGGGAGGCGGAATACTTCGGGGTCTATGCTCTAGTCGGGAAATCCTCGGCCATCGCCGGACCGCTTGTCTTCGGTATGATCTCATCGACCTTCAGGAGCCAGCGCCCGGCCATCCTGTCCATTGCAGCCTTTTTCGTCATTGGCCTGGTCCTGCTCATCAGGGTCAAGGGCGGTGGTCCTAACCAGGCCGTGATAACGAGCCCGTGAGCTTCCTTAACGGTCCGATAATGGAATAAGAAAGAAGCGTTGGTACTGATAAGATTGCCGTGTTTACTGTCAGGACGGTTCCTCGAATTCCGGACCTTGTTACAGCCCTTGATAAACCTCCTGCCATGTGCATCTTTTTGCACCTTCCGATGAAAAGTCTTTTCTCTTGACAAAAAGGTATGTTCTCTATATAATTCGTGACTTACAGCCCCCGGAGCAGCTAAAATGGCTATCAAGATCAATGACATACCGCCTGAGGGGCTTACCTTGGAGCTTGCCCACAAGCTCGATCTGTTCGACAAAGGGGTAGCATCAACAGCGTTTACGGCAGTGCTGAGCTTCAAACCGTCGGGCGCAGGGTTGCTCCATGTTGCTGGTAGGATACAAGCTGAACCGCTGCTGGAATGCAGCCGTTGCCTGAAATCCTTTCCCTACCGGATCGATGCCGACGTGAAGGTTGAACTGGCGCCCGCGAGTACCGTGGAGTCCGGGGCTGAACATGAGCTCGACCGGTCGGAGCTTGATATGGAGTTTTATCAGGGCGAAGAGATCGAGCCCGTTGCCATTATCAAAGAACAGTTGCTCATCGCTGTTCCCATGGTGCCGCTTCATGATGCGGATTGCAAAGGTCTCTGCCCGATCTGCGGCAAGGACCTCAATGAAGCAGCGTGTGACTGCAAGCGTGATGATCAAGGAACATTCGGAGCCTTTTCAGCATTAAAGGACATATTCAAAAAATAGAAGGAGCACAATAGAATCATGGCTAATCCAAAACACAAAACATCGAAGTCACGCAGAGACAAAAGGCGCACCCATAAGCACCTGTCCGCCCCCAGCGTCACGGTCTGCCCGCAGTGCCAGGAGGTCAAAAAACCTCACCACGCCTGCATCTCCTGCGGCACCTACAATGGCCGCGAAGTCATCACTGTCCAGCAGATATAACGTTCGTGCGCTCAAAGGCAAAGGGATGATACTGTACTCTCGGTATAGCTCTTTGCCTTTTATATTGTAGGGAGTCGTTATGAAGATCGCTGTTGATGCTATGGGCGGGGACAATGCGCCCCACGCCGTTGTTGCCGGTGCAGTTCAGGCGGCAAAGGAATTCGGCGTCGGCATCATCCTGGTGGGGATCGAGCAGGTAATTCAGGAAGAGCTCGGCAAACACCACAACGCACAGGCGCTTCCTCTGGAAATTCGGAATGCAACCGAAGTGGTGGACATGCTCGACTCACCCGCCACGGTCTTCCGCAGAAAAAAAGACTCCTCGATCCGTGTCGCCAATGAGCTCGTCAAGAGCGGTGAAGCGGTCGCGGTGATCAGCGCGGGGCACACCGGTGCCGCCATGGCCACCTCGCTCTTCGTCCTCGGCAAGCTGGAGGGGATCGAACGGCCGGCGATCGCCACGATCATGCCGACCATGAAAGGCACCTGCATTATTCTGGATGTGGGCGCGAATGTGGACTGCAAACCGAACCACCTCCTGCAGTTCGCCATCATGGGCGAGGTTTACTCGAAATACCTTCTGAAGAACCTGAACCCCCGGGTGGGCCTGCTTTCCATCGGCGAGGAAGCGACCAAGGGGAACGAACTGACAAAGGAAGCGTTCAAGCTCCTGACCGAAACGTCGCTTAACTTCATCGGCAACGTGGAGGGCCGCGACGTCATGAGCGGCAACGCAGATGTCGTTGTCTGTGACGGTTTTATCGGCAATGTGGTGCTCAAGATCTCCGAAGCCGTTGCCGAGACCATCGGGCTCATGATCCGCGAGAATATCGGCGACAACCTGATCCGGAAGCTCGGTTATTTCATGATGCGGCCGGCTTTTCGGTCGCTCAAACGCCGCATAGACTACGCTGAATACGGCGGCGCGCCCCTCATCGGCATCAACGGCATCAGCATCATCAGCCACGGGAGATCCTCTGACCGGGCGATCAAGAACGCCATCCGCGTTGCTGCGGAGCTCGCGAAAAGCGAGGTCAACAAGCACCTCCACGAGGACATCGAAAAGAATATGGAGCTTGCGAAAGCAAAATGATCCACGCGCGGATAACAGGAACGGGTTCGTTCGCCCCGAAAAAGATCATCACCAACCAGGATCTGGAAAAGCTCGTTGACACGAGCGACAGCTGGATCACCGAACGCACGGGCATCAAGGAGCGCCGGATCGCGGAAAAGGGCCAGACCACGTCCGACCTTGCCTATGAAGCCGGGAAAAAAGCGCTGAAAGCCGCGGGGATCGGGGCCCAGGATCTGGACCTCATTCTGGTGGCCACCATGACGCCGGACACCATCCTGCCGAGCATGGGATGCGTGCTGCAGGACAAGCTCGGCGCAAAAAATGCGGCTGCCTTCGATATCGCTGCAGCCTGTTCGGGGTTCATCTACGGAATGTCCATTGCCGATGCGTTCATCAGGTCCGGCATGTATAAGAACATCCTCCTCGTAGGGGCCGAGGTCCTGTCGCGGTTCACCGACTGGGAGGACCGCACGACCTGCATCCTCTTTGGAGACGGGGCGGGAGCGGTCGTGATCCAGCGGCACGCGGGCAAGCGCGGCAT
>MHDY01000061.1:6370-21643 GCA_001803705.1 Nitrospirae bacterium GWC2_56_14 | reverse complement strand
ATGCACTTCATCCGTATGAAAGGCAACGAGACCTTCAAAGCCGCCGTACGGGCGCTCGAAGGCGTTGTGCAGGAAGCGCTGGAGCACAACAAGGTAAAACCGGAGGAGATCGACTTCCTTGTTCCGCACCAGGCAAATCTGCGGATCATCCAGGCCATGGCGCAGCGCCTGAACATGCCCATGGAAAAGGTCGTGCTCACCCTTCCTAAATACGGGAATACCTCGGCGGCATCGATCCCCATGGCGCTGGACGAAGCGGTCCGCGACGGCAGGATCAAGGACAATCACCTCCTCCTGTTCGAGGCCTTCGGCGGCGGCCTGACCTGGGCCTCGGCGCTCGTTCGGTGGTAAAGATGCGCCTTAACAATAGAATTTATCTGGGTTCATATATTTATATAAAAATTTTACGGTAATCCGGAGGTTGGAATGGACTATTTGTTGACAGAGGATCAGATCATGATACGCGATCTCGCACGGCAGATCGCGGTTGAGAAGATCGTGCCGGTGCGGGCCGAACTGGATGAACAGAACAAGTTCCCCACGGATATCATGAAAGCCATGGCCCAGGCGGACCTCTTCGGTATTTATATTCCCGAAGAATACGGCGGCCTCGGCAAAAAGAGCTTCGAGCTCTATATCGCCATCGAGGAAATATCGAAGGCCTGCCTCGGTGTTTCCACCAGCTATGCGGCCAACGCCCTCGGCACGTACCCCATACTGCTCCACGGCAGTGATGCGCAGAAGAAAAAATACCTGCCCAATATCGCATCGGGAAAGCACCTCGCCGCATTCGGCCTGACCGAAGCGAACGCAGGCAGCGACGCCAGCGGAGTGCAGACCACGGCGAAGCTCGAAGGGAATGAATATGTCCTGAACGGCACGAAACAGTGGATCACGAACGGCGGCGAGGCCCAGATTTACACGGTCATCGCCATCACGGACAAATCCAAGGGCGCCCGCGGCGCCTCGTGCTTTATCGTGGAAAAAGGCACTCCCGGCTTTACCTTCGGCAAAAAAGAGAACAAGATGGGCATCCGCGCATCATCGACGACCGAGCTCATCTTCAATAACTGCCGCATCCCCAAGGAAAACCTGATCGCCAGGGAAGGCATGGGATTTATTGTGGCCATGAAGACCCTCGACTGCTCCCGCGCAGGCGTAGGTGCCCAGGGCGTGGGCGTGGCCCAGGGCGCCATCGACGAGTGCATCAAGTTCGCCAAAGGCAGGGTCCAGTTCGGCCAGCCCATCACCTCCTTCCAGGCCATTCAGCACATGCTTGCCGACATGCAGACCCAGACCGAGGCGGCCCGGGCCCTTGTTTATTCCGCCGCCCGCATGATGGACAGCGGAGCCAAGGATTTCTCCCGTGCTTCCGCAATGGCAAAGCTCTTCGCCACCGACACGGGCATGAAGGTCACCACTGACGCGGTCCAGATCATGGGCGGTTCTGGCTATATGAAAGAGTACCCCGTCGAGAAAATGATGCGTGACGCCAAGATCCTCCAGATCTATGAGGGAACGAACCAGATCCAGCGCAACGTCATCGCCCTCGACATGATCAAGGAAGCGAGCAGACAGAAATAAGGGTAGCAAGCACCAAATCCTAAGCACCAAATAACAAATAAGATCCAATTTTAAAATAGCAAACACCAAACAGTTTGAGTTTTGGAACTTGGTGCTTGGAGCTTACTTGAAATTTGTTATTTGGAATGTTGGAGATACCGATGAATATCATCGTTCTGGTAAAACAGGTCCCGGACACGTCAGAAGTGAAGATCAACCGGGAAACGAACACGCTCATCCGTGACGGAGTTCCAAGCATCATCAATCCCTTTGATATGTTCGCCATTGAAGAGGCGCTCCGTTTGCGCGAGCAGCATGGCGGCAAGGTGACCGCCGTTACCATGGGACCGCCGCAGGCCGCCGATGCGCTCAAGGAGACCGTGGCCATGGGCGTTGATGAGGTAGTGCTCCTGTCCGACCGGGCCTTTGCAGGCGCCGATACGTGGGCCACCTCCTATACCCTTGCCCAAGGAATAAAAAAGCTCGGGGCCTACGACCTTGTTATCGCGGGAAAGCAGGCGATCGACGGCGACACGGCCCAGGTCGGCCCCGAGACCGCAGACATGCTCGGCATTCCCTTCATCGCCTACATCAAGAAAATAGAGGCCATCGCCGGCGGGAAAATGACCGTAGAGCGCATGATGGACGACGGGTACGATGTGGTGGAGTCCTCTCTCCCGGCGCTGATAACCGTGGTCAAAGAGATCAACCAGCCGCGGCTGCCCTCATTGAAGGGCAAAATGAAAGCGAAAAACCTCAAGGTCACGACCCTGACGGCCAAAGATATCAACGCTGACGAGAACCTGCTCGGGCTCAAAGGTTCACCTACGAAGGTCGTCAGAATATTCCCGCCTGCTCCCCGCGGCCAGCGGGAGATCCTGTCCGGGACCATTGAACAGCAGGTCGATCAGGTCGTGAAAAAGCTGAAAGAGCAGTCGCTGGTGTAAACCGGGAAGGTAGGAAGTTATGAAGGCAAGAAGGTAGGCGTTTTTCTTACCTTCCTGCCATCTTTCCCTCTTACCTTCTCTGATTCAAAAAGGAGTTGCCTGTGAGCGTTCAAGTCATTTCAAACACCTGCACCGGCTGCGAGACCTGTGTCTCCGCCTGCCCCTTCGGCGCCATCGAGATGCGGGGCGGCAAGGCCTTCATCACGGAAAGCTGCACCCTGTGCGGCGCCTGCATCGAGGCCTGCGAATTCAAAGCCATCGAACGGACCGGCGAAGAGGCCGTTGCAGCAGCAAAGGACCTTTCGGCCTTCAAAGGCGTATGGGTCTTTGCGGAACAGCACAAGGGCGGCATTTCAAGCGTAACGCTTGAGCTGCTCGGCGAAGGAAGGAAGCTCGCCGACAAGCGCCAGACAAAGCTTTCCGCCGTATTCATCGGCCAGGACATCAAGAACAGGGCAAAGGACCTCATCGCTCACGGGGCAGACGTGGTCTACCTGGCCGACGACCCGGCCCTGAAGGATTTCAACGACGACTCCTACAGCGCCGTCCTCACCACCCTTGCAACACTCCACAAACCTGAGATCATCCTTGCCGGCGCAACGGCGATCGGCCGTTCGTTCATCCCCAAGGTCGCGGCAAAGCTCTATACTGGCCTTACTGCAGACTGCACCGTGCTCGACATTGATCCCGAGACCGGCAACCTTCATCAGACCCGGCCCGCCTTCGGCGGCAACATCATGGCCACCATCGTTTCCCCCAACCACCGGCCCCAGATGGCGACGGTCAGGCACAAGGTGATGAAGCCTGCTCCGCGCAACGACGCCCGCACCGGCGAGATCATCGAGGTCAAATTCACGCAAACCGGCGATGTCCGCACCAAGGTCATTAAAACCGTAGAAGAGCTGGGCGAGACCGTCAATATCTGCGAAGCGAACATTATTGTGGCCGGCGGCCGCGGCATGGGCGGCGTCAAGAACTTTCACCTCCTCGAAGAGCTTGCCAAGGTCCTCGGCGGAGCGGTAGCAGCAACGCGCGGCGCCGTGGACGAAGGCTGGATCCCCTACTCGCATCAGGTGGGTCAGACCGGCAAGACAGTGTGTCCCAAACTCTATATCGCCTGCGGCATATCCGGCGCCATCCAGCACGTGGCGGGCATGCAGTCGTCCGATGTCATCGTCGCGATCAATAAGGACCCTGACGCGCCCATCTTCAGTGTTGCCACCTACGGCATCGTTGGCGATGTGCTTGAGGTCCTGCCGGTCATGATCAAGAAGTTCAAAGAAATCCGGGGCTAAAGAATAGACAGGAGAGCGGGGCTGCAACGCCGGGCGCCGCAGTATCGATCAACGAAGATGAGGCCGTCATAACCATGAAAATCGCATTTCTTTTTCCCGGCCAAGGCTCGCAGTATGTGGGCATGGCCAAGGAATTTTACGAGAACTTCGACGAATCCCGCGAGGTCTTCGAAGCCGCAAACGCTGCCCTTGGCTTCGACCTTGCGCAGCTGTGCACCCAGGGCCCGGTCGAAAAACTGAACCTCACAGAGAATACCCAGCCCGCCATCCTTGCGGCGAGCATCGCGATCCTGAGACCGCTCGAACGCCGGGGGGTCACCGCCGTCGTTGCAGCAGGCCATAGCCTGGGAGAATATACGGCCATCACCTGTGCCGGGGGCCTGGCCTTCAAAGACGCTGTTGCGCTCGTCCAGAAGCGCGGCCGCTATATGCAGGAAGCCGTTCCAGAAGGCGCCGGACTCATGGCGGCCATACTCGGCATGGAGCGTCAGGACGTAGAAAAAACTTGCCTTGACGCTTCCAAAAATGGTATAGTTGCCCCTGCAAATTACAACTCTCCGGGCCAGATCGTGATCGCCGGCGAGAAAAAAGCCGTGGAAGCGGCCATGGAACTCGCCAAAACGCGCGGGGCAAAAAAGGTCGTGCCCCTTGCGGTAAGTGTCCCTTCACACTGCGCCATGATGCAGAAGGCGGGCGACCGGCTGGCAAAGGAACTGGAGACCGTCACCCTCAGCGATCTCGCCATACCGATCGTCAACAATGCCGATGCGCAGTACGTGCAGAAAGCGTCTGACCTGAGACCATCACTGATCAAACAGATCAGCGCTCCTCTTTTCTGGGAAGACTCGATCAAACGCATGACCGCCGACGGCGTCGACACCTTCATCGAAGTAGGCCCCGGCAGGGTGCTTTCCGGACTGGTGAAACGGATCGCCAAGGATGCAAAGATCCTGAACGTTGAGGACCAGAAGAGCATGAACGATACGCTGCATGCCATCGGCATTTCATAGCAGTCTGACGGATCATCCAAGCAGGGAGGTTGGTCATGGTTATGAAGGATTTCACGATCGCATTTTTTCTTTTCATGGCAGCAGGCGTGGTCATCCTGTCCCCGGCACCGTCTCAGGCAGGACAGGTCGCAGCCGCCGACGTGGCGGACCACATGGACAAGACAAAGTATTCTTCAGATGATATTAAGAGCTATCTTAAGGCATTAAAAGGAAAACGGATCGTCGCAGACGGCAAGGTCGACGATGTCAAGACGGGCAGGACCGGCGCGAAAATTGTAGTAAAAGTGGAAGTGCCGGGGCGCTCCAAGGACTTTGTCGTCGATGTCCGCACCAAGAGCGCGGCCGCACTGCATAAAGGCGACAGGGTCTCCTGCAAGGGAGAATACACCAAATACAACATGTTCACCCTGAACGGGATCGGCATCGACGGCAGCTGCTCAAAATAACACGGGACTGAACACCCCTCACCACTATGCAGGAGTGATCGCATGAGTTTGAACGGCAAAATAGCACTGGTCACCGGCGCAGCACAAGGCATCGGGCGGGACATTGCACTGGCACTCGCAACGGACGGCGCTGACGTCGCCATCTGCGATGTGAACCTCGAAGCAGCCCAGAAAACAGCGGTGGACATCGAAGCGCTGGGCAGAAGATCGCTGGCCCTCAAAGCGAACGTGGCAGCCTCGGCCGAAGTGACCGCCATGATCGACCAGGTCGTCGAGAAGTTCGGCAGGATCGATATCCTGGTGAACAATGCAGGCATCACCCGCGACGGGCTTATCCTCCGGATGAAGGATGATGACTGGGACCTCGTGCTCAGTATCAATTTAAAAGGCGCGTTCCTCTGCACCAAGTCGGCGCTCAAATATATGACCAAGCAGCGCGGCGGAACGATCATCAATATCGCCTCGATCGTGGGCGCCATGGGCAACGCAGGCCAGGCGAACTATGTGGCATCCAAGGCCGGCCTCATCGGGCTTACCAAGACCATCGCCCGGGAATATGCGAATCGCGGCATTACCGCCAATGCCGTGGCCCCCGGCTTTATCGAAACGGCCATGACGCAGGCCCTGTCAGAAAATGTCAGGACCGAGCTCGCAAAGCAGATCCCCCTGGGCAAGCTCGGCACTCCCGCCGACGTTGCAAATGCGGTCAGGTTCCTTGCGTCACCCTGGGCATCGTACATATCCGGGCAGGTCATCCATGTGAACGGCGGCATGTACATGTAGTTTCCGGGTGCTCCATGGAATGCACCCCGTTTTTAGAGACAGAGATATTATCAAGGACATAATCACAGGAGGAAGACAATGGCAGAGATAGTGGCAAAGGTAAAAAAGATCATTTCAGAGCAGCTCGGCGTTCCGGAAGCGGATGTGAAACCTGAGGCATCCTTCGTCAACGACCTCGGTGCCGATTCGCTCGATACCGTGGAACTCGTGATGGCGCTCGAGGAAGAATTCGGTGTTGAGATCCCGGATGAAGATGCGGAAAAGATAGCGACCGTGCAGAACGCGATCGACTATATCAAGGCAAAAAAGTAACGTAAATTCAACGTTACGGACTGATCCGTCTCAAGAAATCCAGAAAGCCAGAAGACCTCTCCCGCAGTTGTGAGAACAGGTTTTTTGGCTTTTCGGATTTATTACGCAGGGAGGTATCCTCTTTTGAAGAGAAGAGTTGTTGTAACCGGTGTCGGCATGGTCACGCCTGTCGGGCTCGATACGGAATCCAGCTGGGAAGGCCTGATCAGCGGCAGGTCCGGCATCGGCCCTATTACGCAGTTCGATGACAAGACCATTCCGACGCAGATCGCCGGAGAGATCCACGGCTTCGAGCCGGAGAAGTACATCGAAGCCAAAGAGATCAAAAAAATGGACCGGTTCATTCATCTGGCGATCGCGGCAAGCCAGATGGCCATGGACATGTCGGGACTCAAGATCACCCCGGAGAACGCCGAGCGCGTCGGCGTCATTGTAAGCGCTGGAATAGGCGGCCTCCCGGCCATCGAGAAATACCACAAGGTCTATCTCGAGCGTGGTTTCCGCAAGATCACGCCCTTCTATATCCCCATGCTGATCATCAACGAGGCAGCGGGTAATATTTCCATGCGCTTCGGCGCCAAGGGCCCCAACATAAGCATCGTCACTGCCTGCGCCACGGGAACCCATTCCATCGGCGATGCGTTCAAGTGGATCCAGCGCGGCGATGCCGATGCCATGATCGCCGGAGGGACCGAATCGTGCATCTGCGTGACCGGCGTGGGCGGATTCAACGCCATGAAAGCCCTCTCGACCCGGAACCATGAACCGCAGCGCGCAAGCCGGCCTTTTGACGCCGAGCGCGATGGTTTCATCATGGGCGAAGGCTCCGGCGTGGTGGTCCTTGAGGAAATGGACTCGGCGCTCAAGCGCGGGGCCCGCATCTACGCCGAAGTGGTCGGCTATGGCGCCTCGGGCGATGCCTATCATATCACGTCTCCCGCTCCGAACGGCGAGGGAGCGGCTCGGTGCATGAAGATGGCGATCAAGGACGCGGGTGTTGCACCGGCGGAAATGGGCTACATCAATGCCCACGGGACCTCCACCAAGTACGGCGACGAGCTCGAAACCATTGCCATCAAGACCGTGTTCGGCGACCATGCCTACAAGATCCCGGTGAGCTCCACGAAATCCATGACCGGGCACCTGCTCGGCGCAGCCGGCGGTGTAGAGGCCGTCATCTCCGTTCTTGCACTGGACCGCGGGGTGCTCCCGCCGACCATCAATCTGGAGAATCCCGACCCTGAGTGCGACCTGGACTACATCCCGCACACCGCGCGAAAAGCGCAGGTCGACGTCGTCATGTCCAACTCCTTCGGTTTCGGCGGCACGAACGCGTGTCTGGTGTTCAAGCGCTTCAGGAATTAAGATGCGCGAGCTCGCAGAACTTCAGCAAATCATCTCCTACACGTTCAAGGAGCCCCAGCTCCTTGAACGTGCTTTAACGCACAAATCCTTTGCCAACGAGAACAGGGTCCCCTATCACAACGAACGGATGGAGTTCCTCGGAGATGCCGTTCTCTCGCTCATCGTGAGCGAGCATCTCATGAGAACCTGCCCGGACTCGACCGAAGGTGATCTTTCGCGGCTCAGAGCAGCGGTCGTGAGCGAGCCTGCGCTTGCCGTGATCGGCCGCACGCTGGAGCTCGGCGCCTACCTGCTGCTCGGCAAGGGGGAAGAGCAGACCGGCGGACGCGACAAGGACTCGCTCCTGGCGGACGCCCTTGAAGCGCTCATTGCCGCCCTGTACCTCGATGCCGGCAAGGACGCCGCCGAAGCATTTATCCTTCGCTTTTTCGAGGACGTGATCAGGAGGACCTGCACGGCACGCACCAGCCTTGACTACAAAACAGCCCTCCAGGAGCGCTGCCAGGAGCACCTTAAGCAGCTACCTGAATACCGCGTCGTATTCGAGACCGGCCCCGACCATCAGAAACAGTTCGACGTGGAACTGCTGGTCAAGGGGCAGGCCTATGGCCGCGGAACAGGCAAAAGCAAAAAGGAAGCCGAGCAGAAAGCCGCAAAGGAAGCACTTGAAAGACTGGGTAGCCAGGAGCCAGGAGTCAGGAGTCAGGAGAAATAGGGATTTTCATCTTTTTTCTCTTTGCTCCTGGATTCTGAATTCTGTCTCCTGGCTCCTGAATCGAATATGATCATCCCCTTCTTCATTCCCCATTCCGGATGCCCTCACCAGTGTGTGTTCTGCAATCAAAAGAATATCACCGGCCAGAGAACGTCCGTTGATCCGTCAACCATCTCACACACCATCACGGCATATCTGGACAAGAGTTCACAGCAGAAGCCGGCCCAGGTGGCGTTCTATGGCGGCAGTTTTACCGCCCTGGCGATCGAGGTGCAGGAAAGCTACCTCGAAGCATGCCAACCGTTCATCGCCTCTGGCAGGATTACCGGGATCCGCCTCTCCACCAGGCCGGACTGCATCACCAGGGAGATCCTTGCCTTCCTCAGGGGCCATCAGGTCGAGACCATCGAACTGGGCGTCCAGTCCATGGATGATTCCGTGCTCATGCGTTCCGGGCGGGGTCATACCGCAGCCGACACGATCCATGCGGTCACGCTGCTTCGGGAACAGGGCTTCACCATCGGACTACAGCTGATGCCCGGCCTGCCGGGAGATGTTGCCGAAACCTTCATGACGACCGTGAGCGCTGTGATCGGAATGAGGCCGGACGTTGTCCGGCTCTACCCGGCGCTCGTTATCAAAGATACCCCGCTCGAAACGTTGTATCGCACGGGACAATTTACTCCGTTGTCTCTGGACGAAGCAGTGCAGTGGTGCAAAAACGCCTTTCTGCAATTCGAGCTCGCCAATATCGCGGTGATCCGCATGGGACTCCAGCCGACCGAGGAACTTCAAAGACCCGGCACCATCCTGGCGGGTCCCTATCATCCGGCCTTCAGGCAGCTTGTCGACTCGTCGATTCTCCTGGACCGGATGCGTGCTGCCTTGCAACAGCATGCGCCTGGGGCAGGCCCTGCACATTTGCTCAGCCATCCTTCCGATGTTGCCGCCGCCATAGGCCAGAAACGCGCAAACATCATTGCGCTAAAAAAAGAATTCTGCCTCAGCGAACTGCGCGTCTCCGCCGCCCCTGCGGTTGCAAAAGGTTCGATCACGTATCAGTAGGAATGAGTGATCATATATGCTATAGTTACCAAGGAGGTAAGCAATGAGAACCATACTTTTCTTCATGCTTTTTTCTTTCCTGTTCCTGGCACAGGAAAGCCGCGCAGGAGAAGTCCGGGCCATAGAGCTCAAGGACGGCAGTATCGTTACCGGAGAAGTCGTATCGTTGATCAACGGGAAATACACCATCCGCTCAGCCAGCCTGGGCACCGTGCTGATCGAGGAGTCGAAGGTCCGCGTCATCAGGCCGGTCGCGGCGCCGGCTGCTGCCAATTCCGCGCTTTCTAACAACAATGCCGGAGACGTAAGGGCACTGCAGGACAGGATGATGAACGACAAGGAAATCATGAGCAAGATCGAAGCGCTCCAGAACGACCCGGAATTTATGAAGATCCTCGAAGATCCCGAGGTCATGAAAGCCGTGACTTCCGGCGACACTGCCGCGCTCATGGCGAATCCTCAGTTCCTCAAGCTCATGAACAATCCCACCGTACGGGACATCGAGCAAAAAGTCCGATAACGGATGCGGTATTTCACTCCCCGCTGCTGCGGTTGAAACCTGTTGACAGCGGAGCCGGTTACAGGTACTATCGACGAAATTTTTCAGAAGGGAACCTCCATGGCCATTACCTATAAGGATGCAGGCGTTGACATCGATGCCGGAGACCTGTTTGTTTCGAAGATCAAACCCTACGTCAAGTCAACGTTCCGTTCGGAAGTGCTCACCGACATCGGCGGTTTCGGCGGGCTCTTTGCCCTCAAGAAATACAAGGATCCGGTCCTCGTATCCGGCACGGACGGCGTGGGCACCAAGCTCAAGATCGCCTTTCTCACCAAAAAACACGACACCGTAGGCATCGACCTCGTGGCCATGTGCGTGAACGACATCATTGTCCAGGGTGCTGAGCCGCTCTTTTTCCTCGACTACTTCGCCACGGGCAAGCTTAAGCCGAAGGAACACGCCAACATCATCAAAGGCATTGCCGAAGGCTGCAGGCAGTCCGGCTGCGCCCTGATCGGCGGCGAGACCGCTGAAATGCCGTCATTCTACGGAAACGATGAATATGACCTGGCGGGCTTCGCGGTCGGCGTAGTGGAAAAAAAGAAGATCATCGACGGCTCCCGGATCAGATCCGGAGACCAGCTCATCGGACTTGCATCATCAGGGCTGCACAGCAACGGCTACTCGCTGGCGCGCAAGGTCCTGCTCGAGGAAGCCGGCTACTCGCTCAGAAAGATCGTTCCCGGGCTCGACCGGCCGCTGGGAGAGGTCCTGCTCGCTCCGACGCGGATCTACGCAAAAACCATACTGGCGCTGATGCAAGAGTTCGATCTGCGCGGCATGGCGCACATAACCGGCGGCGGCATCACCGAGAACACGCCGCGCATGCTCCCGAAAGGCGCCCAGGCCATGATCGTCAAGGGGACCTGGGACATCCATCCTATCTTTTCGCTGATCCAGGAAAAAGCGGGCGTGGACGATCATGAGATGTACCGGGACTTCAACATGGGCATCGGCATGATCATGGCAGTGCCGGCAAAGCAGGCCGAAGCTATCATGAAGCGCGCTCAAAAGCTGGGAGAGCGGGCCTACCTGATCGGCGAGATCGCAAAAGGGAAGCAAGTCGTGAAGTACAAAGAATGATAGTAGCCAGGGTCCAGTAGCCGGGGTCCAGTCTTTTTTACCTGAACCCTGGCCCCTGGACCCCGAACCCTGTTGTAAGGAATTCCTATGAAAAAGGTCCGCATCGGGGTCCTCGTCTCGGGACGGGGCTCGAACCTCCAGGCCGTCATCGACAATATAGAGCTGGGTCTGCTCGCTGCGGAGATCGCGGTCGTTATCAGCGATCAGGCCGACGCCTATTCTCTCGAACGAGCAAAAAACCATAACATCCCGGCGGTCCACATAAGCGCCAAAGGCTATAAGGGCAAACGCGATGCATATGACGCCCTGCTCGTGCAGGAGCTTCAGAAGCGTGGCGTGGAACTTGTCTGTCTCGCGGGCTTCATGCGCATCATCACTCCCGTGCTGATCGCTGCCTTCCCGCACCGCATCCTGAACATCCACCCTTCCCTGCTGCCGGCCTTCCCCGGCCTCCATGTTCAGAAAAAAGCCCTGGAGCACGGCGTGAAATTCTCCGGCTGCACCGTACACTTCGTTGACGAAGGCATGGACACCGGCCCCATCATCATCCAGGCCGTGGTACCCATCCTGGACAATGATACCGAGGAAAGCCTGTCAACGCGCATCCTTCAGCAGGAGCATAAGATTTATTCCCGCGCAATTCAATTGTTCGCCGAGGGCAGGCTCAAGGTCGAAAGCAATCGGGTCTCGGTCATCGGCGGACTCACCGAATCCAACGCTTTTCTGATAAATCCATAAGAGGAACTGCTTCTCGATGAAAGCTGAAAGGGGGTTTATATGAAACAGAGATGGAAAGCACTGGTACTGGTAGCAATGGCAATTTTGCTTGTTTCCTCCGCGTGTCTGCCGCCTCGTCCCGGACACCCCGGACGTCACCTCCCGCACCCGAAAAGATTGCCGCTGCCGTAGACACTGCTCTCGTTGCGGCATGAAGCAAAAAACATAGCGTGATACCCACTAAAAAAGAGCCTTGCACTTAAGGCAAGGCTCTTCTCGTGTTGCTTACAATTCTCCGATACCTACCGCCGGTTTTGAGGTTTGTACTTGCACAAACCGCTATAAGGTCAACTCGCCTTCTTGAGCGCCCGCACAGGCTCATGCTTGCGCCAAGCGTGCCACAGATCCCAATCCCTCTGTAGGTTCAACCAGAACTCAGGGCCGGTCCCGAACGCCTCACCGAGCGCAAGGGCTGATGACGCACTTACTCCGCGCCGTCCGTTGACGATTTCATTCAGCCGTGCCCAGGTCCAGCCTATGTGCTTTGCAAGCTCAACCTGCGTCATGCCCATCGGCTCCAGAAACTCTTTGAGCAGCATCTCGCCCGGATGCGTCGGCGGTCTCTTCTTCGGTAACATATACTTACCTCCTTAATGGCAATCCACAATGTTCACGTCCAGGGCGTCGCCGTCTTCCCATCGGAAGACGATCCGCCACTGGTCATTTATCCGGATACTCCAGAACCCTTCCCAATCGCCTTTCAGCCGCTCCAGCCTGTTTCCGGGCGGCGCCTTCAAGGTCTCCACCATCACGGCAGCGTTGATCTGATCAAAGAGCCGCTGCGCTTTCCGGTGCAGCTCCGTGGGGATCTTCCGGGCATGACGGCTGTTTACCCCGTCATAGATGTCCTGCGCCGTCTTGCTCGTTATGTTCCGTATCATCGGATATCAATATATATCATATACCGATATATTACAAACTAAAAAAAAGCCCCGAGTTTCCCTCGGAGCCCACCTTGTGCACCTTTTGTATACGCAAAATAAAAACGTGTCTGGAAAATTAAGGGCTTGCTTGGAAAGAGAGTGGTAGCAGTAAAAAATGGTGGACGAGAAGGGGATCGAACCCTCGGCCCCCGCATTGCGAACGCGGTGCTCTCCCAGCTGAGCTACTCGCCCATCGTGGACTTGCCAATGAGGGGTATAATCTAATCCATCGGATAAAATAAATCAAGGAAAAAGTCATACGAAAATCAAAAAGAGTCGGCAATCGATCCTGTTTGATCGTTCGATGGTCCTGCCCGGGAGACCAGGGTCTTTCAGCCTTACTCCCCGAACATATTGACAAACAGGCCCATCTTCGCTATAGTGTGCAGTCTGAACCGTACCGACCATTCCAATCGAAAGGAGAACGCCAACCATGCGTGAAAGAGAAACCGAGATCGCCCGCAAACGGAAACGCCAGAAAGAAACGCTGAAGCTGAAGCGCAAGACCGCCATTGCCGCTGCCGCTGCAAAGAAAGGGAAGTAAGGATGTCGCTCCGCCGTACCCTCATAGTGCTCATGGCCGGGCTGCTGCTTGGATCCATTGTTCTCACGAGCTGCGCACCGAAACTGCCGCCCGAACCGGCGTGGGAGAAGGACGCCCGGGCGCTTTTGGACCAGGCAGATGATTTCTATGCAAAAAAACAATACGGCCCTGCGCTCAAGACAGCCAATGACTTTGCTTTGCTGTATCCCAAAAGCAGGCATCAGGACCGGGCGCGTTTTCTCATGGGCGAGGTGCACTTTGCGCAGCGGGACTACCTGCAGGCGCTCAGCAACTACAAGGATGTTCTCGAAAAGTACCCCGCTTCGTTGTTCATTACCGACGCCAAATACAAACTCGGCCTGTGCTACTTCGAGCTCAAGGAATACGACCTCGCCATAGCGAACCTGCAGGACCGGACCCGGGTCACCGATCCGGCGAGGCTGGTGAGGACCGCCGAAGTCCTGGCAGCAGCGTATGCGGCAAAAGAAGCATACCTGCCTGCGGTGAAGGAATTCGCCTACCTTGCCGAATCTGCGCCGATCGAGAAACAGAAAACCGGATACCGGGAGCGGGTGCGCGAAATGGTGGCCAAAAACCTTACGGAAGGCGATCTTGCGGCCTTGTCGGAAGGAGTTGCCTATCCCGCGGACCTCGCCCTGTTGCGTCTTGCAAGCCTCATGATCGAGCAGAAAAAGTACCATGATGCCGTCAAGCTTGCCAAAAACTTCCTTGCAAAATTCCCGACGCACCCGGAAAAGACCCGTGCAGAGATGCTCGAAGTCGAGGCTACGGCGCAACTCTCGGCACCGCGTTATTCCCTGGGCGCGCTCATCCCCCAGACCGGACCGGCCGCCTTCTATGGTGACCGCGTGCTCAGGGGCATCCAGCTTGCCGTGCACAGCTACAATCTCAGGAACGCCGATAAACGCGTGGAGATCCTTGTCAGGGACACCGAAGGATCACCCGATAAAGCGGCTGCCGCACTTTCCGAACTCGCTCCCCAAGGCATCGTCGCGGCCATCGGACCGCTCCTGACGCGCGAAGTGGAGGCGCTTGCGCCGATCATCCAGCAGCTGCAGGTCCCGGTCATCACGCCTGCGGCCTCGGGCGCCGGACTGGGAGAGCTGAGCCCCTGGATCTTCAGAAATGCGCTCACGAACACGAGCCAGGCCCGGGCGGCGGCACAGTATGCCATCGGCCAGAAGCTCAAAAAGATGGTGATCATGTATCCCGACGATCCCTACGGCAGGGACCTGGCGCGCCTCTTTGCCCGTAACCTGGGGAACAAGGCCGACGTGCTCGCGACGGTCCCCTACCCCGCGGAGACCAACGATTTCGGCCCCTATATCAGGCGCGTCATGGAGATCGACCTGCGCTCCCGCCGGATACAGATCCCGGAGGACGACGCCGAACGGAAAAAACTTTTCCAGGAGTATGCCCCCAGCTTCGATTCCCTCTACCTTCCCGGCACCGCGGACCGGGTGGGCCTCCTGATCCCCCAGCTCGCGTTCTACAATATCACGGGCATGAAACTGATCGGGTCCAATAACTGGCATACGTCTGACCTGCTCGAACGCGCCGGCCGCCATGCCGAAGGTGCCGTCTTTACCGACGGGTTCATGCCGGAGGACACCGCCCCTGCGGTAAAGGAATTTGTGGAAGCCTACCGTTCCGCGTACCAGGAAGACCCGGATGTCCTCTCAGCCCAGGCCTTTGATGCCGCAATGATGGTCCTCTCGTTGATCCAGGAACAGAAAGACACGCCTGCAGCCGTCCGGGAAGGCATTGCAGCGCTAAGCGCCTACCCCGGCATCTCCGGAACGACCGCGTTCAACGGGACCGGCGAAGCGCAGAAGAACGTATTCCTTATCACGATCGACAGC
>MHDY01000061.1:0-6253 GCA_001803705.1 Nitrospirae bacterium GWC2_56_14 | reverse complement strand
GCCATAACCGTTTGCTGACGTAAACCTATGGAAGAACTGCACATCATACAAAAGATCGTGGTCATGGCACCGCCGATCATCTTCGCCATTGTGCTGCACGAAGTGGCCCATGGCTGGGTGGCGAACAGGCTTGGCGACCACACGGCCCGGGACATGGGCAGATTGACCCTGAATCCGCTGTCCCATATCGATCTTTTCGGGACCATTCTCATGCCGCTCCTGCTGTTCTGGGCCACCGATGGCAGGATGGTCTTCGGGTATGCGAAGCCCGTCCCTATCAATCCGTACAACTTTCAGGACCCCAAAAAAGGCATGGCATTGTCATCGCTCGCCGGACCGGGGATCAACCTGGTCATGGCGATCTCCTTTGCTTTCGTTCTGCGCCTGGTCCTGCCCGCCATCTCTCAGATCTCCCCACGAGACGCATGGAGCTGGTTTGGGCCGCCCCTGGTCCTTATGTGCCAGTCGGGCGTGATCATCAACGTGGTCCTGGGCGTGCTGAACATGATCCCCATTCCGCCGCTGGACGGGAGCAGAGTGGTCTACTGGCTTCTCCCCGACAAACAGGCGGCACTGTACTACCAGCTGGAGCGGTATGGCTTCGTCATCCTTATGCTGTTGTTGGCGTTCAATATCCTCGGCAAGATCATCGGACCGCTCATCAATCCGTTGCTGTCGATCTTATTGGGGCCCTTTTACCAGTGAGGCAGACCATGGGACAGAACTTGCGAAAATATCCGCGGCACCCCTCCTCGGAAGTGATTCTTTTTTCCGTACCCATTCTCGATATGCAGGGGGTCAAGAATATCAACACCAGCGGGCTTGCCCTGAACGTAAGCAGCGGCGGCGCGTGCATCAGGACCTCCTGTGCCCTGGAACCCGGCCACGTGCTTTCGATCGTCGGCACACAGGGCATGAAAGCTGCCATGGTAAAGTGGGTCCAGCAGGACAAGAATAATTATATCGCCGGGGTCATGAACGTTTAAAAAGCAGCCGATGCAGGTGCTGAGGCTGAAGACTGAAGGTAATTCGTTGCTGGTTCAATCATACTGATTGAACCAAATAATTAACGTATGGTTCAGGCTGCAAGCCTGAACCAGCAAAAATCGTTTGAAATAACTTAAAACTACCGGAATTTACACTGGCTGACAATTGACATATGTCAGCCTTCAGTCTTCAGCCTGAATACCTCGGCAGTTACAAACAAAGGATCATCCATGAGCAAAAAAAGGGTTTTAAGCGGCATGCAGCCGAGCGGCCTCCTGCACCTCGGCAATCTTCTGGGGGCCCTCGAGAACTGGCGCAAGCTCCAGGACCAGTACGAATGCTATTACTTCATCGCGGACTGGCACGCCCTCACCACGAACTACGCCGACACCTCGAAGATCCGGACGCACGTCAATGAGATGGTCATTGACTGGCTTTCGACAGGGCTCGACCCGGAGAAGGTCGTGCTCTTTAAGCAGTCCCTCGTGCCTGAGCACGCCGTCCTCCACTTGCTGCTCTCCATGTCCACGCCGCTCCCCTGGCTCGAGCGGGTGCCGACTTACAAGGAAAAGATGGACCAGATCCAGGACCGGGAGATGAACACCTACGGGTTCCTCGGCTACCCCGTGCTCCAGGCCGCGGACATTCTCATCTATAAAGCGCACTTCGTGCCCGTGGGCGTTGATCAGTTGCCCCATCTGGAACTGACGCGCGAGATCGGCCGCAGGTTCGACCAGCTCTACGGCGAGATCTTTCCGGAGCCGCAGCCCCTCATGACCGAGTATCCCAAACTGCCCGGCACCGACGGCCGCAAGATGAGCAAGAGCTACGGTAATACCATCAACATGTCCGACAGCCCCGAAGCCATCACGAAGAAAGTGATGGCCATGGTGACCGACCCCGCGCGCGTGCGCAGGAACGACCCCGGCAATCCCGACGTCTGCCCGCTCTTCGCGCTCGACAAGATCTTCGCGCCCAAGGAATGGTGCGACCATGTCAACGTGGAATGCCGCCGCGCCGGCATCGGCTGCGTCGATGACAAGAAGGAGCTCTTGAAGCACCTTCTGGCCTACCTCAAGCCGATGCAGGAACGAAGGAAAGAACTGGTTGACGACCCGAAACGGATCACCGACATCATCCACGAAGGCTCCCGCAAGGCCCGCGTTGTCGCTGCACAGACTCTGGCGGAAGTGAACGAGGCGATGAAGCTGTAGGGGCGATTTTCAAACCCGCCCCTACAGGCCCACAAACTGTGAAATTCCCATGGACGAACAAACACCTTCCTCATTCGACAACAAGACCATCCGCCGTAAAAAACCCGTCAAATTAGACCTGAAGATCTCTGCAGCAAAAAAGAAAAAACTGACAAAGAATCAGCAGGCCTTCAACCGCCTGACGAAACGCATTGAACAGATCCAGCAGGCGATCCGCAAGGACACGACAAAGCTCGAAACCGTGCTCAAAGCGTATAACGCGAACATACCCAACCTGCAGCAGGCTATCTCCCAAAGCAGGCTAAAGCTTGCGAAAGCACTGGGCGAAGCCGCAAAAAAGTTAAAACTCAGCGCGCGTCAGGCAGAGAATGTTCGTAAGGTCATCCTCCTCCTGTGTGATGAGGCATTCAGGAATGTGGAGCCGGACCGGGAAACCGAAGAGTTTTACAATGCCTGGTCGGAATCGAATTATCGCGAGGAAGTGCAAAGTCAGAACCTCGCCATGAAAAGGGCCTTTGCGGAACATGCGAAAGACGCCTTCGGCATGGAGATCGATCTGGACGCGCTGGGCGATACTCCCGAGGAATTCACACGTTTTGCCAGGCGCATACTGAACGAGTTCAAGAACAGCGAGAACCAGCAGGGAGAGCGATCCTTCGGGAAGAAAAAGTCGAAAGTACATATTGCGCGGGAAGAGCAGCGTCAGAAGGAGGAAGCCCATCAGCTCAAGAGCATGCGGAGCCTCTATCTTTCCCTGGCCAAGGCCCTGCACCCGGACATCGAAATGGACCTTTCGGAAAAGAAACGAAAAGAAGAATTGATGAAGAAGGTGACCGCCGCCTATGCTGACAAGGACCTTGCCGCTCTGCTTAAACTTGAGATGCAATGGGTCGCCTCGGAAAGCCACAATCTCGACACGCTGCCTAACGAGAAATTGAAACTCTACATAGCGTCGCTCAAGGAACAGGCAGCCGCGCTCGAAGAGGAGCACGCGTCGGTATATTATAATCCCCGGTTCACGCCGATCAATGACGTCTGGCACCTGACGGAACAGCAGGCAATTCGCGAGATCCAGGCCTTAAAGCAGGACTGCCTCCGGCTGCAGGAGTACATACGCGACATGACCGACGTTTGCTCAGACCCAGGCCGTAGGAAAGAGATCGTCGAGTTTGTGAAGGAATATATCGCCATGATGGGCTCCGAACTCTCCGACCCCTTTCATGATTATCCCATGGAGTTCTAAAGTGCTGAGTAATTCCCGAATTGCGCGATAGATGCACTTCTTCGAGACACTTCAAGTTACACGCTGTATTCTTGGCATACCCATAATACACTCATTCCACTCATTCAACCTCGCCATGAATCAGGAATATATGCTTGCAACACATGCCGGAAAAGCATATACATATATGTAGATAATAGCTTCCGTCCCATCAATAACGAGGTGAATATGACTAAGACACTCACCATAATGATCCTTATTCTGACTGTTATTACAACAACGTCAATGGCTGGCAACGACCCTCTGGTTGATCAAGTTCTTAAGTACAAAGCACATCTTGATCGGATAGAACGGTCCACCAAGAAGACTTCGCTTCTGGGTTTGATCCAGGAGGGAACAACGATAGCCGATAGACTTCGACCAGTCATAGAAAATCTCTCGGAAGCAGATTATGAAGCTATTGAGAAAAACATGAAAGGTTTTACGGTCAATCGGTATGAAGTAATCGTCATTGAGCCGGACACAGCATTCTTTGCAACCTTGGCAAAAAAGCACGGCACAGATAATGACAATATGTATTTTCAATTTCGGCGCGAGTGGATGCCAGAAGGCTTCTGGCCAGTCTATATTAATCTCCAAACTGATGTAGGAGGCTGTACCCGCTTTGGGGAGGGTTACCTCGCGAATCTCTATAAAAAAGGAAACGCACTATTGCCTAAAATGACAGGCTACTACGCCCTGGAAACAGCGAAAATACTGAAGGCAGTCTCGGACCAACTGACTTCTGGGACGTGTGCGTGCGCTGACCAACAGTCCGTCATCAAGGAACTAAAGCTGTTTTTGGAACTCAATCCCAAGGCAGAAATCGCAAAGAAGGTCGAGAAGAGATTAGAGGACCTTCAAAAACAGCGAATTGCGATGCAATACCAGTGCATCGGCGGTCGGTAGCGCAAGTTCTTCTTGACCCTTTATTTGAATATATTTCTGCACCTGCTTATCTCGACTGATTATAAAAATAACCTGGGGATCGAGAGCGGCACGAAAAGACGCGCCTCACCCCTGTGTTCATGCGTAATTTCCAACTGTATTTGATGATTCTTTCAATCGTCGACGATCGGAACGAGCAACGATGAGTAACCCACTCACTATCATCTTCACGCAAGACAGTCCGTTCTTCGAAATGGTCACGGCCTTCCTGACAGCAACCGCGGGACTGGGACCCATTTTCGAAAAAGAGATTCAGCTTGCCCCGGGTCCTGACAGAATCGCCTGGTATCGCGGCAAGATAAAACCCGACCTGGCCATCGACATGGGGCAGATTCAATCTTTGCGCGCATCCGGCGACCTTACGGCGGATTCAGTGGTGAAGACGCTTTGCTGCATGCTTCTTTGCACTGCCTACACCGTCGCTGATGTACATAACGATCAATCGCCGGAATTCGAGGTCTTTCGTCACCTTCGCAATGCAGCGGCTCACGGAAATTACTTCTACTTCAAAAAAGACGAACCCAGGCGCAGAGCCGCATGGGGCAGGTTCGTGATAGACGACAAGCTCAAAGGAAGCTTCAATCCGCTCTCCGGCGTCGAGTGCCTTGGAGACACTATTTCTCCCGCCGATGTCCTGGCCTTGCTGCAGAGCATTGAGCGCCGGCTTCCAAAGGGTCGGAATGAACAACTATAACAGGGCAGCAGCTGCGACAGATTGCCCTCCTGCTGAACCAATTTTGCCCCCTCTTGCCACAAAAATCCTTGACAATACAGTGCCTGTCCCCTATTATTCTTTTTAAGTATTCCCCAGGGACGACGCTATGATAACGACCATTCAAGACGTTTTAAAAGAATTCAAGTCCGACATGGAGCGCATGGAGCACCGCATCCATGAGAGCCTGGGGACCGACGTCGAGCTCATCCGGCAGGTGAGCAAATACATCCTCGGCGCGGGAGGCAAGCGGTTCCGGCCCCTGCTGCACCTGCTCTCGGCGCGGCTCTGCGGCTGCCGGGACCACAGCGCCGAATACACCCTGGGCGGCGTGGTCGAGTTCATCCACACGGCATCGCTCCTGCACGACGACGTGATCGACGAAGCCAAGATCCGGCGCGGCAAATCCTCGGCAAACTCCCTCTGGGGAAACCAGGCCAGCATCCTCGTGGGCGACTACCTGTACTCGAAAGCCCTCTACCATGGGGTCCGCCTCCAGAACCAGCGGGTCATGGATGTTCTCTCCGAGACCACCACGACCATGTCCGAAGGCGAGGTCCTGCAGCTCATGCAGATCCAGAACATCGACATCACCGAGACCGATTACTACCGCCTTGTGGAGTGCAAGACCGGCGTGCTCATCTCCGCATCGTGCCGGCTCGGCGCCATCATCGGCAAGGCCCCTCTTTCGCAGGAAGACGCCCTCACGGCCTACGGGAAAAAACTGGGCTATGCCTTCCAGATCACTGACGACACCCTCGATTACGCAGCGGACCAGAAGCAGCTCGGCAAGGTGCTCGGCAAGGACCTGGCCGAAGGCAAGGTCACGCTTCCGCTCATCTATGCCATCCGCAAGGCCGCTCCCGAAGAAAAAAGCCGTCTCGACCGGATCCTGCAGGCAGAGGCCATGACCGACGCCGACCTCAGCTATACCATCGGCATCATGGAAAAATACGATACGGTCAATGAAGCGCTCGCAGTGGCGCAATCCTTTTCCGACGGCGCCAAAGCCGACCTGAACGTGTTCCCCGATTCGTCGCCGCGCCAGGCGCTTCTGGCCCTCGCGGATTATGTGGTTCAACGGGAGATGTAATGCACCCTCTCGTGGCGCTGGCAAAAGAAGCGGTTGAG
>MHDY01000060.1:1885-8619 GCA_001803705.1 Nitrospirae bacterium GWC2_56_14 | reverse complement strand
CGGAGCACCAACTTGCCGTCTACATACCGCATGCTGTGGTAACGCCGGTAGAAGCGGGCGATCTTACTGACCGCTTCGCCGGCCGATTCTGCGCGCTCGAAAAGTTTGTAGTCTTCCCCATCGATATACCCGTGAGAGCTGAGTTCTTCCGTAAAGAATCTGACGAGCCCATCCCAATAGGAGCCGCCCGGCTCATCGACCAGCACGAGCGGCAAGGGGTCCCGCTTGCCCGTCTGGACCAGGGTGAGCGTTTCCATGGCCTCGTCAAGCGTGCCGAACCCGCCCGGGAACAGCGCCACGGCATGGGCCTCCTTGAGGAACGCAACTTTGCGGTTGAAGAAGTATTTGTAGGTGATGAGGCGCGGGTTGCCGTCGAGCACGGGGTTCGCCCTTTGTTCGAAGGGGAGCCTGATGTTGACGCCGAAGGAATGTTCCGGCCCGGCGCCTTCGTTCACCGCCTGCATGATGCCCGCGCCGCCGCCGGTGATGACCATGTAACCCGCTTCAGACAGTTTCCTGCCGAACTCGCGAGCCATGGCATAGATGGCGGTGTCCGGCCTCGTGCGCGCAGACCCGAAGACCGTGACCTTGCGGACCTTGCGGTAGGGGCCGAAGACCTTGGCGGTGAAGCGCATTTCCTTGAGCGTCGAGTTCATGAGCTTGAGGTCGGCGCGTTCATCGTCCTCCTGACCGGCCTTGAGCGCAGCCAGCACCATTTCGCGCACGATCTCTGGGCGCTGGACATCGCCCGCCTCCCGGATCAGCCGGTCGATGGCGTCATCGACCGGGCCGTTGGTTCTGGTGAAATGAAGCTGCATTTTTTCTCCTCTACAGATGGATCTCAACAAAGAACCGCAATTCAAGACAACAAAGGCAAGAAATTTTCTCGCCAAGGCGCAAAGCTCGCAAAAAGAGCCCAAGACGTTCGGTTTTTTTTAAGCAAGAGGTAATGGTTTTCTTGGCGTCCTTTGCGTCTTTGCGAGAGATGCCGTAGTTTCGGTCTTTCGGTTCTCGTTTGCTCGGTTAGATTAATTCTACCTGAGCAGCAGTTCTTTGGCAAGCGACGCAGGAAAAGAGAGGGATGAAGGGGCGGCGATAGTCTAAGCCAGCGCCTCATACTCAGCGCTGATCGCTTCATGGGCGCGCCCGGCAAGATGTTTCCGCGATTCGTCCGCGCTTGCATGGATCGGGTGCAGGACGGAGATCCTTACCTCCACGGAGCGGAGCGTGAGAAACCGGGGGAAATGGCGAAAAAAAGAAATGCCGCCGTAATACAATACCGCATCGCGCGTTGCAACGGAAAGCGGCTGGTCGTTCACGCGCTGGTAGCGCAGGCAGACCGGCAGGATGCCGCAGTCCGCTTTCACTGCCGCGTCGAGGAGCGACTGCTTGAACGGATGGACGCGGTCGCCGCTGAATGTCGTGCCCTCGGGAAAGAGCACCACGGAAAAGCCCTGCCTCAGCACATCCGCGATGGCGTCGATCTCCCGCCGGAGCCCCGACGCTTTCCGTCGTTCAACGAAGAGGCTGCCGCTCAGCCGGGCGAGCTGGCCCAGCAGCAGGGTGTTTCGCAGCTCGACGGACGTGACGAACACCGAAGGCGAAAGCGACGCGATCACGAGCACATCGATATAGGAGAGATGATTGGAGACCACCAGGTGCCCCCGGCGAAGCGGTACGAGCTTTCGGCGGCCCGTTGCAACAACGCGCACGCCATAGAGCCGCAGCACCAGTCCGGCAAAGAATGACACGAGACGGGTCATCAAGACCCGCCGGGTGCGTGGTTTGACCGGGAAGACGCACGCAGCGAGCGACGCCGGCAGGTAAAGGAGAACGAGGAGGAGCGTCCCTGCAATTTTTATGAACGTTCTTGTCATGATGGGGATTGCCGGCCTCTGGAGAAACAGAACAGATTGCATTATCGCACAGGGTCCGCGGGCTTACAAGCCCGAAAAGCAGCGGCCTGCACGCCTTTACATGCCCGGGAGGGAGCGGTATACTTTAATCAAGCCTGCTCTGCAGGATCGACGCAATTCGTTTAACTGATAAAAGGAGAAATGTATGAGCATTCTCGCGGAGTTCAGTGTTGTGCCGCTGGGAAAGGGTGTGAGCGTCAGCCCCGTGGTCGCGCGGGTCCTGAAGATCGTTGCCGGGAGCGGCATTTCCTACAAAGCGAATCCCATGGGGACCGTGCTCGAAGGCGAATGGGACCAGGTCATGACTCTTATCAAAAAATGCCATCAGGAGGTGATGAAGGACGCAGACCGCGCGGTCACGAGCATCAAGATCGACGACCGCAAGGGCGAAGGAGCGCGGATCGAGAAAAAACTTGAGTCTGTTGAACAGAAGCTCGGGATCAAGCTGCAGAAATAGTTCGATTGCAAGAAGGAGGCGGTAAGCATGAAAATGAATGCGAGCACAGCAAAGAACTACAAGCCATCCTATAAAAAGAAAACGATCACCACGGACCCCTATCTCCCCAAAGGGGGCAGCAAAAAGGTTTCGGTCTGCGAGCGGTGCCATGCGGTGTACAGCAACAAACGATGGTCCCTTTCATCCGAACGCTACGACATGGTCATGCAGGACCCGGCCGTAACGCTGCTGGTCTGCCCGGCATGCCACAAGATGCAGGACGATCTTCCGGGCGGCATTGTGACGCTCAAGGGCGCCTATGTACTGCCGCACAAACAGGAGCTGCTGAATCTTGTCAAGAACGAGGAAGAGCGCGCGCGGGGAATGAACCCCCTGGAGCGGGTCATGTCGATAAAAGAGAATGGCGGCGGGAGCCTTGTCATCAACACCACGAACGAGCGGCTGGCGCAGCGGCTCGGCAAGGCCATCAAGAAGGCCTTCCACGGGGAAGTGGCGTACCACTTTTCCCATGATAACAAACTGGCCCGCGTGGACTGGGAGCGGGCAGTATAGAAGCCTTGTTCTAATGAATAAAAGAGAGAACGCGCTGGAACATTCAGCGCGTTTTTAGTTTTTTTGTTGCCGCCATGACGGGAGACATGGTTCACGCCGCGCTTCAGCATTGTTTTTTTGCACAACCAAGCATTTGTTGACAGAATGAATATTTCTGCTACACTTCATCGCAACTGCCGCACAGACTCATCTGTTTGTGCGCAAAATCGCAACATCCAAGGAGGGAATGCCAGTGAGAAGTTTGCGGTTTCTGTTTTTATTGATCTGCATCACGATTTTTCTGCCGTCAGTCCCATCGGAAGCATCCTGCGTTTATAACAAAAGCAAATACAATGTGAATGTTACATTCAACTGCGGGCTTTCCTGCTGGAACAACTGGAACCTCGACCCGGGAGACCATAAATGCCGTCCGGGAGCGAGCGGCAATGTCACGGTATGGTACAAAAGCTGGTCTCCCACGCCCGCCTCATCCGTAATGAGGAAGGTTTCGAGCCACGGATGGGTGGACATCAACAACAGCGATGTCTGTTCCTATGACGACAAAGGCAAGCTTAAAGGGTGCGATGATCGGTGGTAGCAGGCGTCGTAACTCCGTTCAATCCATTATAACGAAACAGGAGGTTACACAAAGATGAGAAGGTCGCCGGGTGCATATATTCTTATCATTTTTTTATCGTGCATGCTGCTGCCTGCGTACGCAAGCGCAGATGTTGTACTTTCCAAAAGCGAATTCACGTCTGCCGATGCCGGCAAGGACGGAATGCTCGATCTGCTCGAAACGATCAAACTCGCCGGAGTTCTCTTTGGCAAGGCAGATGCGAACAGGGACGGCAAGCTGGAGGGCAACGAAATACCCGCATGGATCGTCGAGGAGCAGCACAAGGACGGAAAACGATCCCTTGCCGATTTTGACGGCAAAGGGGCAGTCGACGAACAGGAGTTTCTCGCCTACGTTGTCTCTCAGGTGAGGCGCATGGACCACGACGCCGATTCCAGGACCTCGGCGGAGGAGTATCAGCTCTACCATGCGGTCAAGGCCGCGGCGGAGCTCGCTGAAAAGCAGTTCGAAGAGACGGACAAGAACAAGGACGGCATCGTGGACCTTCGCGAGGCTGTAGATGGCGCACGCAAGGTCTTCTCCGGCCTGGATGCAAACAAGAACGGGACCCTCTCGGCCGGTGAGCTCGGCGTAAAGAAGAATGCCGCGGACAATTCGTACGATCTCAACGCGGACGGGAACGTCGATGCTTTTGAATTTTCCGCGCATTCCGCGCGGGATTTCGGCCTGTACGATTTTAACAAGGACGGGGCTGTTCACCTGCATGAATACCTCAGGTTCGTGATTACCGCCGAGGAGGGGAACTACGAATCCGCCAGGACGAAGGAGGCTATAGATGAAAAGCGTTAGGACGATCATTATAACCGCCGCACTGCTGTTCGGCTTTGCCGGATATTCCTCCGCCATGTGCTTCTACAATAAGACCAACGAGGAGATCCATGTTACGTATCACGAACCTCGGGAGGGCTATACCGTTGCGCATTCCTGGAATATCGGCCCCCATGACAAAGCCTGTACCCAAGGCCACGAGATCCTCTTCAACGTAAACGATGGGTACTGGCCTGTCGGTAAATGCTACACCCCGTCAAAATGCGGCGGCGAATATCGTGTGCCCGGCCATGGATGGGTCTCCTATTGCGGAAAGGAATGTTACGTCATATATAACGCGGATGGCAGCGTGAAGTCGTCCGGCCGGGAGTTGTGTTCTTGTCACTAGCCATTGACAGGGCAACATCGCGGAGAGCACGCGTTTTTGTCACGACGCTGCTGCTTGTGCTGATCTTCGGTTTTCCCACGTTTGCCCCGGCCGAAGAAGAAGAGGAGGAGGACAACTCCGATTATCTGGGGCTCGGATCTGTCATGACCGGCCAGGATGACCGGGATCGAACCTCCTCTTCTCTGTCGCTGGGACTCTCCTTTGCCTCGGGAAACTCGGACCTGTCCTCGATCCATGGAGGGGCAAAAGTGAACCAGAACTCTCCACGCCTCGAAAGCATGACGGATTTTGATTTTTCCGTCATCAGGGGAGCCATTGCGGGAGATGACGGAGACGGGGGAGATGCGGGCCTTCAGGAGCCGGACACGAAAAAGCGGATCACTGAAAAGGGAGAGCTTGATCTGTTAGGCTATTTTTTCCCGGACAAGACTTTTTTCCCAGCAATGCATCTGAAAATCGAGACAGATAAGAACGCCGGGGTGCGATGGAGGGCATTGGGGGGCCCGGGCCTGGGAATGCGTTTCATGAAAACCGACTCGACGAACTTGACGGTTGTTGCCGGGGTCAGCCGGACGCAAGAGAGGACAACGCAGGGTGAGAGAGACAAATTTCACGCCTTTCACGCCGAGACACAGCTGAGGCAGAAGCTCTCCCCCAATGCGGGAGCAGCCAGCAGCCTGCAGTTTGACAGAAACATGAGCGATGACGAGGATATCCGCCTGCAATGGGAGAGCGACCTCAATTTCAGAATATCCCAAACCGTGGCGTTTCAGGCCACATTCACCGCGAAGTTTGATAAGAAGCCGGTTCAGCATTTCGAGAGGAGAGATTATCTGCTGCATTTTTCGCTGTTATGGGGCAACGCCCCGGCTGGAATGTAAACAGCAGACGCGAATAAAGCTCTGTGCCGGAAATGAGAAAAGGATGAAGCGCGCGCTGGAACGTTCAGCGCGTTTTTTTTGCCGCCATGATCGCCGCACTGTTCAGGTCTTTCCTGACCCCTGTACCCTGCACCCCGAACCCAGCCCTTGACCCCTGTATTTCCTTGACAACAAATGTCTATTCACATACTCTTTTCATAGTTTTACGCATACTATTTACAAAATAAACAAATACCGGCATCAGTACAACGGAGGCGAATGCTATGAGCGGTACAGGCACGGAATTCAGCGGTCTTGAGCTCTTTTTCATTATTTGTGCTGTTATCGGCGGGGGACTGTTCATCGTCAGGTTTGCGGTTCAGCTCTTCGGAGGCAGCGACACTGACGCGGACACTGACCTCCAGGTGGGTCATGCCGACGTGGACCACGTTGACGCCGACGTCAGCTTCAAGCTGCTGACGCTCCAGGGGCTGACCGCGTTCTTCATGATGTTCGGTCTGGTCGGTTTCGCCATGCTGCGCGAAAGCCACGCCAGCGGCGGCGTAGCCCTGGCAAGCGCGCTTGCCGCCGGGCTCGGAACGGTCTGGCTCATCGGCAGGCTCTTTACGTCGGTCAAGAAGCTCCAGTGCAGCGGCACCATGGACAATGCATGCGCCGTCGGGGAACAGGGAACTGTCTATCTCACGATCCGCGCAGAAGGGACGGGCAAGGTGCAGGTCACGCTGCAAGGCAGGCCCCGCGAATTCGAGGCCGTGGCAAAGGACGGAGCGGAGATCAAGACCGGCGAGCGGATCAGGGTACTGGAAGTGAACGGGAGCGTGCTGGTTGTCGAAAAGATGTGAACAGAAGAAGTTCTTATCCGCAGATTTCGCAGATGGCCGCAGATTTTAAAAAACGATAAGTAGTGATGCATTCGTAATTAATCGAAACAGCCGTCCTTGCAAGGTCCCTCGCCGTCATTGCGAGCCGAAGGCGAAGCAATCTCGAAGTTCATTGCTGTCTGAAAAACCGAGATTGCCGCGTCGCTCCTCGCAATGACAGCAGCGGAGACTTTTTGCATGACTAACAAGTATCAGACGTTAATCAGCGTAATCCGCGTAATCTGCGGATAATACTTTGACTTGGTACGTATACAAAGTAATCTAAGGAGGTC
>MHDY01000060.1:0-1853 GCA_001803705.1 Nitrospirae bacterium GWC2_56_14 | reverse complement strand
TAAGGAGGTCGTATGTTCAACATGGGTTTGTGGGTCCTTCCGATCGCGGCACTGATCATTCTGGTGGTCTCAACAGTCGTGTTCCTGGCGTCGCGGTACAAGCGGTGCCCCTCGGACATGATCCTCGTGGTGTACGGAAAAGTGGGGGAGGGGCAGTCGGCCCGGTGCATCCACGGCGGCGGCGCCCTGGTCTGGCCGCTGATCCAGGACTCGGCGTACATGAGCCTCACGCCGATCACCATCAGCATCCCGCTTCAGAACGCGCTGTCGCTCCAGAACATCCGCATCAACGTGCCGAGCACCTTCACCGTGGGCATCAGCGTCGACAAGAACACCATGAACAACGCGGCCGAACGGCTCCTGAACCTGCCGCCGCAGCGCATCGAGGACATGGCCAAGGAGATCATCTTCGGCCAGCTGCGCCTCACTGTCGCGTCGCTCACCATCGAGCAGATCAACCAGGACCGGGAAAGCTTCCTTGAATCCATCAGGAAGAACGTGGAGCCGGAGCTGAACAAGATCGGCCTGTACCTCATCAACGTGAACATCACGGACATCACCGACGAGTCCGACTACATCCAGAGCATCGGGAAAAAAGCGGCCTCGGAAGCCATAAACCGCGCGAAGGTGGATGTGGCGGACCAGGACAAGATGGGCGCCATCGGCCAGGCCGTGGCAAACCGCGACAAGGAGATCAAGGTCGCCGAGAACACGGCGGAAGCTGAAAAAGGGAAAAAACGCGCCGACGCTGACCGCCGGGTCTTCGTGCAGCAGCAGGAGACCGCGGCATCGGTCGGCGAAGCTGAAGCGAATCGGGAAAAAGATATCCGCATCGCAGAGAATATCGCTCAGTCGGAAAAAGGGAAGAAAAAGGCCGAGGCCGACCGCCGCGTGTATGTGCAGGCGCAGGAAGCCGAGGCGGTCACGGGCGAAAACAAGGCCAAGGCCGATATCGCGGCGACTAATGCGGAACTTGCCATGCGCCAGGCCGAAGCGCTGCAGAAGGGCGAAGTGGCAAAACGCGAGGCCGAGGTGGAGATCCAGAAGGCCCAGTATCGCGCTGAGCAGGAGCGCCTGAACGCCGAAGAAGTGGTGAAGCAGGAGATCGATAAGCGGATGATCGAGATCGCGGCAGAAGCGGAGGCCGAGAAGACCCGGCGCGAGGCGCGCGGCGTGGCCGACGGCATCCTGCTCAAGTACGAGGCCGAGGCAAAGGGCATCAGGCAGGTGCTGGAGAGCAAGGCCGCGGGGTATCAGAACCTGGTGAAGAGCTGTAACGGCGACGCCCGCGCTGTCGCGACGCTGCTCATGACCGAGAAGATCGAGCAGATCGTTTCCATGCAGGTGGAAGCAATCAAGAACATCAAGATCGACAAGGTGACGGTCTGGGATTCGGCAGGCAGCCACGGCGACGGCAGCTCGTCCACGTCCAATTTCCTGTCGAGCCTCGTGCGCAGCATCCCGCCGCTTCAGGACGTTGCCAGGATGGCGGGCGTGGAGCTGCCGAGCTATCTGGGGGCGATGACAGAGAAGAAGGAAGGCGAGAAGGACAGCAAGGGGAAGACGAATTAACAATAGGAGAAGAAGTCATGTTCTTCCCACGGTCGGGGAGAATGGGCGGCCATACGGCATTTAGTTACATGACGGCTAAAAAATCGACAGTTATTTTTTCTCCACAGTCGAAGCACACAAACGCGGACACATGAAAACAGAGCTCAGTGTGGCTCTCGTAAGCTATGGGATTTTGATTGACCAACTCTGGTCGCATTGATTAAAGGGAGATTATGTATGAAAGTAGTGTTATGCGTTCTAGGCCTGCTTGCTTTGACTTCGCCAGCGTTAGCAGAAGAAAC
>MHDY01000059.1:2924-6476 GCA_001803705.1 Nitrospirae bacterium GWC2_56_14 | reverse complement strand
AGACAACGGTGGTCATGGGATCAGGAAGCTGCTGCAGCCAGGGAAGTGAAGCGCCCCGGCCGTCATAAAAGGCAGTGGAGGGGTAGACCGACAGATGCAGCGGGAATTCCTTTTCATCGCCGGCGAAGCGGGGTTTGGCAGGCTCGGGCACGGCCGCGCCTGCTGCCCAGCGGTAACTCTTTCCCTCGTGAACGCCCGTTGTGAAAAGCCCGCCCTTTTGGAGCAGGCCGACCCAGGTTGCTTCGAAGTCCCTGCTCCCGACGGGACCAACGCGCTTTTTCATCTCAGCCTTCAGCATATCGAGGTACGTCTCGTAGGGAAATGCCGCTTTCATCGCCCCGCCAAGTTCATGAGCCAGGGTCAAAAGCACTTCGGAGTACTGGCGCGTATCAAACACGGGATTCACCACCGGCTGCATCAGTCCTATCGCTTTATCCCTCGTACCGGCCACGGGGATCACGTCCCCCCAGCTCTCGAGCGCAGCATGGTCCGGCAGGATCAGGTCGGCCTGAAGCGCCGTGTCATCGAGCAGCGAAGAGAAGCTGACGATGAACGGGACCTTGGAGAGCGCGTCTTGAAAACCGGTTGCCGGAGGAATGAGGTGGACCGGGTCGCCGTGGATCAGGGCAATCTGGATCCACTCTTTGCGCATTTTTTCAGTGAGCGAAAGCAGGTCATCAAAAGAGTTTGTGGGGCCGTCCGGGGACCCGTTGTCCGGGTAGATCCCGCCAGCCTGGTTCAGATTTCCCACCAGTACATTGAGCAGTTGGATGGCGCGCACCGACTCCCGGCCGTTGCTCTGGAAGGCGATTGTCTCGCCGGCCATGGCCAGCGCGGGGCGGGTTGCGGAGAACTCCCGGGCAACTTCAGTAATTGCGCGTTGCGCAAGGCCGGTCTCTTCGGCAACCCGGGCCAGGTCGTACTTCTTCAGCCCTGGTAATAGTTTTTCTGGACTGAGCCCGTTCATCGCGAGGCCGGCTTTATCGTAAAGGGATTCCTCAAGGATGATCCGGGCCATGCCCAGCGCCAGCGACCCTTCGCTTCCCGGTTTGGCGGGCATCCAGCGGTCAGCCGACGCTGCGGTCAAAGACATGCGGCCGCCGACGTAGGTGAAATGACCGCGGACGGTGTCCCTGCCCTGGCGCATTTTGCCGAAGGCGCGGCCGTATTGAACAGGCGATAGATGGCTTTCTACAAAATCAGCGCCAAAGCTGAGCAGATAGCGGGTCTCAGCCACGTCGTACCAGGGGAGGTCCGGTCTGCCGAAGCTTTTGCGGCCGGCTTCGCGAAGCCAGTCGGGGCTGAGCAGTTCATAGGAAAGATGATTGGGCGAGCCGAAGGAACGTATGAACCGTGTTGTCAGCTCCGACAGCGTGCCCCGAAGCTCCGGGGTGATCAGCGCCAGGCCGGCGGCGGCCTTCTGCTGTTGGAGGGTCTTGAGCTTGCCGGTAAGCAGGTCCAGCGCTTCTTCCCAGGAGATCTTCGTGAATGCTCCCGAGCCGCGCGGTCCGCTGCGCTTCAGCGGCTGCGGCACGCGGTCGGGATGGTAGAGCTCCTGCAAAACAGCCTGCCCCCTGGCGCACAGCTTGCCCCTGTTGACGGGATGCTCGGGATTCCCCTCGATCTTTTTTGCCCGGCCTTCAGACACCCTGACCAGGATGCCGCATCCCGCGGGACAGAACCGGCAGGAACTGGCATAATAGTTCGCTCTGCCGGGAGTTACCCCCTCGTCAGGAGGGATCAGGTAGGGGATCAGCTTCTCGTTTGCCGACTTGCAGCCCGCAAGCGCGGCGCCTGCGGCCGTCAGTCCGCTGAGTTGTAGAAAGGTTCTGCGGTTCATATGAACTCCCTGTGAAAGCACTAAATCTTTTGGACCGAGCCGACCGTGTCGGCGTGATTTACGGCAACGCGGTTGCCTTGGTCCACAAAATCATCATTTGTGGCATGCCCAGCAATCGATGCTTGCCTTGTTCTGCTTATGACACTTCAGGCACCAGCCCATTTCGATTTCGACCGACCGGATGATCCGCTCCATGGCGGCCACCTCTCCATGGCAGGCGGCGCAGTCGATCCCGGCGCGGAGATGCATCATGTGCGGGAAATAGACGTGGTCCGGAACTCCGTAGACCCTCACCCAGGGGACCGGCTGTTGATCGTCCCAGTACTCCATCAGCTTTTTGATCTCCGGAGCGTCGCGTGAAATGAACAGGTGACAGGCGCGGCAGTCCGCAACTGCGGGGATGCCGGCGATCGCGGATTTTGGAGCAGCACGATGACAGAAGAGGCAGGACATGCCGTTCTCACCGGCGTGTTTCTTGTGGCTGAAGGCGATCGGCTGGATCGGGGAACGGTCCCGAAGATCGAGCGGAAGATTGTACAACAGCGCCAGGCCGGCGGTAAGAGCTATCACGAAGGCAACGAGCCCGCCAATAAGCCATGATCTTTTCACCGGATATGCCTTTCTCCAAAGCGCATCCCCATCGTGAGCGCAGTTCGGCGCGAGTTGTTTCAAGGGGACCCGGGATCGTGGGGAACAGCACGTTCCGCCGCCCTTTCGCATCAGCGCGTCTCGTCAGTTGTGATATGCTAAAGTTTACCTGAGACGAGATAATAGTCAAGTCGAGGGAAGAGGAAATTTTTTCCTGTTTTGTTCCCGTCGCTCTATTTGACAAACACTCACGGCACTGATATAGTCTGTTTCACCGGCCGGTGGACTGGGCCGGCAACACAACCGCTATGACGAACCGACGTGAATTCCTACAGAAATTGCTTGCACTCCTGGGTCTGACGACCTTCGCCTCCTTCCTGTACCCATTTTTCAAGTATTTTTCACCCCCGGCCGGACAGGCAGGCGCAGGAACGTTCGTCCTCAGCAAAGCGGACATTCCGGTGGGCGAGGCGAAAGAGACCGTTGTGAACAATACCCCATGCGTCGTCATCAACAGGCCGGACAAGGGGTTTATTGTTCTTTCCCGGGTTTGCACCCATCTCGGATGTCTTGTGGATTATCAAAAAGACAAGAAGAGGCTGCTCTGTCCCTGCCACGCGGGGATCTATGATCTCTCGGGAAACGTCACCTCCGGGCCTCCGCCGAAACCTTTGCAGCAGTTTCCGATCAAGGTCGAGGGAAACTCGATCATCATAGGATAAACGCCATGTGGAAATACGTAAAAAACTGGATCGAGATCAGGATCGGGCTCAGTGAGCTCATCAGAACGCATTTGACGGGGTACCTGGTCCCGGCGAACCTCAATATTTTCCATACGCTCGGGTTTGTTGCGCTCGTGGGATTCATCGTCCAGGTCATCACCGGCATTCTGCTCCTCACCTACTATGTGCCCCAGCCCGATCATGCCTTCAAGAGCGTCCAGAACATCATGGTAAACGTTCCCTACGGCTGGCTGTTCAGGCTGATGCATGTAGTGGGAAGCAACCTCATCGTGATCGCGGTCGGCGGCCATATGCTCTCGGTCTTCTTCATGAACAGCTATAAAAAACCGCGGGAGCTCACCTGGTTCGCGGGCGCCTCCATGCTGCTCATCACGCTGGCGT
>MHDY01000059.1:0-2898 GCA_001803705.1 Nitrospirae bacterium GWC2_56_14 | reverse complement strand
TGGAGCCAGCTCTCCTATTGGGCCACGACGATCGTGACGAACCTGCCTTCCGCGCTTCCCTACCTCGGCGCTCTCGCCGTGACCTGCCTGCAGGGAGGGCAGAACGTGTCCGGCGTCACGCTCGGAAGGTTCTTTGCTCTCCACGTGGTCGTGCTTCCCTTGCTGCTTTTGGCGCTCGTGAGCGTCCATCTCTTTCTCGTCAGGAGGATCGGCATCTCGTCCCCGCCCTTCGGCAGGGCCGGCGAGAAAAAGCCGTGGACCGCGTTCCGGCATGAGGACCATCCGGGCGGCACTCCGTTCTTTCCGCATTTTGTGCTGAAAGAGGCATATATGGTCATGGTCTTTTTCGCGCTGCTGTTTCTCATCCTCACCTTCGCCCCAACCCTCTTCCTGCCGGAGGACGCGAACATGCCCGCCGACCCGTTCAAGACCCCTGCGCATATCAAGCCTGAATGGTATTTCCTGGCCCCGTATCAAATGCTGAAACTGGTCCCGAACAAGTTCGCAGGCGTCAGTCTGCAGATCATCATGACCCTGGTTTTTCTTTTTTGGCCTTTTCTGGATACGAACAAAGAGGACAACCTGCTGAAGAGACGCGTCCTGTTCGCCGGATTCGTCGCCGTATTCATCGGGTGGGTCGTTCTCACGGTATGGGGAAAATATTCATGAGCAAGGACCAATCCGAAATATGGACCAAGCCGACCGTGTCGGCGTCAACATACGGCAACACGGTTGCCTCGGTCCAAAACATTCGCGCAGCCATGCAAAAAAATTGTAAAATGACCTCCATGCGATATTTGCTTGCTTTCTGTCTTATGCTCTTATGGGCAACGGTTGCCGCGGCCCAAACAGGCAACGAGCCGGTCTGCATCCAGTGTCATGACGCAGATATGATGAAGCCCGCATTCCGGAAGATCCCCGCGGAGTGGCGGCAGAGCTGGCACCATCAGAACGGCGTCTCCTGCCACGACTGCCACGGCGGCGACCCCACGGACGCGGCAATGGCCATGTCGCCGCAGCGGGGGTTCGTCGGCACACCCAAATACCAGGGGGTGCCCGAATTCTGCGGCAAGTGCCATGTGGGCATCCTGAAGAATTACATTGAGAGCGGCCACGGCAAGGCGCTCAAGGCCTCGGGCAGCGGGCCGAACTGCGTCACCTGCCACGGCGCCCACGACATCCGGAAGGCGAACATCGACATCATCAACGAGCAGCGCTGTTCGCAGTGCCATACCTACGAGCGGGCCGGGATCATGAAGCAGGCCCTTTTCGCCACTGAGCGGAAGATACGCGACATCGAAAACGCATTGAAAAAGCTCTCTTCACAGGGGATGTATACTGCCGAGGAAGACAAGACGCTCTTTCGAACGGAAGCGGAGTTTCGCACGCTCTTCCATACGGTCGACGTCTCCCTGGTCAAAGAAAAGACCGATGGTTTTGACAAGCAATTGGACGGCCTCCGGAAAAAAACGGACTCCCTTTTTGCCGAGCTTGAATCGCGGAAGAGCTTCACGGGTTTGCTCACGCTTCTGTTCGCCGGTGCGGGCGTCGTTGTCTACCTGCTTGCAAAGACCTACCGTTGACGCAGGAAATCTGCGGCCATCTGCGAAATCTGCGGACAAAAGAGTTCTTCCCGAGTCCATCGCGATCTATTGGATCACGGTTTTCCAAATAAGCCTTTAGTTTACCCACCCAGCCTTTCTCGAAACCAGTCAAATAGAACCTTTCTAACCTAGAATAGACTGTCCAAAATAGGTCACTCTCTTGTTTTTCACTCCAGCAATGCAGTCAACTCTTTGATAATGCGAAATTTACCTTTTTCCACTTCACGGCATCCCTTTTGCAAACTCAAAGAATGTAAAAATTATTGTGAGCCGACGTTGCAGGGATATCCTGGCCGGCCAGGGGATAAAAGCCGGGCGGTCGCAGGTCGAGAAAAGGGGACTGGTCATGAATTTTGGGGGAAAGATCGGTTCCCATGTATGGCAAGCGTGATGGGGCATGAAAAATATTCTCGTCCTGGACGATAATAAATATATTCTTGATGCCCTGTCGGCAAATCTCTGCTATTACCTCGGGGATTGCAACATCATGACAGCCCTGAACGGGGCAAAGGGGGAGGATGTGTTGCGCACTACTCCCGTGGACCTGATCCTTACCGATATCGACATGCCGGTCGAAAAAGGATATGAGTTCATCGAACATGCGAAAAAGAATTACCCCGGCGTTCCTGTCTGTGTCATGACCGGCGACTGCTCACCCTCGGTCAGGGAAAAGCTCGAGGCCCTGGGCGTCACCCGCTACATAGAAAAACCGTTTCAGTATGACAAACTGGTGAGCATGATCACCGAAGAGCTGAAGCTCCGCACGGCGCAGCAGGACGAGCCCGGCCAGGCGTGAGCAGCAATCCGCAGGGAGCGGGTTTTAAGCACGCCCCCTGCAAGAGAGGAGAATTAACAATGAAGATGAAAAGAATGAACATGAAATATCTGACAGTTCCGGTCATTCTGCTGCTGGCTTCCCCGCTTTTCGCGGCTGACCCGGCTGCCCTGAAAACCGAAGCGGACAAGGTAAATTACGCGATCGGCGTCAGCATGATCAATGACGTCAAACAGCAGGGCGGCGAGGTCAACCTGGACCTCGTGATAAAAGGCATGATGGACGGGCTTACCGGCGAGAATCTGCTCATGACCGAGGACGAACTTCGCAGGATCCTGGCCGCCCGCCAGTCGGAGCTCGCGGAGAAACAGAAGCAGGCCGCGAACCAGCGTGGTATTGCGCGTTCACCGTCCGCTGACGCAGGTGGGAACAACGAGCCCGCGGTCCCGAAGAAGCAGGACCGTCCGGAACCGGGGAACGACCTAGTCCCGTCGAACGCGACGTTCGCGAAGGGGGGAG
>MHDY01000058.1:1018-6683 GCA_001803705.1 Nitrospirae bacterium GWC2_56_14 | reverse complement strand
TTCGGGTCATTTAAACCACAACTGCTTTCGTGTGAATAGTCGATGCACCGCGAGGCGTCATTACATTCCTGCACTGGCGTCGCCCGCCAGTCTGACGGATAGTAGAACCGTTGCCTGAGGCTGGTGGATACCGGTCCTTTCTGGGAAAACCCTCGGTAGGTCCCCCAGAACTGCATCAGCCTGAAGGCGCAGATGGAAGCCGCTTCCTTGCCGAGTACCCCGTCGCGGCTCGCCTTCAGGATGTCGCTGCCGCAGTTGCTGATGAAGAGCCGGAGGAAATCTGTGAAAGAGAAAGTTTCTTCCGGCATGATCTGCTTCATGGCCAATGCTTCGCGTCGGTACCGGTTAAGGATGCGACCAAAGGTTTCTTCGTGGACGTGCACTATTTCTGCTTCAGCGGAATAAGCAATCCGGTAGTGCTGCGAAAGGGCACGTTTCGCCCAGTCGAGATCTTCAAGCCCGGTCAGTGATTCCTCATAAGGGAGCTTTTCCCATACTGACTTACGGATTGCCGCATTGGCATTGTTGCAGAAGGGGTGGTTCTGGCACCTGTTGGAGACGCCGGGAAACCACTGATCAAAGACTCGCTGTTCGGAAAATTTGGAATGGCTGTTTCCTACCTGTCTTCCATAGACCAGCGCAACTCTTTCGTCGACGAAATAGGACAGCAGTTTCTCAAGCCAATCCTTGTACAAGGGGTAGACGTGGGCGCTTGCCAGAACGATAAATTCGTTCGCAGCCGCCTCACACCCAATATTGAGTGCTCTCCCGAATGAAAATACTTCCGGGGCAATGTGAACAATCTTCACCGGGTAACGTGAGGCGATGTCCAGGGTGGCATCCGAGGATCCGGAATCCACGAGGATGATCTCAGGGTCGGCAACGGATTGCTGCGTTATTCCGCTCAGCAACCTGCCGATATGTCGTTCCTCATTGTAGCACCGAATGATGATGGAGCATGTGTTGTTCATGTGTCTGTTCTCGTATTCCTATGCATTACAAAGCTGTTGCAGTGCTTCCTGTATCTCGCGGTTCCACGGCTCCAGTTCCAGCGCTCTGCTGAAAAAGCTTCGTGCCTCATCCGGACGGTTGACACTTGAACAAATCAGCCCGAGCGATTGCAGTGTTTCGATGTCGCCCGGTTGTTCGCGGAATATGTCGAGGTACATGCGAATCGCCTCGTCCACTTTTCCCAATTCGGTAAAGTACAGGTCCGCCAGGTTCTTCTTGAAGTTCATGTTAAGAGGCTCAAGCTCCACAGCTCTTTCATAGTCTCGACGCGCTCCTTCCACATCCCCGAGGCGATACCGGATGACGCCAAGATCATTGTGCCCCAGCGCACTGTCCGGATAGAGCTGCACCAGTTCCTGAAGCAGCAGTTTTGCCTCCTCCAGTCGGTTTTCCGCGGCATGGCGCGATGCATCGGCATGCAGGTCGGCTGCGGAACGGTACTGGGGGGAGGGGGGCGGTTCAGACAGCGACTCAAGAGACTGCCTGGCATCATTGTTCCACGGCTGAACAGCCAGTATGTTCTCCAGGAAAGTCTTTGCGTCATCTAATTTCCCGGTTTCGATACAGATGTATGCAAGTCCCTGGAGAGTCTCCACGTCCCGCGGATCGGCCGCCAGCAGCTTCAGATACACCCTCAGGGCGTCCTCATAGCACTTGCAGCCGACTGCCAGTAACTCTGCCAGGTTTTTCAGAAACCTTGCATCGGCAGGTGCCACTGCTATCGCCTGTTCGTGGTGCTGCCGGGCCAACTGAAGATTCCCTGCCTGTTGATAGAGAACTCCCAGATCATTGTAGGCTACGGCATATTGCGGGTACTGCCTCACCAGCTCTTCCAGGAGTTCTATCGCCACCTGGCCCTGCCCCTCAGTGGCTGCCTGTATCGCCTGGGCATGGAGTTTTTCCGGTGAGACGGGAGGCTGGTACGGTGGAGGTGTCAGGGGTGCATAGGGAACCTCCTGAGTGGGGGGCAGCTGCCGAACGGGCGGTGTACCGTCGCCAATAAGCTGCAGCGCTTCCCGTGCGCTTTTCGCCAGGGGATCCAGTTGATGGGCCCGTGCGAAGTACTGGTTGGCCTGCTCCCGGCGTCCTGCCCGTTCACTTATCGTTCCAAGGGCAGTCAGCGATTCCACGTCGAAGGGGTTGTCCTTCAGGATATCGAGGTAGATATGGATTGCTTCGTCGGCCCAGTCCAGCTCCACTGCGTAAAAGTCTGCCAGGTTTTTCCGGAAGGTTATGTTGAGGGGGTCCAGCTTGTGCGCTTTTTCATGGTGGGCAAGAGCCATCAGGGTGTTGCCGATCCGGTAGTATATCACCGCGAGGTCATTGTGCGCCTGAGCGAACTCGGGATACACCTTGAGGAAGTTCTGTATCTGGCGGATCACTTCCTCCTGCTCGGCATCGCCGAGAGTCGACAGTATCCGTTCATAGGTAGCCCTGCCTTCGATGACAATCAACGCTTGATTATTTATTCCGTGCATTTCAACCCTCTATGTCTTTGGTTGTTGTGACGGTATCTTGACTTCCCTGGTGCTGTCATGGGGACAAATAGAAGTCAAAATATCGTCAAAGTTGATTTAACAGCCAGTTTTTATCAAAAAAATGAAAAAGCAGGGGTTTGTAAGCGTGTTTTTTGCCTCGAAGCATCAGGCATTTATACAGGGAGAGAAGACTGCAAATTATCGGCCAAAGCTTCAATTAGGCGGAATCACCGATAAAAAGAGGCAAAGATGGTAGGGGAAAAGTGGTGAGAGTCAGTGAGAGTCGATCAGAATGCACTCAATGCGGAGCCGTCGATTTCGTCTCCCGTCGTGTCCATCTGACGTCCTGCGGCATCTTTGCCCGAGAACTTAAAGACGAGATGCTTCGGGTCGATGGTGGCGTTGCCGGCGTCGTTCTGGCTGATCCTGAAGTTTACTATGGCCTGACGATTGGTCGGGTCGTAGCTGACCGAAAGGGGAATCGGAGGAATCGATACTTCCCGAGCGGTATTGACGGGCATAGTATTATTGTAATAGCCGGATGCAGCGGTTTTGCCGCGAGAAATGGACCAGTTGAGAGGATTCATGACCGAGGAAACATCCATCTCGTTCGTAAAATTGAACGCTATTGAAAACTTTTTCGATGTTCCGGGGTTAAGCAGTGAATCAGGGCTGGCAACATTTTGAACGTCAAGCATCCAGAGCGGAGTGCCGGGGCCGAGGAGTTCCGAGAATCCGCCGCTTTTCGACGTGTTCATTGATACCATCCGCGGCTTGTTGAGCACGAATTGCAGGTCATTGGCCAATGCTGTGTTCGATTTCTTCAGGATTGCCAGTTGCGACTGCGCATCGTCCGTCCTGCCCAATTTGCTGTAGGCGATTCCCAACTCATAGTTTGCCGAATCAAAATCTTTTTTCAAAGTCAGTGCCTTTTCAAGATTTGCTGCGGCTAGTTCGTATTTCTCCTGTTTATTATAGACCGCGCCAAGGCTGTAGTAGACGTTTCCGTCCTTGGGCGATACCTTTTGCGTTTTAAGAAATTGAGCTTCCGCTTCGTTCAGGCGACCTGTCTGCATATACTGGTGACCCAGGGTATAACCCGCTATCGGATTCAGCGGATCCATCCGCTCGGCAGTTTTGTATTCCTTTTCCGCGTTTGTGTAGTTCTTCTCCTGCAGGTACGCGTTTCCCAGGTTCACGTGCGCATTGACAGACGTCGGTTGCTGGCGGACCACTTCCTTGAAGGATTTGATAGCCTCGAACGTTTTCCCCTGTGACAGGTACAGGTTCCCCATGTATGTCATTGCGGTGGTATTTGCGGGATCGAAGGCGAGGGCTTTTTTGAACTCCTTGATCGCGTTGTCCGTCTGGTTGTCCTGCATGTACTGGGCCGCCTTGTTCATGGCGTAGTTCGCCATCTGCGCTCGCTGACCCTGTATGGCCTGCGCCGTGGAAAAGAAGGCATCTGCCGTAGCCGCGAATTTTTCGAACGATGAGGTTGACATGGGTCCTGTCCTTTTAAGCTGCAAAAAAATGCTTGTCCTTCTCATATGCCGCACTGAACGTTTCCAGCAGGTGCTCCAGCCGTTCCCCGTCAAGCCTTAGAATTTTGGCTGCCTTGCTGCCGATGATGTCGATATTCTCCATGGGATCCCTGATACCGACACCGAACCGTTTGCAGAACATGTCCGCCAGGCTGACCACCGCCGTAAGGTACACCTGCGCCAGCTCTTCCTGCTCGGCAAATAGCAGCTTGTGGTGCTGCATAACCGCCTTGAAAAGGGTCTCCGGAAAATTCCACTTCTTTATTACGTAGGCGCCGACCTCTTCATGACTGTAAGGGAAAAAACTTTTCTCCGCTTCCTCGAAGGTGATGTACTCGTTGTAGCAGCGCTGCATTGCCAGTTGGAACTTGTCACGGTCCAGGTTGTTCATGATGATCTTGCCGATATCGTGGAAGAGTCCCGCCAGGAACGCCTCCTCCTGATTGGCCATGCGAGTGTTCTGGGCGATGATCCGTGCTGCCAGGCCAGCGCCGAAGGAATGCTGCCACAGCATCTGTTCCGTCAGGCCGAACGGCTTGTATACCTGTTTCACCGAGGCAGCAACGACAATGCTCTTGAGAGTGGTGAAGCCGAGGATGACGATGGCGACCGACAGCGACTGAATCTGCCGTTGGCAGCCATAGTAGGCGGAGTTGGAAATCTTCAGGACGCGCGCGGCTACGGCCGGGTCCGAGGCCACGATTCGCGCCAGCTCTTCTGCAGTTGCATTTTCGGATTCGCAGAGCTGCATCACCTTGGTCGCCACTACCGGTATCGTCGGGAGGTCGCCTGCCGTCTGTATGGCTGTTTCAAGTTCTTTATTCATATCTTTGTCCCAAGCAAGATGGTTGCCAAACACGCACCATTTTCCTTCAATTCTTATCGGTGGGGGAAAGGGTAAACTTAAAGGGTGTATGGTAGCGCTCTTCCATGGAATTAAAAATTTCTCGCATCATCGGTATCTGCCGGGCGTGGCGGGCTCGGCGGAGGGAAATAGATCGCCCTATGAAAAAATTGCGGACCGGTGGGCGCACAAACGGGTTGTCTCTTTCCCGTTGACCGACTATACTTCGTTCGCGAAAGGCGGTGCGGCTGTGCATATCAAGACTGCAACATTTATCAAGAGCGGGACGAAACCGGACCATTATCCTCCTGAAGGACAACCGGAAATTGCCTTTGCCGGGCGCTCCAATGTGGGGAAGTCTTCCCTCATCAACGTGCTGGTGAACAGGAAAAACCTGGTGCGCACCAGCTCCACTCCCGGCCGGACGCAGCTGGTGAATTTTTTCGAAATCAACGGCGGTGAATTCACTCTGGTCGATCTCCCCGGGTACGGATTCGCCAAGGTGCCGCTGGCGGTAAAAGCCCAGTGGGGCCCCATGATGGAGACGTACCTGGCAACCCGCAAAACCTTGAAGGGTGTGGTCCTCATCCTGGACATCAGGCGGATCCCCTCGGTCGAAGATCGGCAGATGCTCGACTGGCTCAGATCCTATGACATACCGCCGCTTCTCGTGGTGACGAAATGCGACAAAGTGTCAAAAAACGAGAAGGCCCGGCAGATTGCTGCCATTGCCGAGGCTCTCGAAGTATCCCGGGAGGAGCTTTCCTTTTTCTCTGCGTTGAGCCGAG
>MHDY01000058.1:754-896 GCA_001803705.1 Nitrospirae bacterium GWC2_56_14 | reverse complement strand
GTTAAAAGGGAAGAGGGTGAGAATCCTCGCTGTCTCGCAACTGACCTATGACCATTTCATAGTGTGGTAAGACGTGCCGGCTGCAAAAAGCTCCTCTGGCTTCTTCTGATAGAGTTGCTCCATCGCCATCTCATATAGCTCG
>MHDY01000058.1:321-686 GCA_001803705.1 Nitrospirae bacterium GWC2_56_14 | reverse complement strand
GCAGATGGTTTTTACGGAGGTGATGATTGAGCCATCCAGAATGACCAGGTGAATCAGATCGCTGTCTGTCAATTCGATCCTATTTTCATCTTCCTGAACGATAAAGAACGGGACACGGATGCAGTTGATTGGGGGTACGAACTTGAATATGAACGCGGCGACTCCGGAGGGGGAATCATAAAGGGAACATTCCCTGAAGCCTGCGTTAAGTGCTTTCGATTCCTCAGGGGTCTGCTCGTCAATCCTGATCCTGAGCACCAGCTGGCCCGCGCCCCGGATTTCGAATGCCGCGGCGTTAGCAGGGATAACCTCACCCGGATAAGCCTTACCCACTTCGAATTTCATCACTTCTGACATGATGTTAC
>MHDY01000058.1:0-216 GCA_001803705.1 Nitrospirae bacterium GWC2_56_14 | reverse complement strand
CATCTTCATTTCAATCCAGATATCACACATTGCTATATTAGAACAGGTAAATTCCCATTAGTGCCATGATGATTGATGGCTTCTTGGGCGTCCTGGCGGGCAGATTCGAGGTCTTTCAGGGATAGGGTCGATAGGTCAATGCGTCGGGAGAGGGCCTCGTCGCTTCCTTGTGCGACGTAGCGCTGCTACGTCTCCGCGGGCGCTCCTGTGGGTGCA
>MHDY01000057.1 GCA_001803705.1 Nitrospirae bacterium GWC2_56_14 | reverse complement strand
CTCCTTCATGCTGGGGAACCGAAAAGCGCCGGACATCATGACGCTCATGAAAAGACTGGCAGCCGGCGGGATCCGAATGCATACGCAGATCGTAACCTGCCCGGGGGTGAATGACGGTCAGCACCTGGTGAAGACCATTGAGGATGTAGCACAACTCTTTCCCGCGGTCATGTCCATAGCCGCCGTGCCGGTGGGGGTAACCGCATACCGTGATGACCTGTATCCCGTAAAATTGTTCACCCGCAGCGGTGCACGGGCGGTGCTCAAGACGATCGATACCTTCGGCAGACGGTTCCGGAGGGAGTTCGGCACGCGCCTGGTGTTTGCATCGGATGAGTTTTATATCAAGGCCGGAGTGCCGTTCCCGTCAGCAGCGACCTATGAGGAGTTCCCGCAGATCGAGAACGGCGTCGGCATGGTTGCCGAGTTTCTTCGTGATGCTGCACGGACCCGGGTGCCGGTCCGTGTTCCGACCTTGAAGGTGACCGTGGTTACGGGTGCTTCATTCTCTGCAATATTAAAAACCGCGCTGCAAAGGCTTAAGGGCGTCAAAGGGCTGACCGTGAGGCAGATTGTCGCGAAGAACCGGTTCTTCGGGCCGACAGTGACCGTTGCCGGACTGCTGAGCGGCGGTGACATCGTTCATGCTCTGAAAGGCAAAAGGCTCGGGGATCTGGTCCTGATTCCGGAGAACGTTCTGAAAGATGATGAACACGTTTTTCTCGACAATATGAACCTCGACCAGATGGAGGACCTGCTGGGAGTGCCGGTGCGCACGGTCACCGGTTTCAGGAACCTGGTGGATATTGTGCGCGGGAAGGGGTAATGATAATGATCTCTGGTAAAACATCGATATACGGGTTGTTCGGGTATCCTGTTGAGCACAGCTTTTCTCCGGGCATGCACAATGCCGCATTCGCCAAGCTCGGCCTGGACGCGTGTTATGTTCCCTTTGCGGTCCATCCTGACCAGCTGGAAGCGGCCGTCAGAAGTATCCTTGCTCTTAACCTCAGAGGCATGAACGTGACTGTCCCTCATAAACAGGCGGTCATGTCCTGGCTCGATGAGTTTTCAGAAGAAGCCCGGCTTATCGGGGCGGTGAATACGATCGAAGTGCTGGGCGACCGGCTCAAGGGTCACAATACCGACGGCAGGGGTTTCCTTCGCTCGCTCAAGGATGATGCGGGGTTCAACCCCCGGGGGAAACGCGTGGTGTTCATCGGCTCTGGAGGGGCTGCGCGTGCCGTAGGGTTCAGTCTTGCGCTGGCCGGCGCCCGATCCATCGTATTCATGGACCTCGATTACCGTAAGGCAGCGGCGCTGGCGGAAGATATCAGGCAAAAGACCGGAGCAGACGTTCACCCCATAAGCGAGGACCTGCTTGCCGATGCTGCAGCTGGGGCCGACTGTCTTATTAATGCTACTCCGCTGGGCTTGAAAAAAGCTGACCCCTTGCCCATGCGGAAGGAGCTTATTCAAAAGAAGCACCTTGTCTGCGACCTGGTGTATAACCCGCCGGAAACGCTTTTCCTGAAGGCCGCAAAGGCCCGCAAGGCCCAACAGCTCTCGGGTATCGGCATGCTCCTGTACCAGGGCGTGATCGCTTTCGAGATCTGGACGAAGAAAAAGGCCCCGGTTCAGGTCATGAACAATGCGCTCGCCCGGCAGATCAGAGCAAGACGCTGACCAATCGCGAAAAGCGTCCATCTGCCTTGACATAGACTGCGTATTACAGTAATATTAGAACCTGAAATAATGTTTATCTAAAAGGAGTTACCACCCATGGCAATGTCTGGAAGACTCGGCTCAATGCTGGTCTCCTCGGGTCTTATTACGGATGATCAGTTGAAAAAAGCGCTTACTACCCAGAAAAGCGAGGGTGGCAGGCTTGGAACCATACTGGTCAAGCTCGGGTTTGTCCAGGAAGAGAAGCTCATGACGTTTCTCAGCAAGCAGTACGGTGTTCCCTACGTTGATCTGAGCAAGTTCGAAATTAATCCCCAGGTCATCAAGCATATCCCCGCCGAAGTTGCACAGAAATACCGCATCATGCCGATCAATCGCTCTGGTGCTACGATCACGATCGCCATGGTAGACCCTTCCAATATCTTCGCCATCGATGACATCAAGTTCATGACCGGCTACAATGTCGAGGCAGTGGTGGCGACCGAAGGGGCCATTGTCGAGGCCATAAAAAAATATTATGGCAGCGCCAAATCGCTTGTCGCAACGGGCTCCACGAAGAGCGTGACCCAGTCCAAGGATGAAAAGAAGGCAGCCTTTAACACAAAAGACTACGACATGGACGATTCAGACAGTGCCGGCGGTTTCGTGGACGATATCGACACCGGCACGGAAGTGGACGTTGACGACTTCGACAACCTCGTGCATGGCGCTGTCGAGGAACTCGAGGTGGTCGAAGATAGCGCCCTTGATCAGCTCTCCTCTGAGGTAGAAGCTCCTATCGTCAAGCTCGTGAACGGCATCCTGGTGCGCGCCGCCAAGATGGGAGTGAGCGATATCCATATCGAACCCTACGAGAAGAAATTCAGGGTCCGGTACCGCTTGGACGGTGTTCTGAACACGGTCATGGGGCTTCCGCTCAAGATCAGGAACGCCATCATTTCCCGTGTCAAGATCATGGCACAGCTCGATATCGCGGAGCGTCGGCTTCCGCAGGACGGCCGTATCAAGATGAAAATGGGCAAGAACAAGGTCATGGATTTCCGCGTTTCCGTCCTTCCCACGCTCTTCGGCGAAAAGATCGTTATGCGTCTTCTGGACAAATCGAACCTGCAGCTCGATATGACCAAGCTCGGGTTCGATAAGGACCAGCTGAACGATTTCCAGGAAGCCCTTGGCAGACCGTTCGGCATGGTGCTGGTGACGGGCCCGACCGGAAGCGGCAAGACCACAACCCTCTATTCAGCACTGAGCGAACTGAACAAAGATTCAGAGAATATCATGACGGCCGAAGATCCCGTCGAGTTCAACCTCATGGGCATCAACCAGGTGCAGATGAAGGATGAGATTGGGCTGAACTTCGCTGCTGCGCTACGTTCGTTCCTGCGGCAGGACCCGGACATCATCATGGTGGGCGAGACCCGCGATTATGAAACGGCGGAGATTGGCGTCAAAGCCGCGCTTACGGGGCACCTCGTGCTTACCACGCTCCATACCAACGATGCGCCGAGCACCATTAACCGCATGCTGAACATGGGCGTGGAGCCATTTCTGGTCTCGTCTGCGGTCATCCTGATCGTTGCCCAGCGGCTGGTGCGCAGGTCCTGCCAGAATTGCAAACAACCTGAAAAACTTCCCGTCCAGACCTTTATCGATGCCGGCTTCACCGCTGAGGAGGCGCCGACCATTGCCAGCTATAAAGGCATAGGATGCGACATTTGCAACAAGACAGGGTACAAAGGCAGGGTAGCGCTCTATGAGGTTATGCCGATCAAAGAAGAGATCAAAGAATTGATCCTCCAGGGCTCATCGGTCTTTGACATCAAAAAACAGGCGATCGCTTCCGGCATGAAAACACTGCGTGCAAGCGGATTGTTAAAGGTCAAGGCGGGTATGACCTCGCTCGAAGAAGTTGTTGAAAATACGTTCCCAGACAACAAGTAACCTCGGATAAACGGAAAATAGCAATTTTCTAAAGGGAAGGTGGCATTCATGGCCAATCTGCACGACCTGCTCAAGTATATGATCGAAAAAGGCGCATCTGACCTTCATCTTACAACAGGGCTTGCGCCGAGCATTCGGGTTGACGGCAAAGTAAAGCCCATACCGGGGTTGGAGCTGATGTCAGCCACCATGACGAAGGACCTTTGCTACAGCATCCTGACCGATGCCCAGAAGCATAAGTTCGAGGAGAACAGTGAACTTGACCTGTCGTTCGGGGTGAAGAACCTATCCCGTTTTCGTGCCAATATGTTCGTGCAGCGGGGCGCGGTGGCTGCCGCGATCAGAACCATTCCCTTTAAAATAAAGACGTTCAAAGAGCTTGGGTTGTCCGACATTATCTCGGACCTCTGCAAGAAACCGCGAGGACTGGTCCTCGTCACCGGTCCCACGGGCAGCGGTAAATCGACCACGCTGGCGTCAATGATCGACAAGATCAATAATGAACGCCAGGAACATATCATGACCATCGAAGATCCGATCGAGTACCTCCATCCGCATAAGAAATGCCTGGTGAACCAGCGCGAAGTCAATGCCGACACGAAGTCGTTCAAAGATGCGCTAAAGTATATTCTCCGGCAGGACCCCGATGTGGTTCTCATCGGCGAGATGAGAGACCTTGAAACGATCGAAGCAGCGCTGACCATCGCTGAGACGGGACACCTTACTTTTGCCACACTCCATACGAATTCCGCGTCCCAGACGATGAACCGCATCATCGATGTGTTCCCTCCCCATCAACAGTCGCAAGTGCGCGCTCAGCTGTCGTTTGTCCTCGAAGGGGTCGTATCGCAGCAACTCATTCCGAAGATCGGCGGCGGACGGGTGGTTGCACTGGAGGTCATGATCCCGAATCCGGCGATCCGCAACCTTATCCGGGAGGATAAAATACATCAGATCTATTCGATCATGCAGACCGGGCAGTCCAAGTTCGGTATGCAGACCTTGAATCAGTCGCTCTATGACCTCTATGTCAAAAAACAGATCACTTATGAAGACTGTGTCGGTAGATCGTCAAATCCTGAAGAGCTCATTCAGATGCTGAGCAGATCCGGCCTGGCAGGGGCGCAGACTGTCCAAAAAGAGTATCGATAAGCGCCCCAGAAAAATTTATATTCGTGAATCATATGCAGTGAAAAAAATATCTCAAGGCAAAAAACCTGTAAAACTTCTGTACGGGACGAGGTGAGAAATGGCAACAACGGTATTTACCTGGGAAGGGAAAACACGGCAGGGAGCTGTTCAAAAGGGAGAGCTTGCAGCAAACAGCAAAGATGACGTGATGGCATTACTGCGCAAGCAGAATATACAGCCGATCAACGTCACGGCAAAACCCAAACAGATCTCGCTCTCCTTCGGCACGCCGAAGGTCACCGATAAGGACATCGTGATCTTTACCCGTCAGCTCGCTACCATGATCGATGCAGGCCTCCCGCTCGTTCAGTGCCTCGAAATTCTCGGCCAGCAAAAGGAAAGTGTCGCACTGGCAAAGGTCGTTGTACAGGTGAGACAGGATGTAGAAGGCGGGGCCACCTTCGCAGATTCCCTCAAAAAACATCCCAAAGTTTTTGATAATCTCTATTGCAACATGGTTGCAGCCGGAGAGGCCGGCGGTATCCTGGATACGATCCTTCAACGCTTGGCGGCCTATATGGAAAAGTTCGCTAAGATCAAAAAACAGATCAAGTCGGCAATGATCTATCCGTCGGTGATCCTTTTTGTCGCTGTTGCCGTTGTTTCCCTGCTGATGGTAGTGGTTGTCCCCATGCTGGCCAACATCTTTGCAGAGGCAGGTCAGACGCTGCCTTTGCCCACTCGCATCGTAGTCGCTATCAGCAACTTTATGAAAGGGTGGGGGGGGTTGTCTGTTGTCATCGTCTTTGTATCACTTGTTGTGGTACTCAAGCAGTGGAGAAAAACGGAAAATGGGCTGAGAGCGCAGGATGCATTTGCACTGAAGATACCGGTCATGGGCTCGCTGATCCAGCGAGTGTCGGTTGCGAAGTTCACCAGAACGCTGGGAACATTACTCACGAGCGGTGTGCCTATTCTCGAGGGACTTATCATTGTCGCCCGGACATCGGGAAACAAAGTCGTGGAAGAGGCCATCATGGCTACACGGCAGGCTGTAAGCGAAGGCAAGACGCTGGCAGAACCGCTCTCCAAGGCAAAGGTGTTCCCGCCCATGGTCGTTCAAATGATCTCCGTAGGAGAAGCCACGGGCGCGCTCGATAATATGCTCAATAAAATCGCCGATTTTTATGATGATGAGGTCGATTCTGCCGTGGGAGCGCTCACCTCTATGCTCGAACCCATGCTGATGATATTTCTGGGCATAACCGTCGGCTTCGTTATTGTCGCAATGTATATGCCCATATTCCAGATGGGTTCCGCGGCGGGCGGCTGATACTATCGTGTCTCAGGAATTCTCAAGAGACGAATATTATAGTCGCATCAAATGGCTGATGGCCAGCAGGGTCGCCCTCACGACCTTTCTGGTGGGGACGCTCATCTTTATTCAGCAGCGATACAAGATTTATTCATTTCCCACAGTCTCGCTCGATTATTTTGTCCTGCTGGTCTACCTGCTTACCGGTATCTACTGGTATCTTTTGCGGAAGATACTGAATCTGGCTTTCTTTGCCTATCTTCAGATCTCCATTGACATCCTTCTTGTTTCGATCCTGGTATATATTACCGGTGGAATCGACAGCGCTTTTTCCCCGCTCTATCATCTGGTCATTATTTCCGGCAGTATTATATTATACCGGCGTGGCGGCTATCTTGCCGCTTCGATATCGAGCATTTTGTACGGTGGCATGCTCGATATGCAGTATTATAATGCATTCGGTTTTGTTCAGAGCACGAATTTTACAGCACTGCAGGTCTTGTATCTTGTTTTCAGTAATATTCTTTCTTTTTATGCCGTAGCGCTTCTGAGCGGCTATCTTTCCGAGCGCCTCAGGAAAACCCGCCAGGAACTCCATGAAAAAAACATCGATTTTGCCGACCTCCGGGTGCTGCAGGAGCATATCCTTCGCAGCGTGGGAAGCGGCATCCTGACGACTGACATGGCCGGTCGCATTACCTCCTGGAACCCTGCGGCAGAACTCATTACCGGCTATTCTCATGACGAGATCAGAAATAGGTTGCAGGATGTGTTCGG
>MHDY01000056.1:2140-6837 GCA_001803705.1 Nitrospirae bacterium GWC2_56_14 | reverse complement strand
CAAGTGCGGAGATACGAAGTTTCATGTACATTTCCCTTTCTTCATAGCAGTGAATATACGTCCCACAGCTACAGCATGTTGATAATTTCGGCCACTGAAGCCAGCTTGCCGGAGAATTTCACCTGTCCGTCTACGACAAGGGCGGGGGTGCTCATGACGCCGTACTTCATGATGGAAGGAATGTCTTCTACCTTGACAATCTCTGCTGCTTTGCCGCTTTCTTCCACGGCTTTCCTGGCGTTTTCATAGAGGGTCTTGCATTTTGCACAGCCGGTCCCCAGAATCTCGATTTTCATCGCGTTGTCTCCTCTTGTCATTATGGCCCCGCTTGTAGGGGCTCTCGAATTTGACTGGCCTCTCGAAAGCGGCTTGCCCTGCTACAGTATTGCGTTGAATAGATATCCTACCATCACAATCGCACTGGCGACGATGCCAAAGAACGTCACCAGCAGCCGCGTTTTAAGGACATTTTTCAAAATGATCGCTTCCGGCAGCGAAAGTGCGGTGACGGCCATCATGAAGGCCAGCACCGTGCCGATGGCCATCCCCTTAGCCGTCAGCGCCTGAACGATGGGGATCACTCCGGCGGCATTGCTGTAGAGCGGCACGCCGAGAGCGACGGCAATCGGCACGGCAAAGGGGTTGTCGCGGCCGGCCCAGCGTGCCAGGAAGTCCTGCGGCACATAACCGTGTATGAATCCACCGATTGCGATGCCTATAACCACATATGGCCAGATTTTTTTCAGGAGCCCCAACGTATATCCCTTGGCATACGTTAACCGCTCCGGCCACGTCTGTTCAACAATCTCGGAATTTCCCACCTGCATTTTCCAGACATAATCCTGGACATAGTTTTCCATTTTTAGTCGTCCTATTGCAATGCCACTGAAGATGGCGACCACCAGGCCGGTACCAATGTAAATCAGGGCGATTTTCCAGCCGAACATGCCCCACAGCATAATAAGAGCAACTTCATTAACCATCGGCGAGGACACAAGAAAGGAGAATGTGACTCCCAATGGGACACCGGACTCCACAAATCCTATAAACAGGGGCACCGCCGAGCAGGAGCAGAATGGGGTGACAATTCCAAGAAAGGCGGCAATGACGTTACCCACATATTCTCGTTTGTGAGAAAGAATACGTTTGGTCTTCTCGGGTGGAAACCAGGAGCGAATGATGGCGACAAAGAAGATAATAACGGTAAGGAGGAAGAAAATTTTCAGGGTGTCATATACGAAAAAGTTAAGCGCATCCCCCAGATGTGAGCCAGGAGAAAGGCCGAAAATATCGAAAACTAGGTAATCAGCAAAGGGTTTGAACATTTACTGCTCCATAAAATATATGCATAACAATACTTACTCGAACATAATATTACATTTTAATAATGCCGGCAGCTTTATAGGCAGCTGTCCTTATCAGGTCTTCAGGTATTTCTTCGTATGCCTTACCACCGTAGAGAACAGTTCGGCAGGAGGTCTCGGTTCCGGTGAGACAGGAACAGGATGTGCAACTGTTTTCCGAAGATTCAGCGTCCGTCAGCAGGTCCTCGATCGGCACGTCATTGAAAAGGATCAGATTAGATTCAGCCATCTGTTCCTCCGTCAGTTTCGTTTCAATAAATGAAACCTCAACGTCACGCTGCTTCAAATCTTCGATCAGGTCAGCTATAACTTTAATAAGGTTGTTTCCCGTCGCGGAACACCGGGAACAGGTTTCCCCTTCTTTATCGTAATGCCGCCACTCTATCGTGAGTTTTGCCACGTCTACCACCCCCTAAAAATTATTATGAAGCTTTGAGCAATTCATTCCGTCCCGATATGTCCTCTTTCACAAGGAATTTTATGGTATCCAGGATGGTGAGGATCTCGGCATGCCTGACGGCGTAGTAGATCTTCAACCCATCCTTGCGGCGGGAAAGCACGCCCGAGGACAGCATCATGTTTAGGTGGCGGGAGGTGTTGGATTGCTCTTCACCTATGGCAGGAAAAATCTCGCAGACACAGCGTTCCCCTTCGCGAAGAAATTCCAGTATTTTCAGACGTGTCGGCTGCGCCAGGGCTTTCAGCATGTCGGCTTGCAGTTCTATGAATTGCTTCATTACGTATCTCCTTATGACCATATAATCATATAGTCCTGGAGCTACGCCATGTCAATCCATTTTTTCATCTTTACCAGTTTCTCCTTTATCAGGGCGCTGAATTCTTTTTCTTCCGGAAAGCTAATGGCGTCAGCGGGGCAGAGTTTTGCACAGGTGCGGCACTCGATGACACAGTTAAACCGACGCACAACCTTCGATTTCATGGAGACGTCATCGAATGAGAAGACGGCATTTTTACAGATTTCGAGGCACTCCCGGCAACCGATGCATTTAGTTTCATCAACAGTGGGAAACCAGGGGATTTCTTCGCGTGGGATTCCGCGCCAACTTTCCATGACACCCTCCTTTTCAAGGGTTGTTGACTGCCATCTCCTTGATGGCTGCTACAGCTTCCTCGGTCGTCTTGTTGCGGATGTCGAGTGATATATGATTCGACTTGTCAAAGCCCACTGCTTCGAAAGCGTCCCGATACATCTTACTCTGCATATGGGGATCACAGGCGGCGATGTAAAGCTTCTCAGTCTCTCCGCCGGAAAGGAGGACCTTGAGAAACTCCTCCCCGTCTCCGACACATAGCTGCGGATGGAGGCAGACGTAGTCGAAGACCTTCTCCCGCCTCACATCGGAAAGGACGCCGAATATATCCATCTTGGTGAAACTGGGGCACGTGCCCTGGCAAACGCAAAGAATAAAACCTTTCTTTCCCATGACGGTGTCTCCTTTCGCACGTTGGTAAGAACAACATGAATATATCATAATTCTGGCAGTAAGACTGTTGAATGATGTGGCGGGTGATGTACATGAGCCTCAGCCACTGGTAAGTTAAATAGCTGAAGTGGTTGGCGAAAATGCTTGTTTTTTGCCTGAGCAGCTGTAGCACTAACGGCACATTGAAATCGACCTTCTGCCAGTACCAATCAACTCTCATCCCGTGCCGTTCCCTTGCGTTGCCTCTTACGCTTTCCACCGGTGCTTTTCAGTTTATCCTGGCGCTATACGGGCTCATTTCCTCGAGAAAAGCAACGTTCGATGACGATCTCTGATCTTAAGCTTTATTTACGTAACCCCCTCTGGCGTGGCGGGTGGAACTCAAAAATAATACCGAAGCCTTAGTTCCACCCGATAGTCGTTCTGTTTCTCGCCGTATTCGGTGAGCCTGCTCCCCCCGAGGAACGTTCCCTTCAATCTCATCTCCAGATTGGTAATTCCGGCATAGAGCAGTTCAGGTGACATGGAAAAGCTTTCGTCATCAAGATTGACGATGGAGGTCAGCGCCGGCGTGAAATAGAGCAGGTCGAAGGGCTCTTTCTGGCTGATCCGCACATACAGGTAGTCTCTCATGGGGTTCATCCTGCCGTAGCCTCCCTCCGCCAGTCCTGCGGCGCTCCGCAGAGTGGAGTCTGCTCCACCGGTGCGGAACGTGTCGAAGCCTTCATTGACGAGGGAGAAGAAACCGCGCATTTCGTCTTTGCCATAGCCGGCGCCGTTCCGGTAGTACTCGGCGATGCAGGTGGTCTCGGCCTCGCTGAGGTAGCGGATGCCTAACAGCCAGCTTGCAGCGTCCTGTTGCTGTTCGGCGATTCTCCCTCCCGCATCGACGGTACGTTTCCGGAAGTTTTCCGTGTAGGCAAATTCGCCATGAATTTCGAAGTTGGAGGTAATGTTGCGGGAAAAGTCGACGCCATACCGGTTCGTCCTGCTCCCTCCCGATAAGAATAAAAAATCAACATCGGTGTCATACGCGAGAAGATAGATCCTTCCCCCGACGTTGAGATGCCGCAGCCTGCCGAAGTCATCATTCACCCCGTCGTAGACCGGGAGCAGAACCGGGGTAACCGACACCGTCTGCACGGGGCCGGAGAAGCTCCGTATGTAGTCAGCCGACGCGATGATGTACCCTTCCAGATTCAATTCGGGATCGTCGGGGTCTTTGGGGCGATCGATGAAGGCGACGGGGTTCCAGGCGTACCCCTTACCCCATCTCAAGCTCTTTTTGCCGATATCAAACGAGAAGGAAGATGACGGTTTCAGCGAGAGATAGCCATCGTACAAGGTCGTCCTGAAGGAACCGCCCTGGTAGGAGTTCCGGTATTCACTGTTCGTTCGGACAAAGAGCCTGCCGATCCCTTTCTCCAGGCTCCCTTCCAGTTGCAGCTTACCGTTGTACTCGATGAGGGTGTCATCTTCGTCACGATTGTAGAATTTCAGCCGATAAAGGGCCGCGTCCCGGTCGAGGCCGAAAAGGACTGGCCGGAATTCCGCATACCCGCCAAAGGTATATTGCTTCTTTTCGAACTCCGCTTCATCGAAGCGGTAATCTTCCCCGTGGCCGTCGTCACCGAGGGCCAGGAGAAGAGCAAGCACCGTAAACAGCTGCAATACTCGCATCAGGTCAGCGCAACGATTCGAACTTCGGCATGAAAGTGAGAGAGAAGACCTCATCCTTCAAGCTTCGTTTCTTTATCTTGGCAAAGATCATGACCGATTTGTACCCTTTGTAGAGCGGGCTGTCCGTTTCGATGACCGATGGGCGAACGATGCCACCGCCGAAATCCTTGATCTCCTTGAAATGAATCGTTTTAATCAGCATTCCCGT
>MHDY01000056.1:0-2122 GCA_001803705.1 Nitrospirae bacterium GWC2_56_14 | reverse complement strand
CTTCACCGGTAGCTTTCTTTGCCGGTCGGCCCACAGCCGCACCCGGTCATAGGCTACAGCTTTTGTTTTCGCCTTCAGTTGCAGGAGATACTTTCCATCGCTCTCTTCCACCTTCTGTACGTCGTACTCCGCGGCATAATCCAGTTGCAGTATGTCCGCATTGTTGAAGACCCCGCCGACCACCGACTGAAGACTCGTTATGCGGACGGGTTTCCCAACGTTGGGAATGTAGAGCCACATGTTATCCCCAAGCCGCAGCGTAGTCCGCCCCTTTTCGCTGGCCGGCGAGATGAAGAGCGAGCCGACCTTGTCCACTCCCTTTTTGACCGTGAAAAGGACGTATTCCTTTCGTTCCCCGTCCGGCTCGACATTGATCAGTTTTCGGTACGACTCGTACGACTCCGGGTTGAGATTTCTGTCAATCTGCCTGAGCAGTTCCGTACCATCGAGGGCATACGCTGGCAGAGCCAGCAGCAGGGTGACGATGAACGTAACGAGTTTAGACATTCGTTTCTCCTTTTCATGGACAACCGGTGGCAAAAGCAGAGTCCTTAAGCGGCCCACAAGCCTACACATGCTTCAATGCCTTGATCGGCTCCATCCGCGACGCCTTGAATGCGGGCTGGAGGCTGGCAATGACCGAAATGATGATGACAATTATTGATAGAACGACGATGTCCACCGGGTTGACTTCGGCATGAAGCACCAGGCCCGTCTGTCTGCCGAAATCGTAGGTTATCTTCATCATGTCCAGGATGACCACTATCACGGTGCCGATGATATTTCCCAGAATTGCCCCGCCGATGCCGAGGCATAAGCCCTCCAGGAGGAACATGGACAGGATACGTCGCGGAGGGGTGCCGATGGCCGCAATGGTGCCTATTTCCCGGATCCTTTCATACACCGCCATGATCATCACGTTCATGATGCTCACCAGCACAATGGCGATGAGCATGAGTTTCATGAAGAATGTCATGACCTCGATAATCCGCGCGATATTGTAGAACGGGGAGAGCTTCTCCCAGCTGTGCAGTTCGAAAATCGGTTTCCCCTGCTTGTTCAGTTCCTTCGCCAGAATAGTGTCCAGTTTGGCCACGAACGGGTGGAGCTGGCCGAAGTCCTTGAGCCGTATTGCCACCTCGCTCACTTCCGTCCCCTCCGTCCGCAATACCTCGAGTGCATCATCATAATGGACATAGCCATCGCGCCCGCCGGGCCCCGTGATGCTTTCGACAATGCCGGCGACCGTGAACTGTTTGCCGTTGACTGATCCATCTTTGTTCGTGGCGACGATAACGACCGTGTCGCCTAATTTTACCTTCATTCCCTTGGCCAGAAGTTCCGGAATCAATATGTCCCCCCGCTCAAGGATCTTTTTCCCTTCAATGATCCTTCCGCGCAGCAGCGGAACGACAGCCGCTTCCTTTTCCGGATAGATCCCGTTCAGGCGGATGTTGGTCGTTTCGACGAACGTACTGAACATGGCCCCGAATTTGACCCGGGGTGCATACGCTTCTATCTCCGGCTGGGCCTTCAGGAGTTTTTCGAGGCGTGCCATGGCCTCTGGCTTAAGGTTGAGATTCAGGGGGAGGTTGTCGATGGACGCCACATAACCCTTCCGGTGAATTTGCAGTTGACCAAGCATCGAATCGGTGTTCTGGGCGACCATCATCTTTTTGAAAGAGCCGGTGACGGAAACGAAGACAAGGACGAACACGACACCTATCGTGATGAGCGAGGCGGTGAGCACGGTCCGCCGCTTGTAGCGGAGGAGATTGCGGAGTGCTATCTTGAACAGGTTACTCATTGCTGGTCTCCTCCTTTCACCTGCCTGCCCAGCAGTTTCCCATCCTCCAGCGTGTAGATGATTTCGGCCTCGCCGACGATTTTCTGGTCATGGGTGGAAAAAATGAATGTAGTCTTGAGGTCATTCCGCATTTTCTTGAGCAATCCGATGACCTGGTAAGCGGTCTCATGATCTAGATTTGCCGTGGGTTCATCGGCAAGGACCAGTTTCGGATTGGTGACCAGCGCGCGGGCTACGGCAACTCTTTGCTTCTGCCCGCCGGAGATCTGGTCGGGATATTTGTCCTTCTGCTCCATCATCCCGACGGCCTGCAAG
>MHDY01000055.1:9108-9710 GCA_001803705.1 Nitrospirae bacterium GWC2_56_14 | reverse complement strand
CGTCGGAAGAGCGGGCATACGAATGGATGAAGTTCGCCAACGCGGGAGCCACGATGATTCCCGCCGCCCTGTATCACTTTACCGTCGTGGTGCTGGGGTTGGAAAAGGGGAAACGAAAGGGGATCTGGTTCGCGTGGGTGGTCTCAACGCTCTTCCTGGCGATATCGCTGCTGACGGACGTCCTGTTCGACGGATTCTATCACTACTCCTGGGGCATCTTCCTGAAGTTCCGTTGGCCTGCTTTTTCGTTCATAGTCTATTTCTTCGTCATGACGATCGGCACGCTGAGGTTGTATTGGATCGAGTACCGGAAGTCAGACCGGAATACGACGAAGCATCGCCGAGCGCGGGAGCTTCTTATCGCCTTCAGCATCGGCTATCTCGGCACGCTCGACTTTCTCCCCGCCATCGGGGTTCCCTATTACCCCCTCAGTTCCGTCCCGATGATCTGCATGCTTATCCTCGTCTCGCGCGCGATCTGGCGGTACCGTCTCGAGGACATCACGCCGGCGTTCGCCGCGCGCGAGATCATCGATACCATGAACGATGCGCTGATCGTGGTTGACCCCGACAGAATAGTCAGACTGGTCAATCAAGCAACG
>MHDY01000055.1:8539-8962 GCA_001803705.1 Nitrospirae bacterium GWC2_56_14 | reverse complement strand
TTTCGAACGCTCAGTCTGTCTGCTTCCGTCATGCGGAACCCGCGGGGAGAGCCGGTGGCAACCGTCTGCCTGGTGAACGACATCACCGACCGCAGGCATGCCGATAAGGAGCGGGAGCATCTGATCGAACAGCTTCAGGCGGCGAACGAGAAACTTAAGACGATCGATACAATGAAGACGAATTTCGTTTCCACGGTCTCCCATGAGCTTCGCACCCCGCTTACCACCATCAAGGCATTCGTCGAACTGCTGCTGATGAAGCAGGGCATGCCGGAAGAGAAAAAGGGAAGGCTCATGAGCACGATCAATGTCGAGACCGAACGGCTGGCGCGCCTTGTCACGGACCTGCTGGATCTGTCCAGGGTCGAGTCCGGTACTATGAACTGGAAGGTGGAAGAGGTGCGCCTCGAAGAAGTCATCGGG
>MHDY01000055.1:6932-8530 GCA_001803705.1 Nitrospirae bacterium GWC2_56_14 | reverse complement strand
ACGAGCATGGAGGTCTTGTTCGAGAACAAAGGTCTTCGGGTGAGCACGGCGTTCAGCTCACCCCTCTCCTGTCTTTCCGGCGATCGTGACCGGCTCATGCAGGTCGTGACTAACCTCCTTTCGAATGCGGTGAAGTTCACGCGGACGGGAGATGCGATCCATGTTGCAGTACGGCAGGAGGCTTCCCCGGCGCAGATCGTGGTCGAGATCTCCGATACCGGCATCGGCATACCGGAAGAGGATCTCGAGCTGATCTTCGAGACGTTTCAACGGTCGGAAGACAAGCGAATTGACGGGATCGAGGGCAGCGGTCTCGGCCTTGCCATAACCCGCCTGCTCGTCGAACACCATGGCGGGAGGATATGGGCCACGAGTACCTACGGGAAGGGGAGTACGTTCACCTTTACCCTGCCCCTTCCTCCTCCTGCTCAAAGATGCTGATTGCCTATGGTCCGGCCACAGGGTGCCCTGTTGCATTATTTTGGCCTGTCATGGTATAGTACGCCGGTCTATGAAGAACCTGCACGACATGCTCCTGCCCGTTGTAAGCGAGATCCGCGCGGGAAAAAAAACAATAGAAGTAAGCGAACTCTGGGGGGCCTCAAAGGCCCTTTTTTTGTTCGGCTTGCAACAGGAATCCCAGCGGCCGCTCATCGTGGTGACGGCAACGAGCGATGAGGCGGAGATGCTCGTTTCGGACCTGGAGTTCTTCGGCAGAACGATCTTCGCAAAAGAAGGGCAGCCCTTGCCCGAGCTCCGCAGCTTCCCGTCCTGGGGGCTATTGCCCTTTGAAGCTGACTCGCCTGACAGCCGTACCGTGGGCGAGCGCATGCATTTTCTCTACAGCCTCGTTTCCGATCTTCCGGGCATCTATGTGGTGCCGGCCGGGTCGCTTCTGCAAAAGCTCCCTCCCTGGGAGCTGTTCGTCGATTCCATCAAGACCATCAAAACAGCAGGCAAGCTCGAACCCGACGATCTTGTTGCGTCGCTCGTGGCCATTGGCTATGAATCGTCTTCCCTCGTCACGCGCGTAGGCGAGTTCAGCAGACGCGGCGGCATTGTCGATCTCTTCTCTCCGCTCCATGACCAGCCCGTGCGCCTGGAGTTCTTCGGCGACACCGTCGAGTCCATGAGAAGCTTCGACCCCGAGACGCAGCGCTCCACAGGAGATCTGTCCCAGGTGGTGGTGCTGCCGGTGCGCGAGCTCATTGTCACGGACCAGGGCGGAGAGCGCTTTAAAAGCCGCGTTGACGATGAAGCTGTAAACGACCAATTGAAAGAAGGCGCGCTCATGCCCGGCGTCGAAAGCCTGGCCCCGTTCTTCTACGACATGGAAAGCCTGTTCCGCTATCTGCCCCCGGAAAGTCTTATCGCCCTCATCGAGCCTGACGATATCAACAAAGCGATCGATGAGCAGGGTCATAAGATTGAATCTGGACGCGAAGAAGAGATCGAGGAAGGCAGGATCCTGCCGGAAACCGGAGAACTCTACCTTGACCAGGAGGCTGTTCGTACCGGGCTTTCGAACTACCCCGTGCTCGACATCCGCCTGCTTGGGACCGGGGCCGGCTTTCGGCTCGATACAAAGTCCGCGTCAT
>MHDY01000055.1:1225-6900 GCA_001803705.1 Nitrospirae bacterium GWC2_56_14 | reverse complement strand
CCTTGTGGAGAAGCTGAAGCGGTTGAGAGCGGAAAGCCGCGTGGCCGTTGTTTGTGGGACCGACGAGGCGGCAGCGCGGCTCAAGAAACTGTTCTCTGAGTACGGACTGAGCGTCGTGGTCGGCGATCATGTGACAGGCCAGGAAACGGGCCCCTGGCCGATCCTGGTGATGATCAACCGGCTCTCCGAGGGGTTCCTCTGGCAGGAGCTGGGCCTTACCTTTATCACGGAAGAGGAGATCTTCGGCAGGAAGGTCCATCGCCCTGCCGCACCGAGATCGAAGGTCGCGCCCTTCCTCTCCTCGTTCAAAGAGCTTAAGCCCGGCGACTTCGTGGTGCATACCGATTACGGTGTGGGCGAATACCAGGGCCTGACGCACATCAATGTTGACGGGTTCGAGACCGACTTTCTGACGCTCCGCTACGAGCCTGATGTAAAGCTCTACGTCCCGCTCTACAGCCTGGACAAGGTGCAGAAGTACATCGGCGTCGAGGGCTCGGCTCCGAAGTTGGACCGGCTGGGCGCGCCTGCCTGGGCAAAGACCAAGGCGAAGGTGAAGAAGGACATCCTTGCCATGGCGCAGGAACTCGTGGCGATCTATGCTGCGCGCGAAGCCCAGACCCGGGCCGCCTTCACCCCGCCTGACAACCTCTACCGCGAGTTCGAATCTGCCTTCCCCTATGAGGAGACGCCGGACCAGCAGAAGGCCATCGATGATGTGCTTTCCGATATGCAGCGGCCGCGGCCCATGGACCGCGTGGTCTGCGGCGATGTGGGCTACGGCAAGACCGAGGTCGCGCTCCGGGCAGCATTCAAGGCTGTTGAGGACGGCATGCAGGCGGCCGTGCTTGTGCCCACCACGCTTCTGGCGGAGCAGCATTTCCGCACCTTCTCCGCGCGGCTTGCGCCTTTCTCGATCCGGGTGGAGATGCTTTCCCGTTTCCGCACAAAATCCGAACAGCTGGAGACGCTCAAGGGTTTAAAGAGCGGGACCGTGGACTTCGTGGTCGGAACGCACCGTCTGCTTCAGAAGGACGTGGTGTTCAAGAACCTGGGCCTTCTGGTGGTGGACGAAGAGCACAAGTTCGGCGTGAAGCACAAGGAGCGCATCAAGGAATTTAAAAAGCTCGTTGACGTGCTGACGCTCACAGCCACGCCGATCCCGCGCACGCTTCACATGTCGCTTGCCGGCATCCGGGACCTCTCGATCATCCAGACGCCGCCGCTGGACCGTCAGGCCATCCAGGTGTCGCTTGCGCGCTTCGGCAAGCGCGTGATCCGCGAGGCGATCCTGCGTGAGCTCGAGCGGGGCGGCCAGGTCTTCTTTGTACATAACCGCGTCCAGGGCATCGAGCGCATGGCTGATTTCGTTCAAAACCTTGTGCCCGAGGCAAAGGTCGGCATTGCCCACGGCCAGCTGAAAGAGGACGAGATCGAGGACGTGATGGCGAAGTTCATCGCAGGCACGATGAACGTGCTTGTGACCACGACGATCATCGAGTCAGGCATCGATATTCCCACGGCGAACACGATCATCATCAACCGCGCCGACCGCTTCGGACTGGCAGATCTCTACCAGATCAAAGGAAGGGTCGGCAGGAGCAGGGAGAAGGCCTACGCCATCCTGCTTGCCCCGGCGGACGAGGTGCTCACGGAAACGGCGCGCAAGCGGCTCCGGGCCATCCAGGAGCTGTCCGAGCTCGGCGCCGGCTTCCGCATCGCCGCCCAGGACCTGGAGACCCGGGGGGCAGGCAATCTGCTCGGCAAGCAGCAGTCAGGGCATATCGCGGCAGTGGGCATCGACCTCTATACGCAGATGATGGAAGAGGCCATGGCCGAGCTGCGCGGCCAGGAGCTCAGCCCGGAACCGGACACGCAGATCACTATGCGTGCATCGGCCTTCATCCCCGAGGACTATATCAACGATCCGAGCCTGCGGCTGGCAGCGTATAAGGAGGTGTCGAGCGTCGGCGATGAGGCAGAGCTCCGCGACCTTGCCGACGAACTGCGCGACCGCTACGGCCTGCTGCCCGAGCCGGCGGCAAACCTGTTCGAGATCATGAGCATCAAGATCATCGCCAAAAAAGCGCAGGTCGCGCGGATCGATGCGAGCAAGGCCATGGTGCAGATCACCTTTGCCGAAGGCGCGAAAATTTCGCCCGAGAGGGTCATGCTGCTGCTCAAGAGGAACAAGGGGAAGATCAAGCTGGTCCCCGAGTATACGCTGCAGCTCGTCCTGGGCGACGAATCGCTCAAAACCGCGTCAAATGCGGTGAAAAAGTGCTTGCAGGAACTGCTGTAAAGTGTTATATACAAGGTCGTTACCCGCGCAGTGATAACCCGTTCATTGCAGGAAAAAATCCATTGGAGGAATACTTCATGAAACTGTTTTTTCAGACCGCCACAACCGTGCTTGCGCTCGCGCTCGGCCTTGCCGGCTGCAACAAGGGCACTGACAGCGCCGTGCTTGCCAAGGTGAACCGGACCACGATCACAGTCTCCGATTTCAAGAAACAGGTCCAGGACCTGGACCCGCAGGTTCAGCCCATAGTGTCCACCGATGCCAAGGCGCGCAAGGAGTATCTCGACCAGATCGTCGGATATGAGGTGGCCCTGCAGGAGGCAAAGCGGCTCGGGCTCGACAAGGACGCCGAGTATAAAAAGCGGATGGCAACGTACCGCGAAGAGATGGAGCGCAAGGTCCAGGAGGCGATGAAGTTCGAGCTACTGGCCAACCTGGTAAAAAAAGAGCTTGCCAGCAAGATCACGGCCCCCACCGACCAGGAGGTCAAGGAATACTACACCAAGAACATCACCCGTATGCGCACAGCCGACGGCAAGAAGGTCAGCCTCGAGCAGGCCGCGCCCCTCATCAAGGACCGGATGGCCAATGAGCGGCAGCGCGACGCCTTCATCGAATACGTGAACAGCCTCAAGGCCAAGGCCACCATATCGATAGACGAAAAGGTTCTTGCGTCGCTGGGCACCGATACTCCGGCGCCTGCCAAGGAAGAAGTAAAAAAGGAAGATCCCAAGAAATAACGCAGGAACATGGCCAACCATCGCTTCATACCTTATATAGCCCCGGCGCTGTTCCTGGGGCTTCTCTTTTTTTCGTGCACGAAAAAAGAAGAGGCCGCTGCTCCGGTTGCGGAGTCCGCACCGTCGGTTTCGCCGGACATCAGGGTCGTGGCGACCGTGAACGGCGACCCCATTACCCTGGCCGAGTTCCAGGAACGGCTGGCCCGCGCGGGGTTTAAATCCGGCAAAGAGGTGGAGCCGGAGGTCAAGGAAGAACTGCTGAACCGCCTGGTGGAGCGCAAGATGCTGCTGCGCGAAGCCCAGCGGCGGCGGATCAAGATAGGGCTGCCCGATATCAATAAACGGATCGAGTCGTTCCGGGCCGAGCAGGGCCAGGAGATCAAAGTGGCCCTGGCCAGCCAGGGGATCGATTTTGAAAAATGGAAGAACGACGTATGGGAAGACCTGATGATCGAGCGCCTGCTGGCGCGTGACGTGAACAAAAAGGTTGCAGTATCCGGCACCGAGATCCGCAGGTACTATCAGGACAACGCGCAGCAGTTTGAACGGCCCGAACAGGTCCGGGTGCGCCAGATCGTGGTTTCCACCGAGGCGGAAGCACAGCAGGTGCTGGAGCAGCTCCGGGGCAATCCCGATTTTGCGGCGATAGCGCGCGAGAAATCGACGGCGCCCGAGGCCGAACAGGGCGGCGATCTGGGCTACTTTTCCCGGGGAGACATGCCCACCGAGTTTAATGTCGTTTTTACGCTCCCCCCGGGCGGCGTAAGCGGTGTTGTAAAGAGCCCCTATGGATTTCACGTTTTCAAGCTTGAGAACAAAAGGCCTGCAGGGGTGCTGGACCTCGAGGAGGCATCACCGGCGATCCGGGAAAAGTTGACGCAGGAAAAACAGGACCGGCGCTACCAGCAATGGCTGAAAGAGCTTCGGTCCCGTACGAAGTTCGAGGTCAATTATCAGGCGCTGGGCCGGGAGCAGCCTTCCGGAAGCGCTCATGGAGAGAAGTAGCGGGGCACCGGCAATAAAATGAAACCACAGAGTTCACCGAGAATAACGGGGAAATAACACTCTCTGCATTCTCAAGTAGTTTTAAAAAGCCCAGGATGAAGAACCGAGTACCCTGAAGACACAGAGGGGAGAAGAGGTAATACTCCCGAACAGACGAAGGTCCTATACCTTTTTCCGGGTGCTCTGTAGTGGATTTTGACAATAGGGGGAAAAGCGAACGGAGTGAACAATGAATAAGTATTTTCTGATCATATCTACGGTGTGCGCCATGCTCTTTGGTCCGGGTCTGCCGAGATCAACGGGCGCGTCCGTTGTTGTTGACCGCGTGGTCGCGGTGGTCAATGACGAGATCATTACGCTGAGCGATCTGCAGCGCGAGGACCAGAAAAAGGGCGGCGCGGCCAGGAACGAGCACATGGTCCTCGAGGACCTGATCGATCGGAAGCTCCAGCTGGCAGCGGCCAAGCGGTCCGGCGTCGACGTGACGGACCCCGAGCTTGCCGAGGCCCTGACCGAGATCATGAAGCGCAACAGCATGGACCGCAAACAGTTCGATGTCGAACTGGCAAAGGACGGGCTTACCTATAACGAGTACCGGTCCGAGCTCCGGGAGCAGATCACCCTCTCTCGCGTGTTCAACAAATATGTGCGGTCGGGACTGATCCTGGACGAAGCCGAACTGCGCGCGTATTATGAGCGCAACCAGAAGCTTTATGCCCAGCCCGAGGAGATCCGCGTGCGCCAGATCTTCATACGCCAGCCGGACAACGAGACGCCTTCCCAGGCGGCGGCCGTCAAGGAGCGCGCCAGGACGGCCTACGAACGCGCCCGCAAGGGAGAGGACTTCGTCAGCCTGGTGCGGGAGCTTTCCGAGAGCGAGAACGCGGCAGAAGGCGGCGACCTGGGATTCATGCGCCGGGACCATGCGCTCCCGGAGATCGAGCAGGCCACCCGGTCGCTCAAGCCCGGCGAGATCGCCGGTCCGCTCCCGTTCGCCTCGGGCTACCACATCATCAGGCTCGAGGAGGTCAGGACGCCGGTTACGCCCTTTGACCGGGTGAAGGACGAGATCCAGTCGACCCTGTACCAGCAGAAGCTTGAGAACACCTACCGTACCTGGCTCCAGACCCTGCGGAGCGATTCGCACATCGAGAACCGACTGTAAAAACGAGAAGTAAGAAGTAAGAAGAGAGAAGTAAGAAGAGAGAAGTAAGAAGACGAGACGTGTTCAAAAGCCAGTGTTGAGAAGCCGTAAGGTGTTCGTCTAACTTCTTACTTCTGTCTTCTTACCTCTGTTCTCATCTCCCCCCCTATGAAAACCGTACGCCTGAAAAAGAAAGAAGAGCGCCGCATCCTGCGCGGCCACCCCTGGGTGTTCAGCAATGAGCTGCAGGGCATTCCCGCGGGGACCGTGCCCGGCGAGATCGTGGATGTGCTGGACTTTTCAGGTGCGTTCATCGGCCGCGGGTATATCAATCCGCGTTCGCTCATAGCCGTGCGGTTTTTGACCAGGAAGCAGGAAGCGATCGACCATGATTTTTTCCAGCGCCGCGTCGCACGGGCCCGCTCACTGCGCACCCTGCTCGGGTTCGGCGATTCGTTCCGGGCTATCTTCGGAGAAGGCGACG
>MHDY01000055.1:521-1182 GCA_001803705.1 Nitrospirae bacterium GWC2_56_14 | reverse complement strand
GGTGCAGTCCACGACCGCAGGGATCGAAGCACAGCTCGATCTGATCATCGCCGCCTTGATCGATGAATATGAACCCGAAGCGATCGTGCTCAGGAATGATACGGCCTCGCGCGAGCTTGAGGGGCTGACGCAGGAAACGCGCATTGTTCGCGGAGCAGTTGCCGGTCCGGTGACCATCGAAGAGTCGGGCATCAAGTATACGGTCGATGTTCTCGAAGGGCAGAAGACGGGCTTCTTTTTTGACCAGCGCGAGAACCGGCAGGCGCTCAAGGACCTTGTGCAGGGCAGGCGCACCCTTGACTGCTTCTGTTATGTCGGGGCCTGGTCCTTAAGCGCGGCGCGTTACGGCGCCTCAGAGGTGATCGGCGTTGATTCGTCCCAGAAGGCAGTGGATCTGGCAACGCGGAATGCGGCCCTGAACGGGTTGGCGGCCCGGTTCGTGAAAGCTGACGCCTTCGAGGAGCTGCGGCGGCTCGAAAAGGAGCGCGAGCGCTTCGGCTGCATCATCCTGGACCCGCCGGCCTTCGTGAAGAGCCGGGCCAAAGTACGGGAGGCGCTCAAGGGGTATAAAGAGATCAATCTCCGGGCCATGAAGCTCCTGGAGCCCGGCGGGGTGCTGGTCACCTGTTCCTGCTCGCATCACATTGACGAGGACCTGTTC
>MHDY01000055.1:0-468 GCA_001803705.1 Nitrospirae bacterium GWC2_56_14 | reverse complement strand
CGAGATGCGCTCCCAGGCACGGGACCATCCCATCCTGCTCGCGGCGCGCGAGACGCAGTATCTGAAGTGCGCCGTGCTGGTGATTGAGTGATACAGGCTGAGTAATGCAGGGCTGAAGGCGGGAAGGCAGAAGACTGAAGCAGAGGACCAGATTCAGCAAAAACGAGCTCGCTTGAAGTATTGCAGCGAATTTTCCTGAATACCCTTCAGCCTTCAGTCTCAACACCTGAATTACTTCTGATTTCTCTTGACTATTCAGCGCGCCCTGTGTTACAAAGTATCCGTTCCCGGGCGATTAGCTCAGCGGGAGAGCACTGCCTTCACACGGCAGGGGTCGCAGGTTCAAACCCTGCATCGCCCACCATGAATTTCCAAAAGGGGTTAGCATACAATTGCTAACTCCTTTTTTGTTTCGTGCGACGCTAGTTTTTGGGCAGTTGAGGGTATTTTAGATTGGTTTAAGTCATA
>MHDY01000054.1 GCA_001803705.1 Nitrospirae bacterium GWC2_56_14 | reverse complement strand
AGCGAATCGGGCATCCTGCTCTGTGAGGACCTGGAATCGGCCGTTACGGCGATAGAAGAAGGGCAAGCCCTGCATCAGATTCCTGATGAGGAGTGGTCCGATGCGCCGGATGACGAATCTCCCCCAAAGGCGACGCTCCGTCCGAAGGACCCTGGTTCCGACACCGAGGAACCGTAACATTGTATTGACACTTCAAGCAGCAATCCTCTATAACCCCCCTAATGGCAGACCGCCGATCTACGCATCTCCACCCATTCAGGAAATATCATGCTCGAACTGAAGCTTGCCGATAACGGCGCCCTGACCGTTCCCGGAGACCTGCTCGAAAAAGCCGGTTTCAAACCGGGCGACCGTCTGAAGGTTGAAACGGACGGGGAAGGGCGACTTTTTGTGGAGAAGGTTGCTGAACCGCCCGCAGCACGACAGGAGTTGCGGGAAGCAATGAACCGTAAAAACCTGCAGACGCCGATGCGTTTCATCAAGGGGGTTGGGCCGAAGCTGGCGGAAACCCTGGCCCGGAAGGGGATTGTTACCGTTGAGGATGCCCTGTACCTGCTCCCCCATCGTTACGAGGACAGAAGAAGCTTCATTCCCATTTCCTCTCTTCGCCCCGGCGAAACATCCGTATTTTTTGGTGAGGTCCTCAGTGCCGATCTTGTGGCGACGAAGGGAGGCAAGCGCTTTTTCGAGGCGCTCGTCAGGGATGAAAGCGGTACGATCATGTGCAAATGGTTCCGGTATAACGCCGCTTTCATGAAGAAAGCGTGGCGACCGGGCAGGAAGGGGGTCTTCACCGGAGAGGTCTCCCAGTACGGCATGCAGCGGGAGGTCCATCACCCGGAGGTCGAATGGATGGCCGATGGGGATGACCTTGCGGCAATGATGGCGCGGGATCCGGGGAATTTTGGTCGTATCGTGCCGGTGTACCCCTTGACCGAGGGACTTAACCAGAAGCTGATGCGCAAGATGATGAAGACGGTTGTGGAGGAGTTTGCCGACAATGTCGGCGATCCCCTGGCTGGACCGGTTGCCGTCGGCCTGTCCATGTTGCCGTTGAATGTTGCTCTTCGGGAGGTGCATTTTCCCGGGGAGGATGTCACCCTGAACGATCTCAACGAGCGCAAGACCCCCGCCCATCGCACGTTGACCTTTGACGAATTCTTCTTTCTCGAGCTTGGTCTCGCCCTGAAAAAGCAGGGGATCGCCATGGAAGATGGCATTCCGTTCCAGGTTACCCATAAATACACCAGGGAACTGCTCAGGCAGCTCCCGTTCCAGATGACGGCGGCGCAGCGGCGGGTGCTTTCCGAAATAAAAGCTGATATGATGGCGCCCCACCCGATGCACCGGCTGGTTCAGGGGGACGTGGGGTGCGGCAAGACGCTCGTGGCCCTGATGGCGGCGCTGGTGGCGGTGGAAAACGACCGGCAGGTAGCCATCATGGCGCCGACCGAGATCCTTGCCGAGCAGCATTTTCTCAATATTCACCGATGGTGCGAGAGCCTCGGGATCCGGGTCGAGCTGCTTACGGCTTCGCTGAAAGGGAAGGCGCGGGCCGAAAGACTCGCGGCAATTGCCGCCGGGACAGCGCAGATCGTCATAGGCACCCATTCAGTCATACAGGAGAAGGTGGAGTTTTCCCGGCTGGGGCTGGGCATCATCGACGAACAGCATCGTTTCGGTGTGCTGCAGCGCGGCATTCTGAAGAAGAAGGGAACCAACCCCGACATCCTCGTCATGACTGCCACTCCCATTCCCCGCACGCTTGCCATGACCGTCTTCGGCGATCTTTCCCTCTCCGTCATTGACGAGCTGCCTCCGGGGCGGACCCCCGTGGATACGAAGGTGGTTTTCGAATCGCGGCGCCAGCAGGTGTATTCCGCCATCAAAGAAGAGGTTGCACGGGGGCGGCAGGCGTACGTCATATATCCGCTGGTCGAGGAAACGGAAAAGTCCGAGCTGAAGGCGGCAACCCAGATGGCTGAGCACCTGGCCGCCGATGTTTTTCCTCAATTGCGGGTGGGGCTGCTCCATGGGCGGATGAAGCCGGAGGAGAAGGAAGAAGTCATGCGCTCCTTCAAAGGGCGCGACCTCGATCTCCTCGTCGCGACCACGGTCATCGAGGTGGGGATCGACGTTCCCAATGCAACGGTCATGGTCATCGAGCATGCGGAGCGATTCGGGCTGTCCCAGCTCCATCAGCTGCGGGGGAGGGTGGGGCGGGGCGAGGCGCGCTCGCGCTGCCTGCTGCTGACATCGGGCAAGCTGTCCGAGGAAGGGGAAAAGCGGCTGCGCGTCATGGAGGAAACGAACGACGGATTCCGCATTGCGGAAGCGGACCTGGAAATCCGCGGCCCCGGCGATTTTCTCGGCACGCGCCAGGCCGGCCTGCCCGATTTCCGCGTCGCCAACATTCTGCGTGACGGCTCCTTGCTTGAAGCAGCGCGCCAGGCAGCATTCGAGTTCATCGAAAAAGACCCGCTCCTGTCGTTGGCCGAACATGAACAGGTGCGGTTCGAACTGGTGCGGAGGTGGGGGGGGAGGCTGGAACTGGCATCCGTTGCGTGACGTCATTGACTCCCTGCCGGGGCGCGGTAAGCTTCCTTGCAAGGAGGACCACATGCGCACCTTCGCCATTGCCGCCGCCCTCTGCTTCCTCATGCTTTCCGCCTGTGCCTACACTCCTCCGCCACGCTTTGATCAGACCACCTACCCCCGGGTTTACCAGGGTTTCGATCTCACTTTTTTCTGGCGAACGGTCCGATCCCTCGATACCGTCACCATCAGTGGCTTCCTGAAGAACAGAATCCACAACAAGATCACTGATGTGGATGTGTCGGCGGTGCTGCTCAATCCCGCTGGAGAACAGGTGGGCGAGGAAGCGGTCTCCTTCGTGCTGCAGGATGTTGCCATGGATGAACTGGCCTATTTTTCACTCCCTCTTCATCTCGGAGGTATCGGGAACGCGGAAAAAGCTCGCATCTACTACCGGTACAACTTGGTGGAGCGCGAATCGGGCGTTCTTCCCCAGTACCACAACTTCGTGATTCCCCTTGACTGAACAATTCTCCGCTGTGCCTTTGTTCGACAAAAAACCTGCTTGTCTACCCGCAGGAAATACTATATTGATGATTTTTACAGCAGATACTGACCGGCAAAGGAGATGGCATGACCGAATTCACGAACGTTACAGTGGTAAAAAAAGGAAACGTTTTTTTTGAGGGAGGAGTGACAAGCCGCACGATCCTTTTCCCCGATGGAAGCAGAAAAACCCTCGGCTTCGCGCAGCCGGGAGAATATCGATTCACCACCGCCGCGGCAGAGATCATGGAGATTCTTGCCGGCGAGGTGGAAGCGCAGGTTGGGGACGGTCCCTGGACAAAGGTTGCTCCGGGTGAGTCTTTCGACGTGCCGGCCAATACCTCGTTTACTATGAAGGTTGCCTCCCTGGCCGATTACTGCTGCTCTTTCCTGCCATAGCCTTCCGTTCATCCATGTCTCAATCCACTGGACATAGACCGGTTGTTGGCCGGTTCGCCCCGTCTCCCACGGGGCGCCTGCATCTCGGCTCGCTGGTGGCCGCCGTCGGCAGTTGGCTGATGGCGAAACGAAGCGGCGGCAGCTGGCTGGTGCGGATCGAGGACCTGGATACTCCCCGCGTTGTTCCGGGCATGGCGGAGGATATTCTGCGTACCTTGGAGACCCTGGGGCTGGTATGGGACGGCGAGGTGCTCCGGCAGAGCAACCGTACGCACCTGTACCGGGAGGCGCTCGACAGGCTGACCGCAAGCGGTCGTGCCTACCAGTGCGGCTGTTCCCGCTCCGAGATCGCCCAAATATCTTCCGCTCCCCATGGCACGTCCGGCGAACTCCGCTATCCGGGCACCTGCCGGGATGGACTGCCCCCAGGGAAGCCCCCCCGCGCGGTGCGGGTGCGGGTGGATAACGAGCTCATCCGGTTCAACGACTGTATCATGGGAGAGATGAGCGAAAACCTGGCGGAAACCTGCGGCGATTTTGTCCTCCGCCGTGCCGACGGTCCGTTCGCCTACCATCTTGCCGTAGTCGTTGACGATGTCCTTCAAGGGGTGAACCAGGTGGTGCGGGGGGCGGATCTTCTTGCCTCCACGCCGCGCCAGATTCACCTGCAGAGGCTGCTCGGTTACCAGCCACCCGATTACTGCCACGTGCCGCTCGTCACCGCTCCCGACGGCGGAAAGCTGTCCAAGCGGGATGCTCCAGTTTCGCTGGCGGAGGGAGTCGATATCCACTCCTGCGGCGCCGTGCTGATTCACTCCGCCCTCACGTTCCTCGGCCAGCCGATTCCGCCACTGTTGCGTCGTGCCCCCTTACGGGAAGTTCTGGAATGGGGCGTTGCCCATTTCGACCCCTTGCTGGTGCCGCGCATTTCAGCTCCTTTCCCTGAGGTGGCTCTCCCTTATTGATACCCCTGTCTGTTGCGGTACTGCCAAACTGACGATACCCTTGTAACAGGAACACCTGCGGTCTTCTTCTCTCTCGAAAGGAGATGATGATGAATTGCCGAAGGATGTTGCAGCTCATTCCGTTATTCAGTTTCCTCGCGTTTGTTGTACCTCCGCCTTCATATGCCCAGTACGTGCCCCATCACTCATTCATGGTCAATAATGATGCATTGTCTCCGGAGTGCCTGGCATGCCACGACGGGTCGCTTCTTCATCCGGTGGCTATCTGCACCGTGAACTGCTCCTACCGTGACCCACATATCATCGACACTCCGTACCCCCCACTGGATAAGCTCGATTCATACCTGCCTCCCGAGATCGCCATGTCTTTGGGGATCAGGTTTCCCAACGGCCTCGTGAGCTGCATCTCGTGCCATAACCTCCTCAACCCGGCGCGCCATCATCTCGCCGTCAACAACCAGGGGAGCAGGCTCTGTCTCTCGTGCCACGTTCAGTAGCCCCTACTGTAGAAAATTCCACATCCGGCTGCACACTATTCTTCGCCTTGCAATCCACCCGGCATATACGGTCCATCTAAGCACACGGAATTCCTTTGATTTCAGTTTGGCATGCACCTTGATAGTGATGACGTGCGAGGACAGGATAATGCAGGAGCTAAAAAACAACAGACGCCGCATTATAGACATCAGCCTGGTCCTGGTTGCAATTGCCTTGCTGGGGGGGCTGGCCTTGTTTCTCAAACCTGCAGTATCCGCCGATACTGTTGCGGTGGTGAACATTACCGATACCGGAGGCTGTGGTGGGGGCTGCACATCAACCGGTTCCCTCTGTGGCAGTTGCATCAGAAGGAGCGGAGACGATCTGCATGCGCAGCCGGGAATTGCATGGATCAAGGCTGACACCGGCAGCTGCCGCCTGCTCGTCGCCTACGATTCCCGTGCCACGAACCCGGCTGACATCAGCACAACCATCGCCCGTTCAGGAATGGACAATCAGATTACGCAAACCATGAACCTGGCGCAATTCGATAAAGCCCCCGAAAGCAGGTCGGGAAAACTGCTGCGGCAGACTGCCTGCGGGGGGGCATGCTGGAACCGCACGAGTAAAGGAGAGAATAAATGAAGAAACTTAAAGCAGGTATCATCGCAGTGGCAGTGGCCGCTGTTGTGTCGGCGGTTGGCGTCGTGTTCGCCATCGACGGGGCACCGGCGGGTGATTCGGCGGCAATCCTCAAGGCAACCGGCATGACCTGCGTCAGTTGCGCGGCCAGGATCGAGGCGGCGCTTACGGGCGAAAAAGGGGTTGAATCGGTGCAGGTGAATGTAGGTGCCGGCCGTGTTGCCGTCGTGTATGATTCGAAGCTGGTAAAGCCCGAGCAGTTGGCGGAAAAGGTAACGGCAACCGGTTACGGTTCCAGTATCCTGTCAGTGATGACCAGAAATGAGTTTGATTCGGCTATCGGTGCCGACAAAGAAGGCCAGGCCGCGTCAGGTGGATGTGGCTGTTGCAACCGGAAGAATACGCAAAAGGAGACACTATGACCGGGAAGAACAAAATTATTACCCTGACCGTGGCGCTAGTCGTGGCGTGCGCAGCCATAGCAGGAGCCTTCTCTCTGCCGGGAATCGGCAAAGCCGACAAGGTGAAGGGGGTAAACGGTGTGGTAACCATACCGGCAGCCAAGGTAAGCGACGGCAAGGCCCACTTTTTCAAGTACAGCGACGGCCGGAAAGATATAACCTTTTTCGCTGTTAAAGGCCCGGACGGTTCGATCAGGACGGCATTCGATGCCTGTGACGCCTGCTATCGGGAGAAGAAAGGGTATGAACAGCAGGGAAAAGTGATGGTCTGCAAGAACTGCAACATGAAGTTCCCTATCAACAGAATGGGACCGAACATGACTGGCGGCTGCAACCCTTCCTATCTGCCCCATCAGCTGTCAGGAGACGCTATCACCGTCAAAACCAGCGACCTGAATGCCGGTGCACGCTTCTTTTAACCGGTAGCAACAGGCGAGGATCTACATGAAACTGCACAACATTTCCATCAACAATCTACGCCGGCGAAAGGCGAAAATGGCATTTCTCACCATCGGGCTGATGGTGGGAATCGCGACAATCGTGACGCTCATTACCCTGACCAATTCCATGTCCAGCGACATTGAGCGGAAGATGGATGAGTTCGGCGCCAATATCCTGATTACACCCCAGAGCAACGATCTTTCCATGAACTATGGAGGCATCAGCCTTGGCGGGGTGACCTTCGATCAGCGGGAAATCGGCGAAGAGGAACTGGCACGTATCAAGGAGATACGAAACAGCAAGAACATCGCTGTCGTCTCCCCCAAGGTGCTGGGGGGTGTGACTATCGATGGCAAAAACATCCTGATGGTGGGGGTACGCTTCGATCAGGAACTTAGGATGAAGCAGTGGTGGAACATATTCGGTGAAGCCCCTACAAAAGAAACGGAAATGCTGCTCGGATCCGACGCG
>MHDY01000053.1:5763-15084 GCA_001803705.1 Nitrospirae bacterium GWC2_56_14 | reverse complement strand
GGTGCTTTTTTAGCGGTCTGGTGGAAGAGGATGACGGCAACGGCGAGAAGCAGTGAAACAATGGCGATCCCTCGTGTGTTCACAGCTCCTCCTGAACATGGCGGTCAGCGATAGACCGGGCTGCACATCGCGACTACTATAGGATATGACGTGGGAACATTCAAGAAAAAAGAGGGGGCTGAGGGACTATGTCTACCACGGAGGCACGGAGAAGAGCAAAGGCTAAGTGTCACCTCTCCCCAGCGTGGGAGAGGGCAGGGTGAGGTGGCGGCATCCAAGCCGCTAATTGAAACCTGGTTTTAACCCAAAGCTAAATGATTTTAGGTTTTCTCTGTGCCTCCGCGTCTCCGCGGAAAAAAACTTTTTAAGGCATCGGCCCGTTTCTTCTAAACCGGCTAATCCCCGGCCGACCCGACGTGCTTTCCTTCTTCCCTGCTCTCCCGCGTTCGTGCCTCCGCGGCCTTCAGGAGAAGCGCGTCATGAGCTTCCCTGGCTTTCTTTGCGCCCGCCTCGTCCTTTTTGAGCTCATAGGCGCTCTGCAGGGTCTCGTAGAAGCGCATCTCGTTCACATAGCTGCGCGAACGCCGGGCAACGCCGCTGACCACATGCGCCTCTTCTTCGGCGATCAATTTCCAGATGACCGCGATGGCTGCGTCGGGATCGTTCTCGGCAATATGGGCCGCCGCGATCCGCAAGTCCAGGAACTGCAGCCGGTCCCGCATTTCGACCGCGTAGGTCGGGTCCTTTTCCATGCGGTCCTTGTCCCGCGCCTCGTACAGGGCGTCCCGCTCATGGGCGATAAGAACGCTCTCGGGCGCCGAGATCCGCCGCGTCGCATAGGCCGCGAACACGATCAAGGCGACAACGACAAACAGGATGGTTATCTTTACATGCGTTTTCATGGGTCCTCCGTGATAAGCATAGTAGCAGACAGGAGAAACGATAGTACAGGCGGGGGGAAAAGGCAAGAGCAAAAACTGAGGGAGTCGCATAGATCAGGTTTAACCGCGGAGTCGCAGAGAAAATCTTTACTATTTTCGAACTGCCTTCCTCTGCGCCTCCGCGTCTCCGCGGTGGATGGTACCGGCAAGCCCGGTCAAGCAAGACTTTTCGCCGCGATCTCATGCACGTCCTTGGACAGTCCCGGTGTCGCCAGGATCCGTTCGAGCTGTGCTTTCATGAGCGCCTGCCGTGGAGCATCGTAGCGTTTCCACATGGTGAACGCCGAAGCAAGCCGCGCTGCTATCTGGGGATTCATGGCGTCCACCTGCAGGACCATGTTCGCAAGGAACGCGTACCCCTCCCCGCCCGCGTCATGGAACCGCACGGCGTTGGCCGAGAAGGCGCTGATCAGCGCGCGCACCTTGTTGGGATTTTTGATGGAGAAGGCCGGATGTTTTGTCAGCGCCTTGACGTTGTCCAGTGTTTGAGGCAGGGAGGAACCGGCCTGGATCGCGAGCCACTTGTCCATCACCAGCGGGTCGTGCTTCCATTTCTCGTAGAACTCGGCCAGGAGGTCCCCCCGCTCCTGGCAATCGAGATTAACGACACTGGCAAGCGCGGCGATCACATCGGTCATGTTGCTGCCTTTATGAAACTGCTCAACGCACAAGAGCCGCGCTTCCCGCGTGTCCAGTTCGGCCAGATAGCCGAGGCAGACGTTCCTGAGGCTCCGCTTGCCGACTGAGGCCGGGTCAAGGAGGTAGGAGTCGTCATTCCTCAGGATACTGTGCAGCTCAAGAAAGGTGTCCTTCATTCGCGAGGCCAATGCGCGGACCACGAAGCGCCGCGCCTCATGGACCGCTGCCGGGTCGACCTCGTCCATGAATTCGGCAAGGTACGTTTCGGAAGGCAAGGTCAGCGCCACGGCCAAAAAGCCGTGGTCCAGCGTGGTGTTCTCCAGGGTTTTCCCGAATGCCTCGGCAAAGCGGCTGCCCAGCACGAGTTTGTTCCCTGCCTGGTGGTCACGCACGAGCGCAAGGATCGTTTTAATCGCCATCTGCTGAGAGGCGTCCCAGCGGTTAAACTCGTCTGCGTCATTGGCCATGAGGAATGCGAACTCGTCGTCGCTCCGCTCCATCTTGAGCTTGACCGGAGCCGAGAACCCCCGCAAAAGCGACAGGACCGGTTCGTGGGGAACATCGGCAAAAACAAAGGTCTCTTCCGCTTTCCGCAGTTCCAGGACGCCGGAACTGAGACTCCCCTTTTCATGGGCAAGCTTCAGGGGCAGGTCGCTGCCGTCCTTGCCAAGCAGGCCGACTGCGATCGGTATATGGAATGGGAGTTTCTCTTTTTGGCCCGGCGTGGGCGGACAGGTCTGTTTGATCGTCAGGGTAAAGGTGCGCGCCGCGGCGTCATAAGAGCGGCTTACCTGCAGTTCCGGCGTGCCTGCCTGCGTGTACCAGCGCTTGAACTGCGCCAAGTCGACGCCGCTGGCATCCTCCAGGGCCTTCACGAAGTCGTCGGTCGTGACCGCCTGGCCGTCGTGCCGTTCGAAGTAGAGGTCCGTGCCTTTCCGGAACCGCGCAGGGCCGAGCAGCGTATGCATCATGCGGATCACTTCGGCGCCCTTGTTGTACACGGTCAGGGTGTAAAAATTGTTGATCTCCACATAGGACTCGGGCCTGACCGGGTGCGCCATGGGGCCGCCGTCCTCGCGGAACTGGTGGGTGCGCAGGATGTTCACGTCGCTGATGCGCTTGACGCCACTGGAGCTCATGTCCTCCATGAACTGCTGGTCGCGGAACACCGTGAAGCCTTCCTTGAGCGACAGCTGGAACCAGTCGCGGCAGGTGACGCGGTCACCGGACCAGTTGTGAAAGTATTCGTGCCCCACCACGCCCATGATCCCCTGGAAATCCGTGTCCGTCGCGGTCTCATGCCTTGCAAGCACGTATTTGGAATTGAAGATGTTCAGCCCCTTGTTCTCCATGGCGCCCATGTTGAAATCGTCGGTCGCCACGATCATGAAGAGGTCCAGGTCATATTCCCTGCCGTACTGCTCTTCGTCCCATTGCATGGCCTTCTTGAGCGACTCCATGGCGTGGCCGCACTTGTCCTTGTTATGCTGCTGGACATAGATCTGGAGCGCGACCTCCCTGCCGGACATGGTCTTGAACCGGTCCTCGATGCGCGCCAGGTCTCCTGCCACGAGCGCGAACAGGTAGGCCGGCTTGAGCGACGGATCGTGCCATTTGGCAAAATGCTTTCCGTCCCGAAGTTCGCCGGAATCGATGAGATTGCCGTTCGAAAGCAGCACCGGATACTTCGCTTTATCGGCAACGACGGTGGTCATGAACCGCGCCATGGCATCGGGCCGGTCGAGGTAATAGGTGATCCTGCGGAAGCCTTCGGCCTCGCACTGGGTGCAGAACATGCTGCCCGCCAGGTAGAGACCGGAAAGTTCAGTATTCCCTTTGGGGCTGATGGCGGTTTCCAGCTCGAGCGTGAACTGCCCGGGCACGGCCGGGATGGTCAGTGATTCCTCGTCCACCGAGAACTCGCCTGGTCCGAGCTTCCTTCCATCCAGCGCCACCGACAGCAGTTCCAGGTCCCTGCCATCAAGCTTCAGCGGCCGGCTCCCCCTGCCGGGATCATTGGCCGCCTGGATGACGAGCAGGGACTTGACCAGGGTGCGCTCTTCCTCCAGCTCGAACTGGAGGTTCGTTGTAAGGATGCGGTAATCCGGCGGGAGGTAATCCTTGAGATAGGTCACGGCGTGGGAATGAGCGGAATGCGAATCAGTCATAATAGATTCCTATCAATGAGTTTTTCGAACAATTTTTTAACAGTACAACCCGGCATGGCAGTCCATGGATTTTACTGCAGAAAGGATGAACAACAGTAACTGCTCAGGTCAATGCAGTATCCGCAGAATCCAAAAGCAGGCGCTTCTCAGCAACGCAAACTTCCGGCTTAAAACGAAACAGTCTGTTTTTCAATCTGCGCCATCTGCGGACAAAAGGGTTTTCTTACGCCCTTCGCTAATCCACCACGATAACGGTCATGCCTGCGGCGTGGCTCATGACCTTGTTGGTGACGATACCGATGAGGTGGCGGCTGCCGTTGCCGCTGCTGTGCCGGCCGAGGACGATCGTACCAAACCCGCCGTCCTTTGCAGCTTCGAGAATGCTGTCGGCAGCGTCAAGGGAGTCGGAGATGGTTTTCCTGCCGATCCTGGCCGCGCTGACCCCTTTGGCAACCAGCAGCTCCGTAGCCTTCCGGAACAGGGGCTCCATTTTCACCAGCCGGTCGGCAAGCCACTTGTCGACCACCTTTTTCCGGTCTTTTTTCTCGTCATCGCTCAGGATATGCCCTTCGTCCCAGAAGATCGCCGGAAGGTTCGGCAGCACATGCACGAGCGTGATCTGCAGGTCCTTGGTTGTGGAAAACTGTTCTGCCGCATACTCGACCGCCTTCATCGAGCTTTTTGATTCATCAAGCGCTATCAGCATCTTGCCCATGGTGCCCTCCCTCTCACTGTTCCTTCGGTATCTGTCCGCTCTCGTTGCCCCTGCTAGTTAAAAGATAGTCCAAATCAGGCAAAAAGGCAAGTGCGGCGCTCTCACATGAAAAAAGGGGATGATAACGTCATCATCCCCTTTCGCAGCAGCGCTGATGTTTACTTTGCTTTGGTTTTCACCGGCTCGTACGTACAGAACGGCTCGGCTGCAAGATAGTCGCCGGAGATGGCGAAGGCCCGGGCGCGGCAGCCGCCGCAGACCCGGCGGTACTCGCAGATGCCGCACTTGCCGTGGTAGTGATCGAGGTCGCGCATTTCGAGGAACAGCTTCGATTCTTCCCAGATCCTGGAGAACGGTTCCTTCCGGATATCGCCTGCCTCTTCTTCGAGGAACCCGCAGATCTGGACCTTGCCCATGTGCGACACGAAAGCGAAGCTCTGGCCGCCCATGCAGCCCTTGGTCATGGCGTCGAAACCATGGGACGCGGGCGTCACGGTCTTGCCCTTTTCCTTCTCGCCCTGCCGGAAGATGCGGTAATAGTGGGGGGCGCAGGTGGGCTTGAACTGGATCGGCGACTTGTCGCGCATCTCGTAGAACCATTTGAGCGTGCTCTCGTACTCCGCGGGCGGGATCTCCTGGTCGATCAGCTCCTTGCCGCGCCCCGTGGGAACGAGCAGGAAGGGATGGTACGCGACCGCCCCCAGCCCGATCACCATCTCGAGCAGTTTCGGCAGGTCCTTGACGTTGTGCTTGGTGATGGTCGTGTTCACCTGGAATTCCATGCCGACCTTTTTAAAGTTCTCAATGGCCTTCATGACGCCTTCGAAGGCCCCTTCCACGCGGCGGAAGGCATTGTGGCTCTTGGCGTCCAGGCCGTCGATCGAAAGCGACACCCGCATGATGCCCGAGTCCTTCATCTTCTGGGCAAGCTCCTCGGTCACGAGCAGACCGCAGGGCGCCATGACCATGCGCAGGCCGATCTTCGTGCCGTGTTTTGCGATATCGTAGATGTCCGCCCGCATCATGGGCTCGCCGCCGGTCAGGATGATGATCGGGTCGGCGAAAGATTTGACATCGTCCAGGAACTTGAAGCACTCCTCGGTGGAGAGCTCGCCCGGGTAGGGGCCATATTTGGCAGCTGCCCTGCAATGGACGCAGTTCAGAACGCAGCTCCGGGTCACTTCCCAGGCGATGAGACGGGGAAGATATTTTTTGGGGCCGCCGGGATGGCTCAGGCCGTCAGGTATGGTGTTCACAGGGGAATTTGACATGGCGGAAAAACTCCTTCATTGGAAATTTCTAATTTCCAATCTTCACTTTTCAATTACGCGTCTTTAAGCGTTCCGGCATTTTAACCAATCAAGCGGGAATAGTAAAGACCAATTTCATCCAGGTTTTAGAGAGGCGGCGGTGGCTCGTTCCCGGGTATCGCTGGTCCACCCTGCCGGAGGACAACACTCTGCAGGCCGGATTTCAAAGCGCTTTAATCGTCAGAACCGCCAGTCCCTTTGCCAGTAAAAACCCAGCACCGTCAGTCCAAAAATAATCCTGTAATAGGCGAAGCTTTTGAAGTCATGCTTTGAAATAAATTTCAAAAAGGCTTTTACGACGATGAGGGCGGACAGGAAAGCCGTGACAAAACCGACGGTAAAAAGCGGGATGTCCGCAGCCGAAAGGACGGATCTGTTCTTGAGCAGGTCATACCCGGTAGCGGCGAACATCGTCGGAATTGCCAGGAAGAACGAAAACTCCGCCGCGACCTTACGGTCAAGGCCGATGACCAGCCCGCTCATTATGGTAGCACCTGAGCGGGAGACTCCTGGAAAAAGTGAGAGACATTGGGCCAACCCGATTCCGGCTGCCTGTTTCAGCGTTAACTCATCGACGCTGTTCACCTGACTGTTCTGTTTCATCCGCTCGATCAGGAGGATGGCAATCCCTCCGGTCACAAGGGCCGCCGCCACCGTGACCGGATTGAACAGATATGCCTTGATCGCCTTGTGCAAGACGAGCCCAAAAACAGCCGACGGCAAAAATGCCACGAAGATGTTCAAGGCGAATCTCCGTGCAGCGTCAAGCCTTGGTATCTCCCGGAGAACGCCTGATAGTTTTTCACGGTAAAGCCAGATTATCGAGAGTATCGCCCCCAACTGGATGAATATTTCAAATACCTTGGCCCGCTCATCATCCAATCCCAGCAGGTTTCCCGCGAGAATAAGATGACCCGTTGACGAGACCGGGATGAACTCCGTGACCCCTTCCACGATGCCGAGGATTAATCCCTTGAAAAGAAGAAGCAGGTCCATGTATGGCGAATCTCCTGTTTTTTGAGCCGGGGTGCACTATACTCGTTTTTGCATGCTGTTTCAAGGGAGTTCCGGAAAAACCGGAAGCGGATAAAAAAAAGCGTTGCCCGTTGAGATAAAAAAAGCCCCCGGAGAGTTCTCCGGGGGCTTTGCACATGATCATTTTTTTAGACGCTGATGCTACAGCGTGCTCTTCTGGGAGTGGCAAAAACCACAGCTGTCCGTGTAAGCAACGGGCATGGTATTGGTCGACGAAATGCTCGTCTTCAAGGGTACATCCAGCAAGTGCGAGTTGATGTCGCCCGTGAAGTACTTGGTCGCCGAGTCGCCCACAAAGGGTGACGTTGCGTTGCTTCCCGCGCCGCTGCTCGAAGTCTTGGGCATGTGGCACTGAATGCACTGGGTGCTTGCCGGCATCGACGCGGTTCCTGTTTTTGCCTCCATGTGCGAGGCGAGCACAACCGTGCTGTGGCACGATGCGCACAGGCTGTTGTCGCTTGTCGTGCCCTTCAGCTGGTGCCGCACACCGGTACCCGGACCATGCGGGGTGTGGCAGGAAGCGCAGGTCTTGAGCGATGTGCCGTTCCGGTACTTGGCCGTTTTTATGAAGTCGGTGTACTGCTGGTGGTGAGACTTCGAGTGCAGTTTGTCGCCCCAGAAGTCGCCCACAGCGGCGTCATGACGACTCGTTTGATTGGCCAGGAAGTCGGCCCTGCTCGTGCCCGCGATCATCATTTTATTGGACGAACTGAGCGGGGAATCGTTCTTGAACGTGCCATTGCCCTGGGGCCGGCTGTGGCACTGCCCACAGATCATATTCGACCGCTCCGGCGTGATATTCGCAGGGGTCACGATGAACTTGCCGTTGCCACCGGCCGCAACATGCTCGGATCCGGGACCATGACAGGTCTCGCACCCGATGTTGAGCTCCTGGTTCACACCCGTAACCGGGTGCAATTCACCGTTAGCGTCCGCTACGCCCTCGGCAGTGTAATAACCCGCAAACGTCGGGCTTGCGGTGAGTTTGTAGCCGTTGAAGTGGCAGGCCGCGCACTGAACATCCACGCTCGCACTCGCGGCTGGTTTGGCTTTGAATGTCATCGAAACGTTCGATACAATACTGCTTACCCACCAATCCATGTGATAATCGCGCCAGACCTTCCTGGTGCGGTCCGCAGAAGCGTCGCTGCCCTGCTGGTTGAACTGGAGCGGGATCATGAAGAGGCTGTCATCGATTTTCGTAATATTGCGCTGTTTGTAGACCCCGCCGCCGTACGTGAGCACCGCTTCGTGGATCATGCCGCTGTTGGGATCCGACGGGTTGATCACGTTCGTAAACTGCGCTTTGTACTTATTGTCCGTTGTGTCCTGGTAGACGCGCACCGTTGCGTACACGGTGCCGGTCGGGGCGCTTTCCAGGGTCTTGAACTTGTCGAACTTGCGGGTGGAGTCGTAATCATAGAAGTAGATGGTGGTGCCTCCGGAGGCGGCATCACCGGCCGTGTACTTCTCCAGTCCGGCCGACATGTTGTAGATGCCGTCATTGGCGTCAAATTCGCTACGGTCCTGCAGCCCGCTGGGCGCGTTTGGCGCCATGAAGCCGAGCTTATGCATGGTTTTTTTCATTGTTGCATATCCTGAATGGCACCCCAGGCACTGGCTGGTCCCGACGAACGTGGCCGAGGACGACGGCGTCGTAGAGACCACGATATCGGTTGATACGTTATTGAGTGTCGATCCGGCCTTGGCTTCACGGCAGATGCTGCCGCCGGGCAGGTGGTCCGCGGTGCCGGGCTTGACGGCAATGAAGAACCGGTCGGAGGCGACAAGGTTGTCGGCAAAAACCGCTTTGCCCGCGGTATCCGTTACCGCGGACACGTACGTCCCGGAATTGGCCGCGATCAAATCCTCCAGGGGCTCGTCGGCCGCCAGAGCTTCGGCTGAGTAATTCCCGGTCGTTGCGGTTGCGGTGGAATCGAGCGCTACCGCTGCCAGCGCCTCGACGTCTGCCACCGGGATCGCGTAGACTGTCGCCCCTGCGACGACTGCGGCCGAGGTGTCCTTTACAACGAACGTCGGCTTGATCTGCCCTGCCGGCGCATCGCTGCTGTTACTGCCGCAGCCCGCAAAGGCCAGCGCAGACACGAGGACCAATGCCATCATACTGCCTAATTTGTTTCGTGTTCGTATAAACATTAGTATATTCTCCTTTTTGAGCTGTAATCTTTACTCCCCCAACTACTGTTTTGCTTCTTTTTCGTTGTATGTCTTGTTCTCACCTCCTGCATTGTCATAGTCTCGAAACCATATCTGCTATGGTCGTTTATTCAGATCAAGCAACATTCACAATAAAAAAGCATGCAGTGAACTGATCTTCACGGGAGTAAAAGGCCCTTCCATTCCGGAAAGACGGGAGTCGGCCTGATCAAATCAGATGCCTCCCGCATACAGCAGGATCCTGAGTATACCGGCGACAAAGAGCAGGATCAAAACGATGAGAATTTTTTTTCGCACAAGATCCTCCCTGCAACATTATGAGAATCACCGTCTGT
>MHDY01000053.1:0-5712 GCA_001803705.1 Nitrospirae bacterium GWC2_56_14 | reverse complement strand
TCCTCCCTGCAACATTATGAGAATCACCGTCTGTCCCGGTAAAATGGAAATCAGGACGCTATGAATATACATCTCGGATATAACACGCACAAGAGAAGCGTTCTTCAGGAATATTCACGGGAGGTGAAAAATATTTCACAGGGGGGGTATGCACAAAAGAGATAAAACCGGGAGAAGGGAGCAGGGATGCGATTCAGCCCTCGATCCCTGCGAGTCGTTTGCAAACACGCGCTTGGTGCTTTTCCACGGTTTCCGCTACCGCGTTTTCAACCAGGACCCAGGGTGAGCCGACCGCCTGTTCCCGCGTCTGGTCGGCATAATAATGGGTCGGCAGGACATTGAGCGCATCGGCGATAAGGCTCTTGACGCATTTTTCGCAGACGCAGCCGCCCACTCGGGATTCGCCGAGATATTTGACGACCACGGACAGGATCCTGTCGAAGTTGGCGTTCGTTACCGAGCACACCCGGTCTACGTCAAGCCGTGACATTTGATGCTTCCCCTTATACATAGGCGGACCAATGAATGCAGCGTTGGCACGCTATGCTCCCCCCGGGGAATTGTCAAGTAACGTTCTCTTCAATGAGTGCGGGGAAATGTGGAATGAAATTAACACCGCCAGCGCGGCGGCATTCGGTCAGCAGTCAGGAAGAGGAGGGAATTTACTTATCCGTCAGATGCTTATCGATGATCTTAAGGCAGTGTGCGGCCTTCTCGCCTTCCCCGGTCAGGACATAGGACTTTTCATCATCCTGCCCTATGATCCCGGCTTCCCGCAGGATCTTCAGGTGGAAGATCACCTTCGTGTGGTCCTCGACGGAAAGCTCGCGTGCAAGCTCCATGAGCCGCATGGATTTTCTCGATAGGATCAACCGGATGATCTTCGTTCGGATGGGGTTCGAGAGCGCGCTCAAAAGGGCATCGAGGTCTTTGCTCCCTGCGCATTCTTCAACGCGCGACTCTTCCAGGACGCGCCGTATGGTGGTCAGGAGTTCATCGATCTTGAACGGTTTCGAGATAAATTCGCATGCGCCGCGCTTCATGGCATCCACGGCATTCTCGATGGTCGCGAACGCGGTTATCATGATGATCTTCGACCGGGGCGCGACTTTCCGGATCTCCACCAGCGCCTCGGCGCCGCTGCCCTTCGGCATGATCATGTCCAGGAGGATCACGTCGTACTCCCCGGGGGCCGACTTCTTCACAGCCTCGCTGCCCGATGACGCCTCATCACTATGATACCCCGCGCCTTTCAGAATATCGACCAGGTGGGTTCTGAGCTCTTTATCGTCATCAACAACCAGAATGCGCTTCATACTATTTCCTCTCCGGAATCGTGATCGCAACTTTGGTCCCCTTGCCGTTCATGCTGGAGACCTCGATCGTTCCGTGGTGGTCTTTGATGATGCCGTAACAGATGGAGAGCCCGAGCCCCGTCCCCGCTCCCGGTTCCTTGGTGGTAAAAAAGGGGTCGAAGACCCGGGTGAGATCTCCTTCGGGGATGCCTGACCCCGTGTCCTCGATGCGGACTTGAACACCCGCCTTGGAGCGCGATGTTGCGATGGAAATCGTTCCGCCCTGAGGCATTGCCTCCACGGCATTGGAGAGAACGTTGATGATAACCTGCTCCAGTTTGCCCGCATCTCCCAGCACATCCGGGACATCGGCCAGATCCTGTTTGACAAGGATGTTCTTGAGTTTGTATTGCAGGAGCGTCATCGCACTCCGGGCAATACTGTTCATGTTCACAGGAGAGAACTCCGTCTCCCGCTGGCGTGAGAACTGCAGCAACTCGCGGGCGATCGCGGATGCTTTATCGATGTTTCGCTCCACCGCGTCGAGCTTTTCAAAGATCTCGCTGGCGTCGGTGCTCGCTGGGAATTTCAGTTTCAGCGTCTGGATCCCCAGCGATGCGTTGGTCAGCGGATTATTGATCTCATGAGCGATCCCCGCCGCGAGCTGTCCGAGAGAGGTCAGTTTTTCCGTCTGAACAAGATGCCTCGTCTGCTGTTCGATTCTCTTGCGCATTTCTATGTTAAAGATATTCAGCGCCTTGACAATAAAGTAGGTGATGACGATGGCGGCGCCCCCCCGTAAGAGTTCGATCGGAAAGGGAAGGGCGATGATCGAGAACCGGGTGACAAACACGCCTGCAAAAACGCCGTAAAAAATAAAGGAGACCCCGGCGTACCATAAATGGCGCGAGACCGACCGGCTCAACACCTTTATCTCGTGGGAATAGGCCATCAGCCCGTATGCGGTGAGCAGCGCTCCGGTAAGGCAAAATATCAAACGCGCGCTCTGCTCCGCCTGGCTCAGGAAACGCATGGTCATGGCGGAATCCCGCGCAGCAATGAAGGCGAGCCATGCAAGGACGAGCACCGCGGATATCGCGAAGGACCAGAGCGGACGTTTGTTGCGGATGCTGAGCGTCAGGACCAGGCCGAACTGAAGCAAAAATAAAAAGGACAGTACCAGCACGACCAGGGAAAGAAGTTTCGCATTGAAGAGCTCCTGCATCGAGAGATGGGAGCCCTCGATCAACGGATACATGGCCAACAGTTCGTGCAGGCCATGGGTGAGACCGAACATGCCGAGCAGCCAGAGGCTGTCGGCAAGCTTTAAGTCGCTGCCCTTCATGTCTTTGACGAAGATGGCAAAGCTCAGGAAAAGGAACGCGGACCCGTAGAGGAAATAGATAAAATATTCCGTAGGGATATTTTCGAAATAATTCAGCATGAAGATCTGACCCGGACAAATCGAACGACAGGAATCGGACGAACGACTCGAAACGAATTATACGGATGAAAAACAGGGAATACAAGACTTATCGGGACTTTTGTCTGTTATCGCAGCTCTGATTTTGTTGAACCGGTCAGCGGGGCGAAAGTACTCCAAGCGGCAGGGTAAAGGTGAACGTGCTCCCTTTCCCATAGGTGCTCGTGACCCAGATCCTGCCGCCGTGGTATTCAACGACCTGACGCGCGATGGCTAGACCGAGTCCGGTACCCTCGATCATGCTGGTGAGATGGTCCCCTGAACGCTGGAATTTCTCGAAGATCGATTCAACGTCCCCGGCCGGGATCCCCGGGCCGGTATCCGAGATCTCCACAACGATTTGCGCCACCGGGACCGACTCCCTGCGGACTGCCACATTGACGGCGCCTCCCCGTGGCGTAAACTTGGCGGCATTGGAAAAAATGTTGGTCACAACCTGCAACAGACGATCGCGGTCTCCGATCAATCGGGCCTGGGGCTTATCGAAAGCAATCGTCAAATGGAGGCCTTTGCTTTCAAAGAGCGGCTCCATGCTGGCGATGGCGCTCCCGATGACCTCTTCGATGGTAAGATTTTCCTTTTTCCACTGCATCGATCCTGCCTCGATCCTGGAAAGATCGAGCAGATCGTTCGTCAGCCGCGTAAGGCGGTCGGCTTCGATGTTGATGGAGCTGATGAGGTTTCCTTTTCGCTCTTCGGGCATTCCCGGCTTCGTGATGAGCAGTTCGGCGAACGCCTTGATGGTCGTCACCGGAGTGCGGAGCTCATGGGAAGCGACCGAAATGAAGTCTGTTTTCATTTTGTCGATGGCCTGCAGCTTCAGATTCGCCTCCTGAAGCTGATCATTGATCTCTTCCAGCCGTGCCGTGTGTTTCACGAAATAGACGACGACCGTAGCGACGATCAAAGGAACGACCATGGCGTCCACCGCGCCTATGATCAAGGTTTCCTTCGAAACACCACCCCACCAGAGACGGCCCTGGAGAATACTGAGGAGCAGCGTGATCGCTTCCGAGCACAGAATCGATATCCAGATAAAATGCCAGGGACTTATCTGTTTCAGCCTATCCAGGATTTTTGCCATCATCGTCGTATGGTCCGCTCCCCCGCCGCTGCCGGGCTGTCCCGGTGACACTAGCACAAGACAGGGGCTATTTCAATGGGAAAGAGCTGCCCTCCGGCCTGTGGACCTGAGTTTTCTCTTGACGGCCGGACAATCCGCGGGTTTACCATTTGAATCCGTCATGGAAATATTCGTTCCTCCTCTGGACCAGACCGAGAGAGAGCGGCAGTTCCGGCTTCCCGGAACCAAACGAAGAGGGCATCTCCGTTGCCGGGGATGCCCCTTACCCGCTCGCACTCCCTTCGTCGCGCCGGCTCTGATGCGTCACATGATTCAGCGGGATTTGGGGGTGCCAGGAGGTGTTGCGGGGGGAGACTCGGGTGAAGGGTGCTTTTACTGGATGTGGATGCAGCAAAAGTTATTTCGTTTCCCGTCGATCGACAGCCTTAAATCTGCGCCAGAATGGCCACGTAATTTTTCCCATATTTCTTCGCGCATTTCGGGCAGGTCGTATAATAGAAATACATTTTCTGAAGACCCTCTCCTTTGCCTTGCACGAAAGCCGCCATCTCTTCGATCCACGTGCGCATGTTGCGATAGGGTCCCTCGAACACCTTGGAGAGAAACGTTCCCGAGATGGACTCCATGTTAGCCCCGGGAACGTCTTTGGTAACTTCTATATATACATCGGCGCCCCAGAGCGAGTTCTCATCGGAGAGGATGACCTGGCTCTCGGGGCCGGCGTCGGCAGCTTCGATCGCCTTCATGTTACGCTTCATGACCGCGCCGAAGTTCAGCGGGATATGGAAAAAGCTGGTCACCCGGTCCTTCACAAATCGCTTGCCTTCCCAGGCGAGCGTTACTTCGTCCCAGGGCCTGGGGTCGAATCGCGGACAGCATTCATCGGTCTTTTTGTTGCTGCTCATATCGTCTCTCCTTTCGGTTATTTTGTCGTGGTAGGGAGCGGGTTTTAAACCCGCCCCTACGATGAGGACTTACGTACTGTACCGGTTCCGGCCCTGTTCCTTGGCGCGATAAAGCGCGGTGTCGGCCCGGCGGATCAGTTCCTCGAAATCTTCGCTAATCGACGTTTCCCAGATGCCGATGCCGATACTGATGGTCACGGCGATCCGGTTGCCGCCATGCGTGAACACGGAGCCCTCGATCAGCTTGCGCAGCCGTTCAGCGAGAATAAAAGCCCCGGCCTGCTCTGTTCCCGTAGCGAGCAGAACGAACTCCTCCCCGCCGTATCGCGCGAAAAGGTCGGTTTCGCGAAGCGCGGCCCGGACCAGGCCTGCCACGGTGCACAGCACGACGTCGCCCGCCTGGTGGCCGTAGGTATCGTTCACTTTCTTGAAATGGTCGATATCGATCATCAGCAGCGAGGCTGGCGGCCCGTAGCGGTTTACGCGCTTCACTTCCTGCCGCAGCCGTTCCATAAAGTACCGGCGGTTGTACACCTGGGTGAGCCCGTCGGTGATCGAGATCTGCTCCAGCTCGCGGTTCACGACGGTGAGCCGCTCGTTCGTACGCGTGAGCTCCGAAGTCCGCTCCTCCACTTTTCGTTCGAGCGACTGGTTCAGTACGTTCAGCCGGCGATAGAGGTCGGCGTTCTCGATGGCGACCGCTGCCTGCGACGACAATGCCGTCAGCAGCGTTTCGTCCTCGCCGCTGAAGGACCCGGCGCGTTTGTTCAACACCTGGATTGCACCGATAATATCTCCCTGAGTATTCCTCATGGGAACGCAGAGTATGCTCGTGGTCTTGAAGCCGGTCTTTTTGTCGAACTCGGGATTGAACCGTGGATCACCATAGGCGTCGGGGATATTGATGATCTCGCCGGTCTTGCCCACGGTCCCGGCAATGCCGAC
>MHDY01000052.1 GCA_001803705.1 Nitrospirae bacterium GWC2_56_14 | reverse complement strand
CCATCGACACGTCGGAAAAGTCAGTGGACCAGATCATCAGCGAGATCAAAGAGAGAATCAGGCATGCATACTGTTAACGTACCCCTGGGAGAGAGAAGCTACGATATCGAGATCGGCACGAGCCTCGACCAGGCAGGCCCGCAGATCAAAGGCCTCGGCCTGGGGCAGAAGATCGCTATTGTCGTCAACCCCACGGTCAAGGAGCTTTACGGCAAGCGGGTGGTGGACAGCCTCAAGGTGCAGGGCTTCATGGTCATGTCCATCATCATTCCCGACGGGGAGCAGTACAAAAACCTTGATTGGGCCAACGCCATCTACACAGCGCTCCTGACCAACGGCTTCGACCGCAGGTCCCTGATCGTGGCGCTCGGCGGCGGCGTCATCGGCGACCTTGCCGGCTTTGCCGCAGCCACGTATATGCGCGGCATTCCTTTTGTCCAGGTGCCGACCACGCTCCTTGCCATGGTGGACAGCAGCGTCGGGGGCAAGACCGGCGTGAACCATCCCATGGGCAAGAACATGATCGGCGCCTTCCACCAGCCCCGGAAGGTCTTGATGGACCTCGAGGTGCTCAGGACGCTTCCCAAAGCCGAGTTCCTCTCCGGCATGGCTGAAGTGATCAAGTACGGCGTGATCTGGGACAGTGCGTTCTTTGATTACCTTGACAGCAACCGCGAGCGTATTCTCGGACTTGATGCCGATGCATTGACCCATATCGTCAAACGCTCCTGCGAGATCAAGGCTGAGGTGGTGGGCAGGGACGAGCGCGAAGGAGGGCTCCGGGCGATACTGAACTTTGGCCATACCGTGGGCCACGCCATCGAGAAGGCGGAAAACTACACCATGCGCCACGGGGAGGCCGTTGCCATCGGTATGGTCTATGCCTCCCGTCTGGCACATGGCGCAGGGCTCTGTGATGCTACGGTGCCCGAACGCGTTGAGAGGCTCATCGAGTCCTATGGCCTTCCCACGGGTCTGCGCGCGCTGAGCCGGAAGCCGACGGTGCAGGAACTTATGGATACCATGCAGATCGACAAAAAAGCTGAGGGCGGCAAGGTGAAGTTCGTGCTGCCCAAGAGTATCGGCGAGGTGGTCATCACGAAAGAATGGGATGATGGGGTGCTGAAGACCCTGCTGGGAGCAGCATGACGGCCGGAGCCTGATGGAGCGCATATGGGAATAGCAGATATGTTCGGTCTGGGGAAAAAAGAGCCCTTTCGGGCTCCCCGGGAAGCAGCGGAGGTCCGCTATAAAATAGCAGCTGAACTGCGGGAGAACTATCCTGATCTGGCGCGGTATCGGGAGATCAAGAACGAGGCGGAGCGGGTCGTGCAGCAGATGAACGACCTTATCGCCAAAAAAGAATATGTTGATGAAGCCGTCAGTATCAGAGACGATATCCAGAAAAGGATCGATGGACTGACAGCGAAGATCAAAAAAAACGCTTCGGAAAACACCGCACAAGGCGGGCAGGATTATGTAGAAAAAAAGATCGATTATCTCGAACGCAAGAGCACCCGGAACAAAGCCAAGACGCTCTTCACGGTTTTTTTAGAAGCGCAGGAAGCATTTACCGCATGCTGCAGGGAAGGACGCCGGGACCAGATCCTGGAACTCGGTCCGGTGGCCGACAGAATAATTGACACCGTGTCTGAACTGAGCAGCAAGTTCTTCAAGCCGTACGGCCAGGATAAGGAAATGCAGGGGATGAAGGAAAATGTCCTGGCAAAGATATCCGAGCTGAACAATAGCTTTAAAGAGAACACCGGGCGCCTGGAACAACTGGGTATGAAAATGGAAGTTGACGGGAATGTGCAGAAAATATTATCAGGCATTGAACGGGCATTGTCTTAGCAGCAAAAAGTCTGCAGCTCTTCAGATGGCTTGAAATCTTCGACAATAACGGTAATTCGAATCTGGTCATGCCGCACTATTGCAAACGAATTAAAAATTGTTACATCCCTCGGAGGGATCCCCCTCACCCTACCCTCTCCCGCAGAGGGGAGAGGATAAAAAGGGGCGCAGCATGTGTCATTATTTAATGCGTTCGTATTAATTCGTCAGCCTGAACGTCCTAATCGGGAATCCAGAGGTTTTCAACGTCACTGGGTCCCCGATAGGGTCATTCGGGGACGACGGATATAGTGACCGCGCGAGTGGAAGATCTCCAGGCAAGGAGGGAATTATGAGCGAATATCCGTGGCACTGCCGGTTCTGCGACAGAGAACAGACCGTGAGCGGAGAGGGGTGGCAGGCTTCCGTCGTCGACCTCACCGCCGTGAACGCAGACGGCCCGCGCCGTCTGGTGGTCCAGTTCGTCGTCTGTCCCAACCCCGACTGCCGGAAACTCTCCCTCAGCGCTGCTCTCCACGACCTGAAGGTCGTCGGCAACCGTTCCTACACGGGGAAGCTTATCAGGACCTGGCCTCTGGTGCCTCCTTCGAGCGCCCGGTCCTTTTCCGCAACAGTTCCCGCTCATATCCTGGAAGATTACCACGAAGCCTGTCTCGCCATCGAACAAAGCCCCAAGGCCTCTGCAGCTTTATCCCGCCGCTGTCTCTCGGGCATGCTGCGCGACTTCTGGCAGGTGCAGCCCGGCAGCCTCAGTGACGAGTTCCGCCAGGTCAGGGGCACGGTGGACCCTCTTACGTGGGAGGCCATTGAGTCCGTCCGGAAGAACGGCATGATCGGCGCCCGGATGGAGAGCGAAGGCGCCGAGATCCTCGATACGGAGCCCGGCGAAGCAAAGATGCTGATCGGCCTGATCGAAACGCTGATTGTGGACTGGTATGTGGGCCGCGAAGAGCGGCGCAAGCGTTTGAAGGATATCAGGCAGATCACGGGAGAAGATGCAGCAGAGAAGGCGGGGGAGGAGTGAAAGTCCTCGTACTATAATCGCTTGTAATCGTTTGTTGCCCCGCCCGTACCCCATTCGGAGGTAGTTCATGAAAATAGATATTACCTTGCTTGCCGAGAATGAGCTGATCGATCTGAACCGCCGGATCGTCGAACGCCTGCGTTTCCTGAGTCAGACCCGTGCGCACCATAAGATGCTGGAATTCAAGGTCGGCGATCGGGTGAGCTTCAAGACGGACGAAGGTCCTGCTCTCTTCGGCGTGTTGACCAAATATAACAAAAAAACAGTTACGGTTATAACCGACAACGGGGAGCACTGGAACATCTCACCGGGGCTCCTGACGCTTGCGAAGGAAGCCAAAGCATCGGAAAATAAACCGTCAAACGTCATTCAAATGCCGAAACGATAAGTCAGGTGCGACGATGCTGCGATTTCAAAGACCGCCGGATGTTGTATTTCAGGCAATACTGCGCGATAGCATAGACTACTCAATCGACTTTATCGATGTTCTGATTGACAATAACGAGTACGATGGGTCGCGCGCGCGAGAAGAAATGAAGGCGGATTACCCCGCGATGGCAAAAGTATTTACACCGTCACTTGCCAGGACCACGTTGCTGAATTTAAGAAGGTGCCTCGACAGGCCTGAAATATATTCTCTCAATAACTACCATTATCTCCTCCTCTTTGATGTAATGGCGTATTATGCCGACATTCACAACGATATGGTTGCATTGTCAAAAAACAAGAGAGACAGGAAAGAATCGTCCTTTGTGGACCCATTTTACATTGAAACGATAGATGTTGACGGCCTTCTCGAATTGTATTTTTTTGATATAGACTTTTTAACCGACGCTGAAACTATGCTGAATATTCCGGACTGGTTTAGAAGTACCTACAGCCCGGAAACATTTGGTTTGTCTCAAGGAATGTTGCCCCATGCTGAGGAATTGGAACTGAACGTCGATGCCAGTGAAGATATGGGTTTGTATAAGGTGACGCAGTCCGATTGCTTCGGCCCGAAATCAAAAGTATATCCTGATTTTGATTATTACTTTGACAAGCATCGCACTGACTAATGTATGTGTGACGGCGGGTAACAACCTTCGGGTTTGACCCCGATATCCCCGCTGAAAAAGGCTTTGACCGGCGCGGCCTGAAAAAAGGATATACTTCAAAGTGTACACTAAGGAGACGGCCATGAAGACCGCAACGGCAAAAGAGCTTCGCACCCATGCGTCGGCGATCCTCGAACGCGTCAGGAAGGGTGACGAGGTGGTCATAACGATGCGAGGGAAATCCATCGCTGTCATGAAACCCATGAGCGACATTGACAAACCGTTCAGTCCTGTCGGATTCGGCATATGGAAAGGCCGGAAGGAAATGGCGGGCGTGACGAAGTTGCTCGATGAACGGAGAAAAGAGCGGTATCCGTGATGATCTTCTGCGGACGGACTGAGGACAATCAATACGCTTGTGGCGGCGACAGCGCTGCGGGAAGACGACACGCTCGCCACCGCGAATCATAAACACTTTAAAAAAATAACCGGCTTAGAAGTTCGGAAGTTTGTCCCGTGAGTGCGCTGTCAGTTTACCGGTCATATGAGGAAACTGCGGCGCAACGGGTGAAACAACGTTGGACAATAAGGTCGTACGGGGTCAGGTTTGAATCTGTAGTTACTGCTCCACGCAGATGAAGGACCCAATCAGGTATAATCACCAGTAGCCATGAATACCGCAGCCCTGACATATCTCCCGCAACTTCTTTCGCTCACCTCGGATAGCATCTATCTCGTTGGCGGATCCGTCCGTGACCTGCTGATCACGGATCAGCTGTTCAAAGACATCGACCTCATGATGCCGTCGGGGTCCGAGACGGTTGCGCGTTCGTTCGCTGATGCGATCAACGGAAGTTTTTTCTTTCTCGACGAAGATCGCCGGATCACGCGCGTCATAAAAAGAACGGACGAAGCGTCGCTACAATTCGATTTCACCAACTTCGAAGGTCCGGACCTCGCTGCCGACCTGGGGCGGCGGGATTTTACCATGAACGCCATGGCGCTTGATCTGCGCGAGTTTGTCCGGACCGGATCGCTTGACAGTATCGTCGACTTGTTCAACGGCAGAGGGGATATACAGAGCCGGCTTATTAGGATAACGAAGCCTGAGGTGCTGGAAGAAGATCCGCTGAGGTCGCTCCGCGCGGTCCGCTTCGCAACCACGCTCGGGTTCGCCATAGAAGAAGGAACAGCAGGGCATATCCGGTCCCGGGCCGCCTTGATAAACCGATCCTCGCCGGAGCGCATCCGCGATGAGTTCTTCCAGATATTGTCGCAGCGCGGGGCAAGCGCCTATCTGGCGCTTCTCGATTCGCTGGGCCTCTTGCCGCAGCTCCTGCCGGAGCTTGAAGTGCTCAGGGGCTTTGCACCGGGCAGATATCATGTCTACGATGTCCGGACCCACTCGCTTAAAGCAACGGAGCAGGTTGACAGCGTCATGGATGACCTGCCGAAGATCGCTCCGGATTATGCCGACCGCGTTCTGGAGCACCTGGACGAGCCTCTGGAGCAGCTGGTTCCCCGCAAGGCAGCGCTCCGTTTCGCCTGTCTTCTGCACGATATCGCCAAGCCCGAGACCTTTACCGAGGAGAACGGGCGTATCCATTTTTATCACCACGACGGTATCGGCGCAGCAAAGGCAAAGGAGACGTGCAAACGATTCAGGCTTTCGCGCGACACCGAGGCGCTGGTCACCGGCGTCATCAGGCAGCACATGCGGCTCTTTAACCTCTCCGCGCCGGGCGGGCCGAGCAAGAACGCCCTGTACCGCTATTGCCGGGACATGCGGGACGGCCTGCCGGAAAGCCTTATCCTTGCCCAGGCGGATGCGCGCGCCACGTTCGACATCATGCCGAAAGAACTGTTCACGGATACGGAGCGCCCCATGGCCGCGGTGCTCGCCTATTATTATGATAAGTTCCTCAAGGCGGAGGCAAAACCGCTCGTGACCGGCAGGGACCTTATTGCGCGCGGCTTTGCACCCGGTCCACGCTTTCGCGAGATCCTGGACGAAATCAGGGAACAGCAGGCGGCGGGTACGCTTCAGGACCGGAGCGAAGCGCTCGATCACCTCAAAAAGATACTCTTATGATGTTCGAAGGGGAACACGGGAAAGTCGTAGGCACAGATAACGGCATAATGCAATTCATGTTTACCACGGAACAGACGGAATACACGGAAGGGATTCTCAAAAGGTTTCGGTTTTTCCGTTGGTCAGGGTATTCCGTGGTTAAATCATTCTGGATCTCGAGTACGACAGGGGAGCGAAGGTATGAACAAAAACTATGAGAACATGACCATTGAGGAACTGCAAAAGGAGCTGTCGAGGCTACGGGAAAATCTCTGCGACATCGAGGACCAGCACTCCTTCACCTTTGTCAAAACCTCGGTTCACATCGGTGCGGAGAAAGCCCAGAACATGCAGGAGGAATATGAGCAGGAATGCCGGGAGCACACAGCGAGCATTGCGGAACTGGAAACCATCCTGAAGGCACGGGGGGCGCTATAGCGCGGTCTTGCCGGATTCGCTTTGGCTTGCAATGACAATTGTTGGATTTTTTTTAATGCTTCATGTAAAGCGAAAACTTTCGTGCAAACCTCGTACAAACTTGTTGAATGGTATGATGTAAAATTTTAATTGACTAGCTTTTTAAAATTGTGGTATTGTACGGCTCCGTAGCATTTAAATCCGAACAAGGGGGAGTAAAGAATATGAAGAAAGTCGCCGCAGTTCTCGCAGTTGCAGTTATGGTAGTGTCCCTGTTTTCCCTGGCATTTGCAGCGGAGATGCAGAAGGGAACCGTGAAAGCTGTTGATGCAAAGGCCGGCACGATTACCTTCACTGCCGATGGAGCCCACACGGATGTTGTGCTCAAAGCCGACAAGTCCGTTGATCTCGGCGCGGTAAAGGCCGGTGAGAAGGTGGAGATCTCCACCGAGAAAGACACCGTAATGAGCCTCAAGGCAGCTCCCGTAAAACGCAAAGCACCGGTAGGTTGCTAATACCATTGTTTCGTGGTGGCCGCCTGGCAGCAGGCGGCCATCGCTCCTTTCCTTATTTTTTATCCTCGCCGCCTATCGGCAGTTCTCCCAATCACCTCGTCCCGGCTCATGCCTGCAGAATCCATATAAATAACGAAATTGCTTGATTTCTCGGCTCTTTTTGTCTATTATGGTGGCTCTGTAAAACAAATTCCAAGGAGGCGTACGCAGTGATCAAAGTAAACGTTGAAGAGCTTCAGGAGCAGATCAAAAAATTGAAACTGGCAGCTGCTGAAAAAGCGAAAAAAGCAGAAGGAAAAAAATCAGAACCCGAGGCACGCCAGGCGCTTAAGAAGGTCAAGCGGGCCCAGCGCAAACTCCGTTCGACCAAGTCCTACAAGGCATCAGAGAAAAAGGCCGCTGCTGACAAGGCGGCGGCCGGCGAAAAGGCTACAGCCACTGCATAGGGAACGGGGCGTTCCCATGTGCACGTGTTTCCGCCGGTGTTGTGTGCAAGGACTGAACCTCGGTGCCGCCATCGTGCTCGCCGTGATGACTGCGTCATGCGCCGGTTCGGTCGACGTAATGCTGGAACCGGTCTCGCCGGAGGCACCGGCCGCAGCAGCCTCGGCAATAGCACCGACAGCGCCGATTGTTACCGCTTTCCACCAAACAGGGACCGCGTCCTGGTACGGGAAGGAGTTTCACGGCAGAAGAACGGCCAACGGTGACCTGTTCGATATGCACGGCCTGTCGGCTGCGCATCGTACGCTGCCGCTGGGCAGTTTGATCCGCGTGACGAACCTGGGGAACAACAGGAACATTACCCTCCGGGTGAACGATCGCGGCCCTTTTATCAAAAGCCGGGTGATCGACCTGAGCTATGGCGCCGCCCGTGAACTGGGGTTCGCTGCAGAAGGTACGGCGCAGGTCGCGATCGAACGCCTTGATGAGCTTCCCGGAACAACCCCCTTTACGGTCCATGCAGCACAGTATGTCGAAGAAGAGAATGCCAGGCTGCTGAAGGATCGTCTTTCGGCAAAATTCGAGACCATATCGATCATTCCCGGAGCAACGAACCTCGGCACGTTGTACCATGTTGAGGTCGGCATTTATGCGACCGAGGAGAAGGCGGAGATCGTGGCCCGCAGGGTCACGCAGGAAGGCCTGGAACCGGTCGTGATCAGGAAAGACCATTGAGCTGCAGCGCCCGGAAGACCGGCACGGGCAGACACCAACTATGAAGATAACCGTCATAAGCGGCACCCTTGAAAAACAGAAGACCGGAGCAGCGGTCCTTCCCCTGTTCGAGGACGGAAAACCCGGCCGCGAGCAGGAGCGAACGGACCGGAATCTGGGCGCCATGATCTCCCGGCTGATCAAACGGGGAGATTTCACCGCCAGGCCCGGCAGCGTCCATCTTCTGTATCCCGTGGGAAGCATGGCTGCCGAGCGGCTTATCCTGGTGGGGCTTGGCAAACGGGCGGACCTGACCCTGGACCGGCTCCGGCTGGCGGCAGGCAAGGCAGCGTTCCATGCCCGGAGCAACGGAGCAGAATCATTGGTGTTCGCTGCTGAAGGGTTAGGTCTTGCTGCTGAAGAAACTGCGCAGGCCCTGACCGAGGGGTGCATGCTCGGGCTCTACCGGTTCCTGAAATATAAAACGAACGACGAAAGCAATAAACGAAAAGAGCTCCAGGCTGTCACGTTCCTCGCAGGGTCGGCTCCCTCAGTTGCAGCCGTGCGAAAGGGCGTGAGTAACGGCAAGATCATTGCCGAATCGGCAATGATGGCGCGAGACCTGGTGAATCATCCCGGAGCGGACATGACGCCGACGGTCCTGGCCGGCCATGCCCGAAAGATCGCCCGTCAGTACGGACTGAAGGTCCAGGTCCTCGAACGGAAGCAGATCGAAAAGCTCGGTATGGGCGCATTTCTGGGCGTCGCAGCCGGGAGCATCCAGCCTCCCAAGTTCATCATCCTCGAGTATCGCGGCGGAGGCTCACGCCCGTTCATCGCGCTCGTGGGCAAGCGTTCATCGCGCTCGTGGGCAAG
>MHDY01000051.1:349-10242 GCA_001803705.1 Nitrospirae bacterium GWC2_56_14 | reverse complement strand
AAGCTCCGACCTGCCGAACAACGTGCGTGGTAGCGCCCGCATACCACCCTTCAGAACGAATAAAGGCATAACCATTGCTCGCAGCAGGGAACGCGGCGCCAGTAGACCGGGTGCTGAAACCATGCGCATCTCCGGCGCCGACCGGGCGAGGAGCATGAGCAGTGGTCGTCTGGCTGCCATGGCAGATCGTGCAGCGGTTCTGGAAGTAGGTCATGCTGCCGTTCGTGCTGGATGTTATGGCGGAGCCTGTGCCGTGGTTGGTGGTGCCTCCGCTCACTACATGACAGTGGAGGCAAAGGTTTGAAGCAGCAGTGGTGCCGGCGGTATACACATTACCCCTCAGCGGTACGACATCTGCTCCATTTACTGCTCCACCGTGAATGCCCGATGTGGTCAGGGTAACTGCTCCTGTTCCGTTAGGAGCATGGCAATCCCAGCAGGTGATCAGCGGACCGTATACTGTGGTCGTGGCAGTCTTGGTCACACCATTCCAGGGAGCAATCATCCTGGTGCCGCCGGTGTTTGTATAACCGCTGTTCTGTCTGACCGTAACAGGATGGAACGATCTGTTGGTTGGGGCGAACTGTGCCGCAACGTCAAGCACATTACTGCCAGGGTTCGCGGTGATCGCTCCGGCGAAAGGCTGACCGGCCGTGCCGCCCGGTACAACAGCAGAAGCGCTTGCAGCGCCGCCCGCATCGTGGCATTTCAAGCACTGGTTGACCATGATGGCAGCCGTATCTGCCTCGATAGCGGCGCTGCCCAGATTGCGGCTGAACTGTACCGGCCTCGCATCCGTACCGGTACTGGTGTAAACACCTTCCGCAGATGTTGTTCCGCTATGGGTCACGCCCTTGATCGTCACACCCGTGTCAGGGTCGCGCAGTTCGATGTATCCGTTCCTGTGATAGGTCGCATTGATCGAACCATCTGCTGTGTTTCCTTCCATATGGCAAACGCCGCAATCGTTATTGGTAACTGCGCCACCTCTGGAGCGTATATGGCTCGATGCCAGCGAGAAGCTGGGTTCGATCGCAACACGCTGCGTTACGCCGGATCCACCGGGAAGAGCCTGGGTTGCGGCGGAAGTCGGTTGTGCTACGTTATGGCAATCAATACAGCCCAGACTCCCCGCTGCGGCGTGGCAAAGCGTATTGTCAAAACATCCCACCGCTTGCGCCAGGGGTACATAGGAAGGAGGTTGCCTGTTCGCCAGGTGACAGAGCCCGCAAGCTGTGGCATTCGCCTCAGCAGTCGTCGAGTGTTTCCTGGTTGACGTCGACTGCCATGGGAAGGCATGGGGAGAATCCACCCCTGGGCCGTGACAAATACCTGTGTTCAAACACGTCGTCGCGGTGCCGCCGGCGAAATTGAGACCGTGGCATTCCTGGCACTTGCTGAAGCCCTGCATGGCCGCGCCGCTCGGAGCCAGTTTTGCCGCAGCACCGTGCACATCGGCGCTGCTCCAGCCGGCAGCATGGCCGATCTGAGCGTGGCAAAGCGTATTGTTAAAGCAGCCGGCAGGTGTCCCGGCCGGAGGAGTAGGAGTTGGCGTGGGTATTGAGGTCAAGTTGGCGCCACCAGTGTGACACCCCGCACAAACTGCTGCATTTCCCTCATTGGTCGTTGTGTGGGTAAGCGTCGGCGTTGCCGACGTGATCCACGGTGTTGGGGGATGAGGCGCGTTCACTCCATGGCAGGTGAAACATGATATAGTCGCGGTCCCACCGGCGAAATCAATGCCGTGGCAGGACTGGCACCCGCTGAATCCACTCGCCTGCGCTTTTGCCGAGGCGCCATGCTGGTCAGCAGCAGCCCATCCCGCTGGATGGCCTGCACCGTGGCAAAGAGTACTATTAAAACAACCCGGAGCTGCGCCAGTAGGCGGCAGAGGCCCAAGAGGAGAGTTGGCGCCGTTCGCATGGCAACCCGCGCAGACCGGTGCATTAGTCTCGTCCGTGTTCTGGTGCGTTCTCACGCCGCTTGCGCTTGCCCAGGAACCTGTCCCTGGATGGGGCGCGCTCACACCATGGCATAAGGAACACGCTTTTTTCGAGTTCCCGCCGGAGAAATCCGAGCCGTGGCATTCCTGGCAACTCGCAAAACCGCCTTCGCTGCTGGGCTTCTTTGCCCAAGCGCCATGGATATCAGCGTTCGCCCAGTCGATCACAGAATGTTTGCCGGTGTTCGGGTCTATGGAGGAATTACTGTTTTGTTTACTGCATCCCCCCATACTAACAAGGATGAGCCCGAAGAGAAGAACCATGGTCCCTTTCATCTTAGTTATAGATGACATACTCTGCACCTCTCGTTATTCTGACGGCCATGGCAGGGGAAACACGATGCCGGGTTGATCTTGCCGTCGATTTTATGCTGCGAGATATAATCTCCCCGATGAGGCATGGTCCGTTCGGGGGAATCCTTGTATTTGTCGCTCGGTTTGAGTTCTTCCTTGTTCGCATGGCAATCGGCGCAGAAGGAATCATTATGGCACAGGTTGCATGCCCGCTTCTGCTGTGCTGCAGAGAATTTATGACGTGTTCCGAAATCGGTGGTATGGCTGAGTGCCGCGCGCCAGTCGTTGTGGCAGGCGCTGCACAGAGGCATCTTTTCCACGGCTACCGGGTGTTTCGTCGCCATGCTGGCAGTTCCAACGCAGGCAACGATCACCACCGCGAGCGCTGCGGTAAGCATGACGAGTACGAGTATTTTTGAAGCGCTGTTTTTCATGGATTATTTCCTCCCCTTTTTCCGTGCCGGTGGAGCTGGAGCGGCGGATGTAAAGTCAAAATTGTACACCAGCTTCAGGAATGCCCGCACGTCCTTATCGTAGTAGGGGTTCTTCGCGTATTCGACGTCAACGCCGACCTTGGTTTTGGGCGACAGGGCATAGCCTCCGGCAAGCGCTACCGTGTAGGCGCTCTTCACGCCGTTGATCTCCATGTCGTATTTGACCATGAGCGCATCGGCGGTAAGGTCGATTTTTTGGATCTTTCTGCTGACATACAAACGATATTCGCTGTACTGGAGGTCCTTCGTCTCGCCGTCCATCCGGTGAAGCGCGAGACCGCTGCTGCCGTACTGCGCGTCGGCGTAAGCGACCTTGGCGCCGTAATAGTCGGCGCTGCCCGCGATGTCGTAATCATATTTTTTATAATCCACGGAGACGTTCGTCTTGCCGAAGGAGAGAGAGGCTTCCTCTCCGATCAGTGCGAGTTTTTCGTTGGGATCCAGGGGACCGGTGGTCGAGGGGGTCGAGAGCAGAAAAGCGCTCATCGTCGTTGTCGTGAAATAGTCTTTGTAGCTGACATCCATGTACTGCGTGCGAAGGGTGAGGTTCCCGAAGGAGCCGAGCGTGAGATATAAGGACGTCAGCGCATTGTCAGAGGTGATCGAGTTGTAGAGCATCGTGCCCGTGAGTTCCGCCTTGGCAAACGGCCGGAACCAGAGATCGACCCCTTCCTCCTTCCGAAACTCTATGCTGTCGTTCTTTTCCAGAAGATAGGAAACGCCAATCCGGTACAGGCCGTCGAGACCCTGGCTGATCCTCCCTCCGTAGAGAGAATCGCCGGACCGCGAATCGAAATCCGTCTCCACGGGAATGCCCCCGTAAGCCGATATCTCGAAGCCGCCCCACAGATCGGTCCCCGCAGCCGCGCCGTCCAGGTGCTCCGAAGCAACGCCCTGGTTCACCACAAATCTTCCCAGATTCGCATAGGCGTTATTTTTTGCCGACCGGTATCTGAGATAAGCGTACTGCAGGTCTCCTGTGGATTTGTCCTTCCCGAAGCTCTCATCCTTCAGATCGTACCGGTACCATCCCCCGAAATGAAACGAGAACGTCTCGCTCTTGTCTCCTGCCCGGAAATCAAGATACTCGTAAAGCGGAAGCAGTTTTGTCGAGTCGGTAGCCTCCCGGTACTGGAGGTAGGTCCTCGACTGCCCTGACAGGTCAACAGCCCATGACGCTGCCGGAAGGACCAGGACAAGCAAGGCAGATGCGAATCGAGTAAGAATTCTCATATGGCGGTCGCTCCTTTAATCGTACAATTTTGAAACAAAATAAATTGGTTGATATTTTGGTTTAGAATACATCACTCGCCGGCGGATGTCAATATGGAGTGCCATATTTTTTCCATGCCCCTATCAAGGTGCCGGCACAGCCTCGCCGGCCACATACGGAAGGCAAAACATGTTCGCCTGGAGCATAGGGAACATCAATAAGGCATCGCCACGTAATTTCCGTTCACCAGGCATTAGCAGATAGTTACCTGTTCTATCCGGAAGAACCGGTATCCACGTTGTCGTTGTAAGGTAAGGCCTAATTGGCTTATCGGGCAGGGTGCGCCAAAAAAATCCTTGACTATCTTCGCTGACTCTGTATAATTTCCACCCTAAAGTGTAGAAATCCTTCGCGAGACGGGCTGCTGTATGCAAACAAGCAACGATCCTGCGCTCTATTGGATTGGCCTCAGCAGCATCCCCGGAGTCGGGCGGGTCACCTTTCGAAAGCTCGCACAGCATTTCGGATCGCCGGAGCGAGCCCTCTCCGCATCTTTCCAGGAACTCAGAACCATTTCGGGACTGTCCGATAAGGTGCTCAGCGCGATCACGTCATATCCCTGGCGTGAACAGGCGGAGCGGGAGATTGCGAAAGCGCTGGAAGCGGGCATCGCGATCATTATCGCCGACGACGCAGCCTATCCAGCGACGCTGAAAAATATCCCCGACCCCCCGCTCTTTCTGTACGTCAAGGGCGACCTTCATCAGGGGGACTGCGTCGCCATCGTCGGCACGAGAAAACCGACGCACTATGGTCTGACCGTGACCAGCCGCATCTCCTCTGAGCTGGCATCAGCCGGCCTCACGGTCGTGAGCGGCCTGGCACGGGGGATCGATACGCAGGCCCATCGAGGCGCGCTTTCCTCAGGGGGAAGGACCATTGCTGTGCTGGGATGCGGCATTGACGTGGTCTATCCGCCGGAAAACAAAGACCTCCTGGAGGAGATCAGCCGGTCCGGTGCGGTGGTGACCGAGAACCCCTTTGGTACGCAGCCGGAGTCCGGCTACTTCCCGGCCAGGAACCGCATCATCAGCGGTCTGTCGCGCGGCACCGTGATCGTCGAGGCCACCGAGGACAGCGGGTCGCTCATCACGGCCGGCTATGCAAAGGAGCAGGGCAGAAAACTTTTTGCCGTGCCGGGCAACATCGGGGCCGCCAACAGCCGCGGTTCGAACAGCTTGATCAAACAGGGTGCAACGCTGGTCGAGAGTGCGCGGGACATCCTGCAGGAACTGAAGATACAGGACGCGGGCGGAAAACCCGCAAACGCGGCCCGTGACCTTCCCTCCCTGACCGGGGACGAGGAACCGGTCTTCCGGCAGATCACGAACGAACCGAAGCACATAGATATATTAATGAAGGAAAGCAACACCACGCCGGCAAAAATAAGCGGGGCGCTGGTCACGTTGGAATTAAAAGGGCTTGTCAGACAGCTTCCGGGAAAGTACTATATCAAGGAAGCGTAATGCCGAAGTATGATGCCGTGCAGGAGGATTTTTTGGACGAATTAATGATGAATCTGTTCTCGCTCATCGCGGACCAGGTCAGGAATAAACAGGAGCTTTTCGACGACGAAGGCAAGATCATGGACTCGCTGCTCAGCAGCGGATACAGGATCCAGGATGCCGATACGGCGCTGACGCTCATGCAAACTCTCGTGCAGAAGCAATCAGAGACCTTTTTCGAACCGGAGCCGGCCGTACCGACCAGCGGGGCGCGGGCAATGAACAGCGAGGAGCGCGGCCGCTTTACCGTCGAAGCTTTCAGTTTCGTCACGAAGCTCACCCACCTCGGCATTATCTCCGAGGACCAGCGCGAGGACGTGCTCGACCGTTCGCTCGAACTGTATGCCGGTCGCATCGAACTGGACCAGGTAAAGGCCCTCGTTGCGTTCTCGGTGTTTGCAACGACGAATACGGAATATGACGACGCACCCTCCTCCTCACGGAGAAGGATCAAACGGACGGCGTGGAACTGATCATATGAAATCACTGGTTATCGTGGAATCGCCTGCAAAGGCAAAGACCATCGGCAAGTACCTTGGCAAGAACTTCACGGTCAAGGCGTCGGTGGGCCATATCATGGACCTGCCGAAGAGCAAACTCGGCGTGGACATCGAAAAGGACTTTACCCCGACCCTGATCCAGATCCGCGGCAAGGCCAAGGTCGTCAACGAACTCAAAGCCGCTGCGAAGAAGTCCGACCGCATCCTGCTCGCAACCGACCCTGACCGCGAGGGAGAGGCTATTGCAGCCCATGTGGCCATCTCCATTGCCGGCAGCATCAAGCATAATGAGGTCTACCGCGTCCTGTTCAACGAGATCACCAAAAAAGCGATCCTGGCAGCCATCGAACAGCCCGGCAAGGTCGATGCGAACAAGGTCGACGCCCAGCAGGCGCGCCGCATTCTCGACCGCCTCGTGGGATACCAGATCAGCCCCCTGCTCTGGGCAAAAGTGCGCCGGGGGCTCTCGGCAGGACGCGTCCAGTCCGTTGCCTTGCGGCTTATCTGCGAACGCGAAGAGGAGATCAAGGCCTTTGTTCCCGAAGAATTCTGGTCCCTGACGGCGCTGCTCGAAGGCGCGCTCCCCCCGCAATTCGAGGCCAAGCTCCTCAAAAAAGATGAAGAGAAGCTCAGGATAAAAACCAACGAAGAGACCCAGGCCATCCTGGCCGCGCTCCAGGGTCAGTCGTACGTTGTCAGCAAAATAGATAAGAAAGAGCGCCGCCGCAACCCGGTGCCGCCCTTCACCACGAGCAAGCTTCAGCAGGAGGCGGGCCGCAAGCTCGGCTACACGTCGAAGCGGACCATGGGCATTGCCCAGGGCCTCTATGAAGGCGTCGACATCGGCAAGGAAGGCACCGTCGGTCTCATCACCTATATGAGGACCGACTCGACCCGCGTGGGCAAAGAGGCCCAGGACGAAGCGCGCGAGCTGATCCAGAGCAAGTACGGCAAAGAGTACGTGCCGGAAAAACCCCCGGTCTACGCCAGCGCCAAGAGCGCCCAGGAAGCGCATGAGGCCATCCGCCCCACCTCGGTCCTGCACGAACCTGATGCCATCAAGCAGTTCCTGCAGCCCGACCAGTACAAACTCTATAAGCTCATCTGGAACCGCTTCGTGGCGAGCCAGATGAACCCCGCCATTATCGACCAGACTTCGGTCGATGTGTCAGCCGGCGGGTATACCTTCCGCGCCACCGGGTCGATCGTCAAGTTCCCCGGCTTCATGGCCGTATATATGGAAGAAAAGGCCGAGGATGCGGCACCCTCTGAAGAGGACAACGGTGAGGCCGTGCTCCCGCCGCTGAACGAGGGCGATACGCTCAAGCTTATCAAACTGGACCCCAAACAGCACTTCACCCAGCCGCCGCCGCGCTTTTCAGAAGCGCTGCTCGTCAAGACCCTCGAAGAAAAGGGCATCGGCAGGCCGAGCACCTATGCCGCGATCATCTCGACGATCCAGGAACGCGACTACGTCAGCAAAGTGGAGAACAAGTTCAGACCGTCGGAGCTCGGCGTGCTGGTGAACAAACTGCTCGTCGAGAACTTCCCCGAGGTGCTGGATGTGGCCTTCACCGCCCGGATGGAGGAAGAACTCGACAAGGTCGAGGAGGGAACGATGCCCTGGGTCGAGGTGATCCGGGACTTCTACGCCCCTTTCAGCAAGAGCCTCGAAAAAGCCCAGGTCCATATGCAGGATTTCAAGGCAGAACAGGTCCCCACGGATATTGTATGCGAAAAATGCGGCAAACCCATGCTCGTAAAATGGGGTCGCAACGGCCAGTTTCTGGCATGCAGCGGATATCCGGACTGCAAAAATACCAAGCCCTTCACGCGCAGCGAGAACGGCGAGGTGCAGGAGGCCGCCGAAGAAACGACCGACGAGCTCTGCCCTAAGTGCCAGTCCCCTATGATGGTCAAACGGGGACGGTTCGGAAAATTCCTTGCCTGCTCGAAGTATCCGGACTGCAAATACACCCAAGGCATGTCAACAGGCGTTCTCTGCCCTGAAGACGGCGGCAAAATCGTCGAACGGCGCTCCCGCTTCGGCAAAATGTTCTATTCCTGTGCCAATTACCCGGACTGCAAGTACGCTATATGGAACAAGCCCCTGCCCCGCCCCTGTCCCCAGTGCAACGCGCCGTTCCTGGTGGAAAAGTACTCGAAAAAAACCGGACTCTCCGTCGCCTGCCTGAACAAGGAGTGCGGATATAAGGAAGAACCGAAGCCGGAGGGACAGGAAACCGGCAGCAGCCAGGAGCCTGCGGCCCAAGAGACAACCGAAAATAAGTAAGCAGCGATCAGCCTTCAATAAAAAGACAACAGCCACTATCAAAGGTCAGCCGAAAAGGCTGGCCTTTTTTCATGGGTAATTGTATCCGGGGATGACAGCTAACATGACCATCCCCTGAGCCGTCCTATCTCCTTGCAAAACCCCTCTGCTTGCGTTAAAGTAAATTCATGCGGAAGTACATCTTCGATTTCCTGCAGTACCTTAAGAACGAAAAGAACGTCTCCCGGCATACGGAGCGCAGCTACCTTTCCGACCTTGATCAGTTCTTCGACTATCTCGGGGAGAAGGACCTTGCCGCCGTGGACCACAAGGCGCTCCGGCTGTTCGTCGCCCACCTGCTCAAGTTAAAGCTGAAAAAATCGTCCATCGCCAGAAAGCTCGCGGCTCTTCGGGCGTTCTTTAAATATTTGAACCGCCAGGGCATTCTGTCGAACAACCCGGCGCGGCTCATTGCAACACCTCGCCAGGAGAAACATCTTCCCTCAGTCCTGACCGCCGACGACGCGCACCGGCTCATGGACGCCCCGGCAGCTCCGGCATCGCAGCATGGCCCTACCGAGCTCCGGGACCGCGCAGTCCTCGAAACCCTGTACTCGACCGGAATCAGGGCGAGCGAGCTTATCGGCATGGACCATGACGACATCAACCGCTACGACCGGCTCATCCGCATCCGCGGCAAGGGGCGCAAGGAACGGATCGTGCCGCTGGGAGCCATCGCGCTTGCGGCCATCGACGCTTACGTGAACCAGCAGCAGCGCAGCCCCGGCAGCAACGCGGTCTTCGTCGGTCCGGCCGGAAAACGCTTGACAGCCCGTACGGTTCAGCGTATTTTAGAAACCTACAGAAAAGAACTGGGGCTGCAGCAGAAAGCGAGCCCGCACACGCTCCGCCACAGCTTCGCGACCCATATGCTCGAATCCGGAGCTGACTTGCGCGCCATTCAGGAACTTCTCGGTCATGCCAGTCTCTCAACCACCCAGCGCTATACCCATGTGAACCTCGATGCGCTGATGGAAGTTTATGACAAGGCGCATCCGAAAGCGAGAAAGCAGTAGCCTGACGGCTGCAACCAATGCAAAAGGCAAAGTGTAAAATGCAAAGTGCAAATCGAAGCAAAATCCAATGCCGTTTGCCCTGCCAACTTGGCACTTTAAAATTTGCACTTTGCACTACGCTTTAGGGAGGCCTCATGAGTGAAATGCCGCCGCTTCACGGCACGACGATCCTGGCAGTGCGACGCAACGGCAAGACCGCCATCGCCGGCGACGGCCAGGTAACGGTCGGCGCCACGGTGATGAAACACAACGCCAAGAAGGTCCGCAAACTGTACAACGACAAGGTCCTGGCAGGCTTTGCCGGCGCCACCGCGGACGCCTTTACGCTGTTCGAAAAGTTCGAGGCCAAGCTCGAGCAGTACCACGGGAACCTGACCCGCGCCGCTGTTGAACTTGCCAAGGACTGGCGTACGGACCGGGTCCTTCGCCGGCTCGAAGCGCTGATGATCGTTGCCGATACGGAGCGGTCCTTCATTC
>MHDY01000051.1:0-147 GCA_001803705.1 Nitrospirae bacterium GWC2_56_14 | reverse complement strand
GAAAGCAAGCACCGAACTTCAAGCACCAAATCCTAAATAAGCACCAAAAACAAGCCCGGATATCCAAACGTTTCGAACATTGACTTTTTTAATTTGTGATTATTTGGGATTTGGTATTTCTAATTTGTGATTTGTTTTTATTCGGAG
>MHDY01000050.1:993-8114 GCA_001803705.1 Nitrospirae bacterium GWC2_56_14 | reverse complement strand
CTTCAAATCCGCTGAAACATTCCCGCAGTGCTTTTACATCGTTTTTGTTGATACCGCAGCTACCTGAAGCTTTGCAGCTTCGCTCGCCATCTCCGATGCTCCGATCGCCTGCTGGTACTTATTGATGATCTTCGTAAACTTGGGAGGGCAGAGCAGCACATCAACCTTCTCGGCCTTGGCAAAGCTCACGATCTCGTCCGTCGGGTTCCCTTCCGTGCTGAAGAGGCTTGCTTTTACTCCCTTGCCCTTCTCGCGGATGATGGTCTTTGCCTCTGCGATGAACTGCGCAGACTCGGCCCTTGCAGCGCCCTGGGCGCCGATGGTGGCATCGTAATCCACGAACATCCCGTTGTTGAACACATGGAGCGCAACCACTTCGCCGCCTTTTTCACGGGCCTTATCCATGCCGTATACCAGAGCTTCCTTCGCCTGCAGTGTCCCGTCATAAGCAACCATGATCTTCATTGTGCTACCTCCCTTTAGATTTTTTGTTGTGTTTGCGTGCGACCTTGCATGACATATTGCATGGGCCGTGCCAGAATTATCGAGCACGTTTTATCAACAGGTTGCAGGGCGAGGCGCAGTTTTTTTACTGCATGAGGGGGCGCAAGAAAATACTGCGGAAGAGGAGCCGCGCAGGGGTAAGGAGCACGATAAAAAAGTCCTTCGCTCCGGATCAACGGATCCGAAGTGAAGGGCTGGTCAGTGGTTGGTAAACTTTGTTACGGTGTCCTCGTTCTATGCCATCGTTGGTTGATAAGAGTTCATCCCCATTTCACCATGCTTCTTCATTTTTCCTGAAAGGTTCTTCTTCGAGTTTGTGAAGCGGATTCTCGTTTTTGTCAGTCCGATTTTTTCCGCGCTTTGAAAAGGGCGCCTGCGGTGAAGGAAGAGGTGCGGAAACCCGTCATGCCGATGAACAGAATGTCGGAAAATCCCGTTCTTCGGAGCGTCAGAAGATGGTCCCCGACCGGGACCGCTCCGCCGATTCATTGCGACCACGCTTCCGCGCTGCCTGCCATGTCCTGAGGCAGTTCCTGCTCCAGCACCACATCGGCGAAGCCAAGCCTGCCTCCCGGTTTCAGCACCCGGTTGATCTCGCGGAAAAGTGTCTCTTTGTCCGGCGATAGATTGATGACGCCGTTCGAGATGACCACGTCGAACGTATTGTCCTTGAAAGGCATGCTCTCCGATCCGACCTGCTCCACCCCGGCATTTGCGATGCCTGCCTTCTGAAGATTTTCACGCGCCCGCGCCGCCATGGCCTCGGTCAGATCGACCCCCTGCACTTTGCCGCCGGGACCGGTCAGTCGCCCCGCGATGTACAGGTCAAAGCCCGCGCCGCATCCCACGTCGAGAATGCTCGACCCCGGCTCGATCGGGAACAGGGAAAACGGATTGCCCACTCCGCAAAAAGATTCGAGCAACTCGGGATGGGCAGCGTCTACCAGCGCGGGATCATAGCCAAGCGCGAGAGCGCCCTCCCGGCCCGTGGGGTAGGCAAACTTTCCCGAGGCCGAGCGGGCCACCTCGGAATACTTGCTCCGCACTGCGCTCCGGATATCTTCCGACTGCGGCCCTCCCTGGCGGCGCGTCCCGGCGCCGCCCGACGGCGCTCAGACCGGTCCTGCGTGTATGTGCTTCTGCTCTTCCTGCATGGGTCACCTCTCGTCCGCAACTGTCCTGGCTCTCAAAACAATCGCTGGCGTACTCTCGGCCATCAGCTTTACCGGGCAGGCGGCCTCTCCCGATGCCGGATGGCAAGGCCTTTTAAAAAACTCCTGAGGAACTGATCGCCGCATTCTTTGTAGTTCTTATGGTCTTTTTTCCTGAAAAAAGCCGAGAGCTCCGAGCTTGAGATTTCGACCTCTCCCAGCTTCAGGATGCCGAGCATCTCTTCCTCTTTCAGTTCCAGGGCGATCCTGACCTTTCGCATAATGGCATTATTGGTCAAGAGCTCCGGCCGCTTCACCTGCCCCGGCTCAGCCTCTTTTTTGCCCCGTTTTTGAACAATGAACCCGTCCAGAAAAGCCCCCAGGACCGTATCGCTGCAGGCAGCGTATCCTGGTTCGTCTTCCTTCTTCAGGAGGTTTTTGAGACCGGCAAGCTCGACAGTTTGACCGCCCTGTTTGAAAATTTCGAGCATGGCGGGATCGTTGAGGTTCAGGGCGTAGCGTATCCTTCGTAAAATATCATTGGGCGTCATAATGGCCTTACTGTATATCGCCTTGAGCGACAGCGCAAGGATAATCTTGCCTCATTTTTTGATGACGCTGTCCGGAGTATCAGCACATCTTGCAACGTATACTTTGTCAGCTCCGCTCTTGAAATTGCCGCGGGAACTCGCTATTATAGCTGCATGAACGATAGCACGGGCTCTCTTTGCGGAATATGCGACCTGCCCCCGAAGGAATGCACCTGTTTTTGCGCCTGAAGCCACGTCTGCCCTCTGGACCAGGGGGAAACATACTGCCCGGTCTGCCTGCCGGAGCCTGAGTCCGAGGCCGGCAATGAGTGCGGCATCTGACGCACGAGGCAGGGTATGGCTTTTTTTCTATCATCTTTCTGCTGTTTCTTATATAGTATTCTTGAATTGCACGAGGCGCATGCTGGACCGGTATGGATGGGTGAATTAAGCCAGGGAACGCTTTGGCTGCAGGCATATAAATCTCATATACGAAAGAGGTGAGGACCAATGGCGCAGTCTCGTCAGGGAGCAAAAAAGGAAGTTAAAAAACCGAAGAGCAAAAAGAAGTAACCTCTTCAATGCTCAACAAAGACGAAAGGGAGCTTTTGGCTCCCTTTCTCTTTTGCACCCGTCCGTTGCTGATGCCTCATGCTGACTTGAGGTGCCGCTCTTTCTCCTCGATATAAGCGGCTTTACCCGCCTCAATGGCGCCGGAGAGGGCGGTCGTACTCTCCTCATACAGCTCCCTGCCTTTATGAATAGTAGAAGCGACCTTCTCCTTCGACTTCACGGCAAGGTCCTTTATGTCCTCCCGCGTTTCTCTTCCGGATTTCGGCGCCAACAGGAGCGCAATACCTGCTCCCACGAGGCCGCCCACCAGGAAGGGGACTACCACCGAACGTCCTTGTATCCCGATCTCCTTTTTTTCAAGTTCCTCTTTCATGGTCATCACTCCTTTCTTCTTTAATGCCTTTTACGAGAGTTGCCACTCCGGTCCTGATGCCTGCCTTGAGGCCCGCAAGATCGGCCCGTGCCTCAACGCCGGCAGTGTCTTTAATGACGCGGTACAGTGTTCTTACTTCCTGCTGAAGCTCGGCGACCGAGGAGGTTACTTCGCGCACGTCTTCGGTCACCACCGTTACATTCTCGCTGATCTTTCTGAAATTCCCGAGCGCTGCCCGGAGCTCCGCAAGCACAGCCAGCAGATCCCCTGACGACTGCGTGACAAGCTGCCGGAGGACAGATGCAGCACGGTAAGCGTTCACCTGGTAGGCGATCGAGACTAAGGCGTAGATGATGAAGACCACCACGCCGGTATTTGCAAGCACTTCGTTCATGTTCACCCTCTGATGCGTACTAACCCGTTTTTTTGAACTTGTCCTTAGCTTCGGTAAATGCATGCTTGAACTCGTCCCACGCGGCTTCCACGCCCGCTGTCATGGACTCCCAGACCTCATTGCCCGCACCTTTCAGCTCCTGAAGCCTCTTGGCAACAGCTTCTCTTTTCGTTTTCATGTCCTGGATGCGGTTCGCATAAGTGATCCCGGCATCCGCCCTGGCAGCGCGCGCTTTGAACTCCAGCTCATCGATCTTTCTCGACCACTCTTTCAGCTGGGCCGTCATCTTGTCAATGTATTCTTCCCGGTTTTTCATCGCTGTCCTCCTTTCCTTCTGTTCGTACTTAAACTATAGCACCGGTGGGGCGGTCTTGCGCGAAAATCCAGCAACGATCGCGACAGATAGCGCAAATCCTCATCATAAAGTATGAGTCCGTTGGCGTTTGCCTCCTTTCTTTGTTTTTGACATCGTAGGGCAGGTTTAAAACCTGCCCCTCCACGCTGATCGTTTGCCGAAACCGGCTTTTTTTGATGTTATCGCGGACCGTAAAAATTGACTAAGAACAATGGGCGTGATAGTATTGCTCCCATGCTCATGCCCATCCTTGAAACGCGCGGCATTTCCAAGACCTATACCGCCGGCGACCGGAAGATCGCGGTGCTCGACTCGGTTTCTCTTGCCGTGGCAAGCGGCGAGTTCCTCGTGGTCCAGGGCGAGAGCGGCAGCGGAAAATCAACGCTGCTCTCCATCCTCTCGGGCCTCGACAGCGTGGACAGCGGCAGGGTACTCATCGAAGGAAAGGACATTACCGATCTCTCGGAGGACGAACTTGCGCCGCTCCGGAACAGCTTCTTTGGCTTTGTGTTCCAGTCCTTTCACCTGGTGCCGTCGCTTACGGCCCTGGAGAACATCATGTTCCCCGCCGAGCTGCAGGGAGACCTCCGCGCGCAGGAAAAGGCCGAAGAGCTCCTCCGCCGCGTGGGGCTGTCGGACCGCGGCGCAAGCTTTCCCCACCAGCTCTCGGGTGGCGAGAAACAGCGCTGCGCCATCTGCCGCGCGCTGGTCAACGACCCGCGGATCATCTTTGCCGACGAGCCCACGGGCAACCTCGATTCCATGAACGGCGCAGGCGTGCTGGAACTCCTGCTGGAGCTCCACCAGGAGCGCAAGACCACGCTGGTCCTGGTCACGCACAGCAGGGAGATCGCCGAAAAGGCCGGACGCGTCGTGCTGCTGCGCGACGGCAGGATCGCTTCGGGCGGGGACCATGGGTAAGATCCATCTGGTCCGCCGCCAGCTTGCCGGCTCCCTGCACCAGGCAGCGATCTTCGTTCTGTGCGTGGTCCTCTCGCTCGTGACCCTGGTCTCGCTCAGCGGGTTCAGCCAGAGCGTCCACTCTTCCTTTCTGAAAGACGCCCGGCAGCTCCATGCCGCCGACATCATCATCCACTCCCATTCCCTGTTCTCCAAACCGCTGCTGCAGGAACTGTCCGATCTGGAAAAGCGGCAAAAGACCGCCAGCGCGCGCACCTATGAATTTTACTCCATCGTGCGCACCACCCGGGGCGACTCCTCGCTTTTGTCAAACCTGAAGGTCGTTGATCCGGGCTATCCCTTCTACGGCGCCGTGCAACTTGCCTCGGCAAGGCCGCTCGGCGAGGTACTGACCCGCGGCAATATTGTGGTGGAACAGGCCCTGCTCGACCGGCTGCAGCTGAAGATCGGCGACCGGGTAAGGATCAACAAGGCAACCTTTACCATCCGCGATGTGGTCCTGCTGGAGCCAGACCGGCCGGTCAACTTTTTCTCGCTCGGTCCCCGCGTGTTCATCTCCGCGAGCGACCTCGCCGCACTGGAGCTCGTGGGCAAAGGCAGCCGCGTGAACTACACCATCCTCGTCAAGGTCATGGACCAGATGGACCTGGAAAAGATCGCTGCAGGACTTAAAGCCGCCTCGCTGATTGACCGCGAACGGGTCGAGACCTACCGCACCGCGGGCTCGGGTGTTAAGCGTTTTTTTGATAATTTTCTCTTTTTCCTGAACCTCATCGGCATCTTTACGCTGCTGCTGGCAGGCATCGGCATCCAGAGCTCGCTCTTCGCCTTTCTGAAGGAACAGGAGCGCACCATCGCCATCATGAAAGCCGTGGGCGCCGGAAGCCCGTTCATCATCAGGAATTATGTCGCCCTGGTCTCCGTACTCGGTTTGATCGGCACAGGGATCGGGCTCGGCGCGAGCTTTCTGCTCGAGCGGTTTCTGCCCGTCCTGTTCCAGGGGCTGCTTCCCGCCAACCTGGAGCTGGCCATCTCGGGCACGGCGATCCTTGAAGGGATTTTTCTGGGGGGCGTGGTCGTGGTCCTCTTTACCGTCATCCCCCTGCTCAGGCTGAAGGACGTGAGACCGCGCGCCATCTTCGGCAAAGCCGGAGGAGAAGGCCGGAGCCGTTATACCTGGCTCCTGGCGGCCGGTATTGCCGTCTTCTTTTCCCTTATGGTGTTCTGGCGGCTGCAGGAAGTAAAAACCGGGACCTCCTTCGTGCTTGGCATGGCGTCGCTCATCGCCGTCTCCCTCGTTGCTGCCATGGCCATCCTCAGGCTCCTTCGCGCGCTCCGCCCGAAGAACCTGGTGCTGCGGCAGGCACTGAAGGGACTGTTCCGGCCGGGCAACGCCACGCGCGTCATCATGGTGACGCTCTCCGCCTCGCTTGCCGTGATCTTCTCCATCTCTCTCGTTGAAAAGAACCTTGATGCGACCTTTGTCACTTCCTATCCGCCCGACTCGCCCAATGTTTTTTTCATCGACATCCAGCCAACGCAGAAAACCGCTTTTGCCCGGGAGCTCGGCATGTCCGCTGTTTTTTATCCCCTGGTGCGGGGCATTGTCGTGGCGATCAACGACGTCAAGATCGACCGCGAGCAGGAGCGTGAGAAGCGCGGCGACAACCTGGGCCGCGAGTTCAGCCTCACCTATCGGGACACCATGCTGGAGGACGAGCGGATCATTGACGGCGGATCGCTGTATCAAAAGGACTGGCAGGGGCCGCAGGTGTCGGTCCTCGATACGGTGCTCAAGATGCAGGACCTGAAGGTGGGCGACCGCATGACCTTCCGCATCCAGGGCATACCCATCGAAGCGCGGATCTCGAGCATCAGGACCAGGACAAAGGCGTCGCTCCAGCCCTTTTTCTTCTTTGTCTTTCAGCAGGACACCCTGCAGGACGCGCCCCAGACCCTCTTTACCGCCGTGCACGTCGAGCAGGAGCGCGTTTCCCTGCTCCAGAACCGCATCGTGGCCGCCTTCCCCAACGTGAGCGTCATCGACGTGACCGGGACCATCGCCGCCTTCTCGAAGATAATGGCGCGGCTCTCGAAGATCGTCAACTTCTTCACCCTCTTCAGCGTCGTCGCCGGGATCCTGATCATCATCAGCTCCGTGGTCGCCACGCGCTACACGCGCATTCAAGAGGCGGTCTTCTACAAGATCCTCGGCGCCCGGGGCCGGTTCGTGCTGGCGATCTTCGCCAGTGAAGGCCTGGTCATCGGGTTGGCCAGCGCCGCAAGCGCCCTGGCCATCGCCCAGCTGACGGGCTGGATC
>MHDY01000050.1:0-983 GCA_001803705.1 Nitrospirae bacterium GWC2_56_14 | reverse complement strand
ACGCGCTCGACATGGCCTACGAGCCGTTCCTCGGCGCAAGCCTGCTCATGGCGCTGGCGACCATGTGCATTGTCGTGGCCGTGGGCCTCGTGGCCGCGGTGCCGATCCTGCGCCACAAACCGGCGGCGTTCCTGCGGGAGCAGGCGGAGGAATAAAACCAAAAAATTGTCGCCACGAAGGCACGAAGAACGGCAGGAATACTATCGATTTACATTTAGCATCAACCCCAAAGACTCTCTGGCCTCTCTTCGTGCCTTCGTGTCTTCGTGGCAAACATGTCTTGGTTTATAAGGGTTAGGTTTAATATGAGGAAGTAATGAAAAACTCTTCGATCCGGCATATGTATTTTATCCTCACCCTCTGCTTGATGCTGACCGTCAGCTCATTGTGGAGCGAGGCCGCACCTCTTTCAGCACCGAGGTCCAAAGGCACCATCGTTGCCGTGGGTGACAGCCTCACCGCGGGGCTCGGCGTGAATGAAGAGGACACCTATCCGGCGCAGCTCGAAAAAAAGCTGCGCGCAGCGGGATACGACTGGAAGGTCATTAACGCGGGCATCAGCGGCGAAACGAGCAGCGGCACGCTCTCGCGCATCAACTGGGTGATGAAGCTCAAGCCCGACATCGTCATCCTCGAGACCGGCGCCAATGACGGCCTGCGCGGCATTGATCCGCGCCTGACTAGAAGGAACATCGACGAAACGATCCGCATCCTGAAACAACAGAACGTAATTGTTGTTTTGGCAGGCATGAAGATGGTCAGGAACCTGGGCCAGAAGTTCACGCAAGACTTTGCCGACATCTATCCCTCCCTCGCAAAAAAACACGACCTGATCCTGGTCCCTTTCTTTTTACAGGGTGTGGCAGGAAATCCGTCCCTGAACCAGCCTGACGGCATCCATCCCACGGCAGAGGGTTACCGCATTATTACGAATACGATTTACCCCTTTGCGCGCAAAGCGATCGACAGGAGCGGAAAACACC
>MHDY01000049.1:7134-9249 GCA_001803705.1 Nitrospirae bacterium GWC2_56_14 | reverse complement strand
AACTGAAGAACCGGACCCCGGCTGGGTTCATAAATACATTCATCCCGATGACCGGTCGCGCGTGATGACGGTCATCAACGAAGCAATCAGAACGAAAAGCACCTTCGAACTTGAGCATGAGGTTCTGCTTGCGGACGGCACCCTTGGATGGACCTTTTCTCGTGCCATCCCGATACAGGACCAAAAAGGAGAGATTACCGAATGGTTTGGTGCTGCAAGCGATATAACAGCGCGCAAGCGGGCGGAGAAAGAGCGGGAAGAGTTGATCCAGGAACTGGAGCGGTCGAACAGGGAGCTCCAGCAATTTGCGTATGTATCATCGCACGATCTCCAGGAGCCGCTGCGTACCGTAACGGTCTACGCCCAGCTTCTTCAAAAGCGGTATCAGGGGAAGCTGGATGAGAAGGGGGATAAGTACCTTACCTACATGTTTGATGCGGCAAACAGGATGTCTTCGCTCATCACCGATCTGCTTGCCTTCTCCCGCGTCGGCTCCCGCGCCGAGCCGTTTCAGCCGGTGGAGATGGAGTCGGTGTTGAAGGATGCACTGACCATTCTGAAGGTTGCCATTGAGGAAAGTGGTGCAGAGATTACTCATGACCCGCTGCCGCAGGTGGAAGGGGATCGCAGTCAATTGACCCAGCTCCTTCAGAACCTCATCGCAAACGGCCTGAAGTATCAGAAGAAGGATACGGCTCCGCGAGTCTCGGTTTCGGTTGAGCGGCAGCACGATGAATGGGTTTTCGGGGTGCATGACAACGGGATCGGCATCGACCCGCAATTCTATGATAGAATCTTTATCATATTCCAACGCCTCCATAAGCGTGAAGAGTTTTCGGGAACAGGAATGGGGCTGGCCATCTGCCGCAAGATCGTGGAGCGGCATGGCGGCCGGATCTGGGTGGAATCCAGCCCCGGCGAGGGATCCTCATTCTACTTTTCTCTCCCTGTCGGAAAGGAATAAGGCCATGGGTAACGTGCAGGAAGGAACTCCTATCGAGATACTCCTTGTGGAGGATAATCTCGCCGATTCGGACCTGATGACCGAGGCTCTCGAGGAATGTTCCATTCCCAATAATGTTCACTTGGCAAGAGACGGATTCGAGGCCATGGACTTCCTTTACCGGAAGGGTGAATTTACCGATGCTCCGCGCCCGGACCTCATCATGCTCGATCTGAACCTGCCGAAGAAGGATGGCAGGGAGGTGCTGGCGGAGGTGAAGAGCGATGGCGGCCTGAAGACGATCCCGATTATCATCATTACCACTTCCGTGGCCGATGAAGATATTCTGAAAAGCTATGAACTTCATGCCAATTGCTACCTTACGAAGCCACGGGACCTGAGCCAGTTGTTTGATGTGGTACAAAGAATCGAGCAGTTCTGGTTCGAGGCGGTCAGGTTGCCGCCAAGGGGTTAAAAACCCTGTGACTGGGGCGCTAGAAAAATCAGGCAATCAGGTGGTTGTGATTCTTCGCTCTTTTCCAACAGGGATGGTAAAGAAGAAGGTGGTGCCCGTTCCAGGTACGGATTCCAGCCAAATTCTCCCGTGATGGTTCTCAACTATTTTCATGCAGGAAGCCAGGCCGATTCCCGTACCAGGATATTCTTCTTTGGTGTGCAGCCGCCGGAACAACTGAAAGACAGCTTCCTGATCTTCACGTTCAATCCCGATACCATTGTCTTGTACCAGGAACATCCACCCCCCCTGGGCTTGTGTTGCCGAGACGGCCACGCGGGGAGGCACCCCGGGTTTTCGGTACTTGACGCCGTTGGCTATCAGGTTTTGAAACAACTGAAGCATCTGAGTCCCATCACCCCATACCGTTGGCAGAACACCACTGCTTACCTCCCCATGACTTTCACGAATGGCCGTGGCAAGATTCGCAACGGCATCCGCAAAAGTCTGATTCATATCAACCCAGCCGAATTCGGCACTGCCGATGCGGGAGTAATTCAGAAGCCCATCGATAAGGTTCTGCATCCTTCTGGCACCGTCAACGGCAAAATTGATGTATTTGTCAGCTTTTTCGTCCAGCTTCCCGCGATATTTCCTTTCGAGGAGCTGCAGGTAGTTCGACACCATTCGTAGCGGTTCCTGAAGGTCGTGAGATGCA
>MHDY01000049.1:6139-7085 GCA_001803705.1 Nitrospirae bacterium GWC2_56_14 | reverse complement strand
GGTACTGGCGAAGGCGGCTCCGCAGCGCGGAACGGACCACTGCCGCTAGAGAATTCACCCGCACCGGCCGTTCCACAAGAGTCACGTCTGCCGGGAGAAACAGCGCCTCCCGCGCGAGCTCCGTTTCGGGGCCGTGGCGCAGCAGGAGGATAATCGGCAGCTCCGACCAGGAGGGATGATTTCCCAGGATCTCCATCAGGCACTGTTTGGTGGAAACTGAAAGGGTTTCCTCGTCGACCAGAAGAGCTCCGGCCCCGTTGTCGATTTCCTCGCACATCTCCCCAGGTGTGGCGCACATCATCGAATCGACACCGACCCGCTCGAGCACCCGTGGTATTGCCAGGCTGTCCCGGCTCTCTGCCAGAAGCACGAGCACCCGCTCATCATGACCCCGATATGTCCCTTCTTCAGCCTTCAAAGACCGGGACTCCCGTCAGCACCCCCTGCATATCTTTAAGGGGCTCGCCGATCACGATACCATTGCCGGAAACGGTCAGCTCGCGTATGGCATTTTCATGGTAGCCTGTTCTCTTCTTGACGACGGAGATCGCCCGTCTGATTTCTCCGCGGTGCTCGAAGAAGCGGAGGAGCAGGATTGCGTCAGCGAGATAGCTGACATTCTTCGATTCGGTCACGTCGGTGCCAAAGAGGCCGTGCTGCTCCATTACCAGCAGGGTCGTCACACCCATGTGGGACAGGTAGATCAAAAGATCGTGCAGCTGGGTGGTCAGATACTTGTCATCCAGCATGGCATTTGTATATCCGCTCAGCGTATCGATGACAACGACCCGTGCACCAGCCATCTCCACTTCCCTGCGCAGGTCGGCTGTAAACTCTCCCGCAGAAAATTCCGAAACTTTAACGCTGCGGAGCATAATGTGCCCACTTTCGATAAACCCGTCCGCCGCCAGCCCTATTCCCCTGGCCCGCTTGCAAAAGGAATCCT
>MHDY01000049.1:2040-6106 GCA_001803705.1 Nitrospirae bacterium GWC2_56_14 | reverse complement strand
CGCCTCTTTTTGCAGCAGCCACAGCGTACTGGTTTGACAGAGTCGTTTTCCCTGTCCCCGAGGCTCCGATAATCGCCGTAGTGGTTCCCCTGTCTATCCCCCCGCCAAAAAGGAGATCAAGTCGTTCGTTGCCGCTGGGAACCAGTTCCATTTGCTGTTGAATTTTCTGCCCGTGTGCTTCGGAAATCAAAGTGGGGAAGACGCGGAGCCCTCCAGTCACGATCCTGAAGTCGTGCCAGCCGCTCCTGTAGTCCCTTCCGCGCAACTTCGAAACGAGAAGCCTTCGACGTACCGGGCCGTATCCGAGCACCACCTGTTCAAGGCGAATGCCCCCGTGGCATATCGTCTCCAGGTGGGCATCCAGTTCGCCCGCACCGACGTTATTAGTAATGAGGACCGTGCAATTCCCCGCGCTGAACTCCCGCCGCATGCCAAGTATCAGCCGGCGAAAATTTACTAGGTCCTCGGCCAACAGCCGCAGGTCCGACAGGGAATCGACTACCAGACGCTTCGGCTGTACACGGCTCACCTCGGCCAAAAGGTCGCTTATCGCGCCGGCCGGTTCCACTTCCGCCGGGTGAAAGATCCTTTGTTCCGGCCCCTCCAGAATTTCGTCGCTGATTTCCACTGTATGCAGGGTGAAAAGATCGGGGTCGAGGAAAATCCCGGCGATTTTTGCCAGCTCGACAAAATCTTCTCCACCCCCCCCGACCGAAATGTAGAGGCAACGCTCGCCCTCCCTGATGCCTTGGGCGATGTACTGGAGCGAGAAGGTTGTTTTTCCGGTCCCTGGGGTGCCGGAAAGGAGATACATCTTGCCGGCGGTCACCCCTCCATGGAGAATGTCGTCAAGGCCGGCGATGCCCGTGGAAATAACCTCTGACATTTTCTCTTCCATGCCTGGTACCTCCCCGGAGAGCTGTATTCTACGCGTAGCATTTAGAGTACATCTGCCTCTTCTTGGCCCATGGGGTTTCAGAGGCAGTATTTTAAGCGCTTTGCACCGATTATTCTCCTGCTTTCATATAGTATAGCGAGGTGCCGTGGGAGGGCAAACGGGAGACGATATTCACAGTAGGAGGTGGACCCGCTTCCCCGGCGGGTCCACCTCACCCTTCTAATCACATCATCATTCCCATACTTCCCACCATGACTGTCGCCGTCGAAGATTGTGTCGGATCGGCGATGCCGGTGCCCTTGACCAGATACATCCCCTGACGAACCGGGGCGGTATACAGCCCGTCGGCAGATATGCTTCCGCCATTCGTGCTGATAACCGACCAGGTTACCGGGACGCTCGCGGTGAATTGCTGCGTACCGCCAGCCTGGATCTTTGCAACGATTGGCGTAATGGTGATGGCGCTCGCAACAGGCGCACCTGGGGTCATGATGTTATTCGACATCATGGTACCTCCGGGCATGTTCCCCATCGGTCCCGAGTAGACCTGGGTGCCGCTGACGTACATCATGGTGACATTGCCGTTCTGGTCGATCCCCATCTTGACGTCGTCGAACATCCTGTCCATGCCTTGCCCGATGCTGAACGGCCCCGCTATCGGATCGGCGTTGCTGATGCCGTAAGCGTTCATCAACGGTGCCATGGTCTGGCGCAAGTGCAGTCTCGCGGTGCTCATGTTGGCGAACATGGTGTTCATCGTGGTCGGCGAAGGATTCCTGTAGAAGCTGTTCATGGACGACATGTTGGTGAAGCCGCCCATCTCAGCCACCATCAGATTCGACAATGGGTTGATGTTTGCCGTGCCCGGTCCTCCGCTCATGGAGTACAGCGAGCCCGCCCTCAACATGTAGGGCGCGGTCTTGCCGCTGACATTGAAGGAGAATGCCCCGTTCTGCCCGTTGATTGTCGTGCTCATTTCCGGATTGCCCGCCGCATCCTTGAGATAGGCGGTGCCGCTCAGGGGCGCTCCCGTAGCCGCAACCCCGGATACGGACGGCGCCGGAGCACTCCCTCCGCCTCCGCAACCGACAAGTGCCAGGAGCAGCGCAGACGATGCAATTAAGCCTGCTGCAATGTTTTTCATGATTTTTCTCCTTGAGCTGTTATATGGCTGCCAATACCCGTCGCATCTTTCGTGGAAAGGGTGTCGGTGAGGACTGTCATTATATGTCTAGCGCGTCTGTATCCCTTGTCAAGCCAGCACTTGGAGATGCACGACCACTACTATGGGACGAGTCTCCTTGTCCCTTCAGGATTTCCCAACCCGAGTGCCCATTCCGGCTCGCCAACTCCTGGGACAAACTTCCTTCGCAGTTTTTCATTGTCCTTGTGCGTGAAATTCCCCAGCAACCGCACCTCAGGCTCCAGTGCAATGCCAAGCCGCTCGGTTACCTGCGCTCTGATCAGGTCACTCAGGGCAACAACGTCTGAACCGGTGGCTCCCGGATAGGTGCAGATCGCGAGGATATGGTGGGGGCTCAACCCCACGTTGCCCCAGCTATCCCCATTCATAAAGCCGGAAGCCCGCATCACAAGTGCTGCCGGGAACCTGGTTGTGGTGGCATCAGGTTGGTACCAGGTGAGAAAACTGTCGGCAAAATTTTGTCCCCGTATCTGTTTTGCCAGATTCAACGCTATTTCTTTCGGCAGAACCGGGCTCAGAAAATAGCTGCCGGCCGTTGGCAGCCAATTCGCACCTCCCACGACCATCCCTTTTCGTTCCCTGACCTGAAGTACGGTTGTCCGCCTGTCAACAAGATGGTCCAACTGCCGGCCGTACTCCCGGTGCATGGCGAGGATCTCTGTGTGTTGTATTTCTTGAAGCTTCTCGGGAGAGCCGCATTTCAAGGTAACATCCAGAAGTATCTTGTCAGGGGTGTAGCTGTCCCGTGGTTTCAAGACACTGGATCTATAGGAGAACCGAAGATCATCTGCATTCAGATTGAGAATTGTGCCTGTAGCTATATCGAAGGCACGGGCAGAAAAGAATACGTCAGATATTTTCTGGCCATATGCAGCAATATTTTGTACGACAGCAGCCCCTACAGTGCCGGGAATTCCCGACAGCATCTCGACCCCTGATATGCCTTCCTCACATGCTATATTTACTAATTCATCGAACGAGAAAGTCGCAGGAACTTTAACAATGACAGAACCTGCATTCTTTTCGATTTTTACATCCTGACCATCCCTGAAAAGCAGGAGAGGGCCATTCACTGCTTCTCCAATGACTGTGTTAGAGAGTTCACCACAAACTTTAACTTGTTTTCGTTCCTCGGCATCAAGTTGAAACAGGTATTCAAACATCTCGCCAGGGTCCTTTACCAGCCGCACTTCAGTGCATGAAGTGTCGAGATTCAAGGTATTCAATGATGTAGCATCTGCATCTTTAAGAGTGTTCATTGGTAAAAACGCCTCATTTCTCAAAAGACTGGAGGTACTGTTATGACTACATACAATTAAGAAGATGCCCCGTAACCACGCTCACTTTGATGTCATGCCTCCGGGCCATGTTCCGGTATCCGCCCAAGCGTTTCATGCCACGCCGTCATCTCGCCATCGCTCGGCGCACGCCAATCGCCGCGCGGTGAAAGGGAACCTCCGGATCCGACCTTAGGGGCATTCGCGATGCAGCTTCGCTTGAACTGGCTTTCCTTGAAAAACCTTCTGACGAATATCCTTAGCCAGTGCCGGATCTGGCCAATGCCATACTGATTGCGGCGATTATCAGGGATTCCTGGCCACATGCCCCGCGAGCTGTCGCGCCATGCGTTCCAGGCGAGAAATGCTACTTTCGGTGGAGCAAAACCGAAGCGAAGGGTGTGATAAAGAGTGAAGTCCTGCAACTCGTAAGGTCCTATCACGTCCTCTGAAAGCTGTGTCGGCTGATCCCCCTCTTTTCCCGGTACGAGCTCCGGACTGATCTCGGTCTGTAGCACGTCGTCAAGTACCGCGCTTGCTTCCGGTCCCAATTGCTCTGTTTTCGCCGCCCAGCGAATGAGGAACTGGATCAGTGTTTTTGGTACACTCGCGTTCACATGGTAATGGGCCATGTGGTCCCCCACGCCATAGGTACACCACCCGAGCGCCAGCTCGCTCAAGTCGCTC
>MHDY01000049.1:0-2002 GCA_001803705.1 Nitrospirae bacterium GWC2_56_14 | reverse complement strand
GAACAGATGGCTCGTCCGCTCCCCTGCCTGAACGTTCTCGAACGTGTGGTCATACACCGGTTCCCCGGCAGCATAGGGATGGCAGATATCTTTGAGCATCTGCATGCAGCTTGGCCGGATATCGATTTCCAAGGGTGTACACCCCAGAGCTTCCATCAGGCGACGTGCCTGATCCCGTGTCCGCTCCCCGGTGGCAAAGCCGGGCATGCTGCAGGCAATTATGTTGATTCGGGGATGGTTCATGACGTCCATTGCCCGCGCACAAACGATAAGAGCCTGGGTAGAATCCAGTCCTCCGGAAATCCCTATGATCACACGGTCGGTCCCGGATGAGTGCAGCCGCTTCACCAGCCCCTGCACCTGGATTTCGTATACTTCATGGCACCGCTCCTCCTGTCTGCCGGGGTCGCTTGGCACAAACGGGAAGCGCTCGTACACCCGGTCGAGGAAAAGGTGCCTCTCATTCGGGAGCTCCGCTTTGAAGGGCACCGTCCGGAAGCTGGAGAGTTCTTGTTTGCAGGTTCGAACGGTCTGGCTGAAGCTGTTCATGCGCATTCGCTCCTGGGCCAGACGCTCCAGATCGATATCCCCTGTGACAATCTGCTCGTCATACGAGAAGCGCTTCGATTCTGCCACCCACATGCCGTTTTCATAGATGAGCCCGTGGCTGTCCCACGCCAGATCAGTCGTCGATTCTCCCGCGCCGGCGGCACAGTAGACATAGGCGGCAATGCAGCGGGCGGACTGGTTGCCGACCAGCTGCCTGCGGTATTCATCCTTTTTCACCGTGACATTCGATGCCGAGAGATTGAAGAGCACGGTCGCTCCTGCCAGGGCGGCGGCAGAGGAGGGTGGGATGGGTGACCAGACGTCCTCGCAGATCTCGACGGCGAAGACAAAAAAGGGATGATCGTCGGCGCGGAACAGCAGGCGGTTTCCAAAGGGGATACGGTGCTGACCCAGCAGATCGATCTCCTGCCGGACTGCGCAGTCGGCCGGAGTGAATTGGCGCAGTTCGTAGAACTCCCGGTATGTCGGAAGGTAGGACTTCGGGATGATTCCGAGTATCCGGCCGCTTTGGATGACGACTGCACAGTTGAAAAGGAGGCTGTCGATCTGAAGCGGCATGCCCACCAGGCCGATCAGCGGAAGGTATCCCGTAGCGGCGAGCACGCCTCCCAGTGCTGATCGGCATCCCTGGAGCAGCGCTTCCTGATGAAAAAGGTCGTCACAGCTGTACGCTGAGAGCCCGAGTTCGGGAAACACCACGATGCAGGCCTTCGCCTCGGCAGCCTTTTCCATTAAGGCGACGGTACGGTTCCCGTTAAAGTCGGGGTCTGCTACCCGTACCTCCGGGATGGCCACCGCGACACGAATGAAGTTATGGTTGTAGAGGTTAAAGAATTCGCCGCTGTCAGGCATTCGTCCTCATTTTCCCCTTCGAGCTTGGTTACGATCCATAGCATCTCCTGTTCAAGTCTATCAGGTTGTGCATAAAGTACTCCTTTGGTTAAGCGCGGCTCGGCAGAAGAAAAATGAAGGGTACAATATACATGACCGAATATCTCGTGAGGGTTTCGTATGGAAATATCAAGACGCCGCATCTTTGCCCTTCTCGGCACGCTGTTTTTGCTTGTCATGTTTTTCAAGTGGCGGCCGGTCATAAAGCTTTTTCTTTCCCCGGCCAAAAAGGAGAGCCCCGTTCCCGGGGATCCTGATCCATTTACGGAAGATGGCAAAGCTCTTGTCGCGGTCGTTCGGGGTACCAATCCTTACGAAATGGTACGGGAAGCTGTGGCACTCGTCGGTGGACTGGGGAAGATCGGGATAAAGGGGAAATCGGTCCTGGTAAAGCCGAACGTGGTATCCGACGCCCCTCATCCCATAACCACAAACCCGGAGGTGGTTCGAGCGGGAAGAATTTCATAGGAGCGACCCACATCAAGCAGCGCCCTTACCTTGTCGATCGTGCTCACTGGGAGGAACTCATTGCCGAGATGAA
>MHDY01000048.1:7103-7369 GCA_001803705.1 Nitrospirae bacterium GWC2_56_14 | reverse complement strand
GTCCTTTGACGCCATGATCCTCGGCTGGAGCATGAGCCGCGATCCGGACCTCTACGACATCTGGCACTCGAGCAAGACGAAAAAAGGCGAATACAATTTCATCAGTTACAAAAATGCTGAAGTAGACCGGCTTCTCATACAAGGCCGCCGCACCTTTGACGTTGAAAAGCGCAAAAAGATATACTACCGGGTCCATGAGATCCTGGCCGAAGAGCAGCCCTATGCGTTCCTCTACGTGCCGGACGCAACACCCATCGTGCACAAAC
>MHDY01000048.1:1836-7080 GCA_001803705.1 Nitrospirae bacterium GWC2_56_14 | reverse complement strand
TAATTTCATCAAGTGGTATGTGCCGAAGGATAGGATGGAGTGGTGAGCTACACCAGTTGGGAGTTTTGAGTTGGGAGTTCGGAGTGACTACGAACTACGAGCTCCAAACTACGAGCTATAATCACATAAATCATGTCCATCATTACTGTTAACAACCTAACTAAAACATTCAAAACCCTCACTGCCGTCGACGACATCTCCTTTTCCGTGAACGAAGGCGAGGTCTTCGGATTTCTCGGACCGAACGGCGCAGGCAAGACCACGACGATCAACATCCTCTGCACGCTCCTGTCGTCAACGGCCGGCGCTGCCTCGATCGCGGGAAACGATTGCGCCCAAAACCCTGATGAGGTCCGGACCGCCATCGGCATCATCTTTCAGGACACGACCCTCGATACCGGACTCACGGCGTACGAGAACCTGAAGTTCCACGCGTATCTCTATAATCTCGACCGTGCGCTTACGGAGCGCCGGATCGACGAGATGCTGAACGTGGTCGAGCTCCAGAGCCGGAAGCACGACCTCATCAAGAATTTCTCGGGCGGCATGAAGCGCAGGCTCGAGATCGCCCGGGGGCTCCTCCATTATCCGCGCGTGCTGTTCCTGGATGAACCGACCATCGGCCTGGACCCGCAGACGCGGAACACTATCTGGGACTTCATTAATACGCTCAGAAAAAAAGAAAAGATCACTGTGTTCATGACCACGCACTATATGGAGGAAGCGGAGAACTGCGACCGCATCGCCATCATGGACCACGGCAGGATCATTGCCATGGACACGCCTGGCCGGCTCAAGGAGATGGTGCACGGCGACGTCATCACGCTCGTGACCTCGGACAATGAGCTCGCTCGAATGGAGCTTCAGAAAACCTTTGGCGTGGAAGCCCGGGTAGAGAACGGGGCCCTCTCGCTGGAAGCTGAAAAAGGCGATGAGCTCATTCCCAGGCTGATCCATGGATTATCGGTGACGACCCTGTCCGTGGGGCTCAAGAAGCCGACCTTGAACGATGTCTTTCTCAGGCTTACGGGCAGGACCATCAGGGACGAAGGGCCCCGGGACAACAAAGAGGTCACGCGCGAGTTCGTCCGCAGCCACCGGAGGGCCCAGCGATGATCCAGTGGAGGCCTGTTTACGTCATCTGTTTGCGGGAGTTCAAAAAGTTCTTCCGCGAAAAAAGCCGGCTCCTCGGCACCCTGGCCCGGCCCGTGCTCTGGCTTTTCGTGGTCGGCAACGGCATGAACTCGCTCATCAGGCCCCAGGCGGGGTTTTCCTATCTTCAGTTCATTTTTCCGGGCATGATCGGCATGACCATCCTCTTTTCTTCGATCTTCTCGTCCATCTCGATCGTCTGGGACCGGGAGTTCGGCTTCATGAAGGAAATGCTCGTGGCCCCCATATCGAGGCTCTCGATCGTCATCGGCAAGGCGCTCTCGGGCACGTTGCTATCGGTGGCCCAGGCGATCATCATCCTCGTCCTCACCCCCTTTCTCGGCATTCACCTCACGCTCATGCAGTTCATGGAGGTCACGGCAGTTTCGATCCTCGTCTCGTTCTGCATCACTTCCATGGGGATCCTCATTGCCGCGCGGCTCACTTCGTTCGACGGCTTTAACATCATCATGAACTTTCTCGTCATGCCCATGTTCTTCCTGTCCGGGGCCATGTATCCGGTCTCGTCCATGCCGCCTGCGCTCCGGCATTTGACGCATATCAATCCGCTCACCTACGGCATCGACGCCTTTAAGCACATGCTGCTCAAAAACGGCACTCCCCCGCTGGGGCCGGAATTTCCCCTGGCGGTTGATCTGCTGATCGTGGCCGCAGTTTCTGTGGTCATGCTTTCCCTCGCGGCGTTGTCGTTCCGGAGGAAGGATTAGCCCCTTCCGCTGCCCCGGAACCACAAAAATCCCTTGAGTTTTACCTGATAAAATACTATTATGTGGCCTTGCAGCAACGGCATACTTACTTTTCCCGCCAGTAGAGGAGACCACCGATGTCCAGAGCAGACAGGTTTTTAAAGGCATGCAGACGCGAACCCGTTGACTGCACCCCCGTATGGATGATGCGCCAGGCAGGCCGCTATCTGCCGGAGTACCGCGAGATCCGGGCAAAGCATACCTTCCTCGAAATGTGTAAAACTCCGGAGCTTGCGGCCGAAGTAACGGTCCAGCCGGTACGACGCTTCGAGATCGATGCCGCCATCATCTTCGCCGACATTTTGCTGCCGCTCGAACCCATGGGCATCGACCTCGAGTTTGCCAAGGGCGAAGGACCGGTGATCCATAACCCCGTGCGCACCCTGGCGGATGTGGAGAAACTCAAACTGATCGATTCGGCAAAGTCCATCGACTACCTCATGACCGCCATCAAGATGGTGCTGAAGGAGCTGAACGGCAAGGTGCCGCTCATCGGCTTTTCCGGCGCACCCTTCACCCTCGCCTCGTACATGATCGAAGGCGGCGGATCGCGAAACTACGAGCATGCCAAGGCCATGATGTTCGCTGAACCGAAGGCCTGGCACAAGCTTATGGAGCATCTCACCGCGGTCATCATCAATTATATGGATGCCCAGATCGACGCCGGCGTCCAGGTCGTCCAGCTCTTCGACTCCTGGGTCGGCGCCCTCGGACCGGCCGACTACCGCGAGTTCGTGCTGCCCCACCAGAAGAATGTGATCGCCGGCATCAAAAAAACCGTGCCGCTCATCCACTTCGCCAATGGCGCGACACACCTCCTCGAAATGGTGTCCGAGGCAGGCGGCGACGTGATCGGACTCGACTGGCGCTGCAACCTTGATGAGGCCTGGAACCGCGTTGGGCACAACAAGGGCGTGCAGGGCAACATCGACCCCATCAGCCTCTTCGGAACAAAAGAGTTCATCCGGAAGCGTACTAAAGAGATCCTCGACCGCGCAGCAGGCAGGAACGGTCATATCATGAACCTGGGCCACGGCATCCTGCAGCAGACCGCGCTCGACCATGCCGCAGAGTTCATCAATGCGACGCATGAAATGAGTAAAAGATAGGGTAGTGGCAGGGGTCAGGGTCCAGTAGCCAGGGTCCAGGCTTAAGGAATTTCCAGGACCCCGAACCCTGTACCCTGACTTCCCATGTCCAACCAAACAGCCATCATACTTATCGCCCTGGGCGGGCCTCGGTCGCTTGACGAGGTCGGCCCGTTTATAGCCGCTTTCATGGGCCGGCCGGCCCCTCCTCCGGTTGTTTCGGCAGTGATCGAACGCTATAAATTGATCGGCGGCAAGTCCCCGCTGCCCGAGCTTGTTCAAGCGCAAGCTCATGCCCTGAAAAAACAACTGGGCAGCGGCTTTCGCGCCTACGAGGGTTTCCGGTACTCAAACCCGACCGTCGCCGAATCGTTTGATAAGGCCATCACTGATGGCGCACAGCGCGTTATCGCCCTTTCCATGTCCCCCTTCTCAACAGAGGTAACAACGGGTGCTTATAAAAACGCGTGCGATGGATTAGGAAGCGGTGGGACCTGCCCCCTCTTCATCCCCAGCTGGCATAACAATCCTCTCTTCATCGACGCCTGGGTCGAAAAAGTAATTGCCGGGCTCGCAATGTTCCCGGCAGCAACACGTAATAGCGTCATCGTTATCTTCACCAGCCACAGCATCCCAGTCCGCTATATTACTGCCGGAGATCCCTATAAAAAGCAGATCGAGGAGACCGTCGGGCTGGTCGCTGCAAAATCAGGGGTCCGGGAATGGCGCATTGCCTGGCAGAGCAAGGGGGCGCGCGCGACCGAACCCTGGATCGAACCCGAGGTGGAGCCGACCCTGGACAAACTCGCGCAAGAAGGCCACAAGGCGGTCCTTGAAGTTCCCATCGGCTTCACTTGCGACCACATGGAGACCCTGTACGATATCGACATCGTTCACCGGAAGCATGCCGCAAGCCTTGGGATCTCATTTGAACGTGCCCAATCGCTCAACACTTCGCTGCTTTTCATCAGAGCGTTGGCGGACGTGGTAAAAAAAGCGCTATAATCTATTACGAAGAAACTGAATTTAAGTGTTCCGTCCGTGCTTCAGTTGCCATGGTAGCTCCATTAACTCCTAACCCTGATAAGTCGAATCAAAAGGCGTCTCTCGCAAAGCCCGCAAAGGACGCAAAGGAAATCGTTAAGTTCTGGTTGTTAACCCGTAGGATTTGCTTTTCTTTGCGAGCTTAGCGTCCTTTGCGAGAAATACTCTTGCCGTTTTAAGTAGAATTTTATTCCTAAAGAGGTGTCCAACATGCCCAAAATAATCGTTATAGGCGGCGGCATCGCCGGTCTGGCAGCTGCGGTGCACTTGAAGGCCGGAGCCAAGGCACATGGCAAGACCGTTGAGGTGCTGCTGCTCGAAAAGAACAACCGGATCGGCGGCAAGATCCTTACGGAAAAACAGGGACAGTTCCTGATCGAAGCCGGGCCCGACAGCTTTCTGCCGGAAAAGGTCTGGAGCGTCAACCTCGCGCGGCACCTCGGCCTGGAGCCGGAGATGCTGCCGTCGAACGACGAGCACAAGGGGACCTTCATCTATTCCCGGAAGAAGCTCCACTCCCTGCCTGAAGGCGTGATGCTCATGGTGCCGACCATGTTCATGCCCATGGCGAAATCAAGCCTCATCTCCTGGCCCGGCAAGATGCGCATGGGCCTGGAGATCTTCATGCCGAAGCGCAAGAACACGGATGACGAAAGTCTTGCGTCCTTTGTCACGCGCCGCCTCGGTCGGGAATGCCTGGAAAAGATCGCCGAACCCCTTGTTGCCGGCATCCATACCTCGAACCCCGACAACATGAGCGTGCTCGCCACCTTCCCGCGCTTTGTCCAGATGGAGCAGAAAAGCGGCAGCCTCATCCACGGCATGATCTCCGCCATGAAGAGCCGGCCCCACGCAACGCTCTCCGGACCTCCGCCCAAACCTGGCGCGCCGAAGATGACCTATTTCATGAGCTTCAAGAACGGCATGCAGACCCTGTCAGAGGCGTGCGTTGAATACATCGGCAAGGACTCCATCAGGCTCGGGGCCGGGGTCAAGACCGTCGAGCCGAGGGGAAAGGGTTATACGGTTGTCCTTGAGAACGGCAAGTCACTGGATGCCGATTTTGTCATGATCGGAGCGGCTGCCTATGATGCAGCGGAGATGGTCAAGGGCTTCGATGGGACCCTTGCGAAGCAGATGAACGGCATTGAATGGTCCTCCTCCGCCACGGTCTCTATCGCTTTTAAAAAATC